>NZ_JAKKRV010000008.1:0-224742 GCF_025653985.1 Shewanella sp. SM69
GTTTAGAACACAAAATCAGAGAACAACTCGCACAAACCGAAGCGTTCTTCCCAAGTATGGTAAAGAACAAGACGACCTCCAGACCGACGGCACGTTGGGTCTTCTTGCAATTCGAAGGCATAGATACGCTAGAGATTAACGGCCAAAGGTTCATCACTGGACTTCAAGATCACCAAACACAACTACTCAAATTACTCGGTAGATTCTATGAGGTAGTTTATTCCTAAATTAGCTGCGGAATGTCGGCTAAAACGAGCACAACAGGTTTTAGTTGAGCAAGAAAAAATGGCGGCCTTGGGTGGACTCGTGTCAGGGGTTGCACATGAGATAAACACCCCAATTGGCATTTGTTTGACGGCGGCGAGTGCGCAGCTCAGCCATATTGAAGAACTAATCGACCTGATCCACAGCGATCAAGCCACACTAGATGAGATAAATGAAATACTTAATGAGTACCAAGAAAGCTGTGAACTCATTGTCCGTAATATCACTAAAGCCAGTAGTTTAATTCAAAAATTTAAAACGATCGCCATCGATCGCAGTCACGAAGAACACCAATGCTGTAATCTAAACCAGCAGCTACATGAAATCCTAGAGTCGACATTAATTATGCATCCCAATGTTAACGCCTCAACGGAGATCAACGTGGAGCCTACACTCAATATCAAAACCAATATCAGTTTGTTAAATCAAATTGTTAGTAATATTCTCTCGAACGCCTTTACCCATGCATTCCAAGGACATGAAGACAATCTTATCCACATTAATGCGACTTTGGATGAAGAATCAATTCAAATCAGCATTCAAAATAATGGCTTAGCCATTCCAGCCGATGTTGCTGAGCACATGTTCGAACCCTTCTTTACTACAAATCGTAATAAAGGTGGTACTGGCTTAGGATTATCAGCGGCCTTTAATGCCGCAACACTGTTGAAAGGCACTATGAGTTATCGCGCAGACTCAAAACTAGGCGGCCCACAATTTGATATTAAATTTCCATACACTCAATGTGAACCAGTCAATAATCAACAAGATTTTTATATCTAGGTATAACCTAATGAAATTACATAATATTGAAGGGGTATCACCGCCCTTGAAAGCGGTGATATCTTGACTGAATCTAGGTTAAGAGTTTAAACCGCCTCTTGAGCCTGCTGTGCCAATCGCGCTAACACGCGACTTGCCGCCACAAAACCAAATGTCCCAGTGACCATAGTCACAGCCCCAAAGCCAGAAGCACAATCCATCCTCATGCTGCCATCAGCCGCCGCTTTAGTACCGCACACTGAGCCATCGGCTTGGGGATACACTAACTGCTCACTGGAAAAAACAGCATCGATAGCAAACCGGCGTTGCACGTTTTTAGAGAAGTTATACTCGCGGCGCAAAATATTACGCACTTTGGCTAGCAAAGGATCTTGGTAGGTTTTAGCGAGATCAGTTAACTGAATTTGCGTCGGATCTGTCTGTCCGCCCGCACCGCCCACTGTCACTATCTTGATTTTTTGACGTTTACACCAAGCAATTAACGCAGCCTTCTGCTTAACGGCATCAATACAATCAATAACATAATCAATATTGCCGCCCTCTTTAGCTCCAAGCAAATACTCGCCTAGATTATCCAATGTAATAAAATCTTCAATTTCATTCACTTGGCAATCAGGATTAATTTCACGGATCCGCTGCGCCATCACAGCGACTTTAGATCTGCCGATAGTGGAACTGAGCGCGTGAATTTGACGGTTAGTGTTAGTGACACAGATATCGTCTAAATCCATCAAGCTTATCTGTCCGATGCCGCTTCGCGCTAAGGCCTCTGCCGCCCAAGTACCGACGCCACCAATACCAATCACCACCACGTGGGATGTGGCAAATTTAGCCAGAGCCTTTTGTCCATACAAACGGCCAATTCCGCCAAATCGATTTAGATAGGCCTCAGTCATAAATACTTACCTTATATTACCCAATAACAGCAGGAGCGCTTGCCCTAGCATCGAATGGATGCCAACAGGGGCAGCTTAATAGCAACACCAGAAATGTGCCGTGGATTCTAAACGATATCGACATAAACCGAAATCAGATCCTCAGCCACCAAACACTAGATGCAAAGGGATACGAATACTAAATGAGTGTAATAAAAGCAAAGGCCCATCATTTACAACCGAGTCATTTGGTAATCGACTTAATAAAAACATGTATTTCACTTGTAAAACAATATGTTGAATAAGCCACCCTTTATATGAAACATGATCAAGATCACACTTTATCATTTCAAGTCTGTGCAGACTTTGCCACATAAAAGCTCAACAGCATGCATAGATACTGAAGTTATCAATGCATATAACAGCGATAAGCACAGGAAAATGAAGATGAAAAAGAATCTACTGACGACGGCTATTATTTCTAGCCTCACACTCTATTCATTCACAGCACTCGCCGATGGCCCTGAATTCTATGGCCATGCTGATCTTGCCATTACCAATTCAGACACAGGTTATGCAACTCAAAACCAAAAGGAGGGCACTGTTCTTGAAAACAACTTCTCTTGGTTAGGCGTAAAAGGTTCTGAAGCTGTAAGCCCTTACTTTGACATCATTTATCAAATGGAATTTGGTGTCGAAAACTTTGACAACTCAAATAAAACCTTCAATGCCCGTAATACATTCCTAGGTATCAGAAGTGCCGCAGGTACGGCTTTAGTGGGTCGTAACGATACCGTATTTAAAGCAGCTGAAGGTAGCTTCGATCTTTTCGGTAATACCAATGCTGATATCGACTTACTGGTTGCAGGCCAAACACGCTCCGCCGATGGCATTTCTTACTATTCACCTAAAATTGCCGATCTCGTGACGCTTAATGCCACTTATCTGATGAGTGATAACTATGACCAAGTGGATAAGAATGGCAACGACGTGTATAGCAAAGATCAAATGTATGCTCTGAGCGCCACCTTAGGGGATAAAGCCTTTAAAGCACAAAACTACTATGTCGCTGCCGCCTATAGTGAGGGTATTGATAACGTTGAAGCCTACCGTGGTGTGGCCCAAGCTAAATTCGGTGACGTAATCTTAGGTGCCTTATATCAACACAGTGAGCATGTAGATAATAAGTTTGCCAATCTCTCAGGCGATACCTATTTTGTGAACGCAGCCTACTTAATTGGCGACTTAAAACTAAAGATGATGTACGGCAAAGATGACTCAGGTTTAGGTAAATACGTGAGCCGTTATGTTGGTGACCAAAACAACAGTGGCCTAGAACAGGTCCGTGATGTTGACCTGCAACAGTTCAGTGTGGGAGCTGATTACCGCCTGAGCACTAAGACTATGGTCTATGGTCACTACACACGCTTCGATGGCGATCTTATGTTGGCCGATGTAAAGCAAGACCTGAATGACAACATCTTTACTGTTGGTTTACGCGTTGATTTTTAAATAGATTAATCAACTAACCCCAAGGTTATTTATTGATAAAAAAGCGGCTTCGGCCGCTTTTTCTGCTTAGATATCGCCCCCAAACACAAATCTATAACCAATATGACAGACTTGCTACAGCATTAGTATATGCTACAGTTACCCTCGCCGACGCACTATCTAAGGCAATCCGCCTTACCTACCACTTAAGTAGTAAGTGAAAAATAGAGTTTTACCCCTTTCAGGTAAATTTGCAGTCAAGATATAAGGAAAGATCCCAGAAATGGCCCGAATATAGGCAAGGAGAGCCAAAAACATGATCTGCGCCACAGCCTGCGAGTCGTAAAACTGTAAAAATCGGCGGCAACTTTGTTACCGACTCAGGTAGCAAATGCGTTAAACCACACAAAAACCATGAAAAATGGATAAGAACTTAGGTTCGAGGGAGCACAAAACATGAAAAAGACATTCATCTCTGCATCAGTTGCATCAGTTTTAGCATTGGCTTCATTCGGTGCGCTAGCCGAAGGCCCAAGCTTCTATGGTCGTTTAGAGCTTGCTCTAACCCATACTGACACAGGTGCCACTCTACAATCAGGTACTAACGGCTTAGAAGCAAACTATGCCGATGAGAATAACGCAGGTACTTATTTAGAAAACAACTTCTCTCTATTAGGTGTTAAAGGTTCAGAAAAAATCGCTGATGGCTTTGACGTTATCTACCAAATGGAATTCCAAGTTGAAAACACTTCTGGTGCAGGTGATGTTTTCAAAGCACGTAACACTTTCTTAGGTTTAAAAACTAACGCTGGTACTGTGTTAGTGGGTCGTAATGACTCAGTATTCAAACAAGCCGAAGGTGCTGTGGATATTTTCGGTAACACTAACGCCGATATCGACCGTTTAGTCAGTGCCCAAACTCGTACTGCCGATGGTGCTTGGTACTATTCACCAAAAATTGCAGGCTTAGTGACATTAAACGCTAACTATCAATTTGATGATAACGACACTACAGCTAAGACTTCTGAAAGCCTATATGCATTAAGCGCAACTCTAGGTGACAGCAAGTTTAAAGAACAGAATTACTATGCTGCAGTAGCCTATAACAAAGGCATTGCTGGTGTTGATGCATACCGTTTAGTTGGCCAAGCAAAATTCGGTCAATTCAAAGTTGGTGGTTTATTCCAAAACTCTGAAGATGTTGTGAACAATGACATCGAAGGTAACACTTACTTTGTTAACGTTTCTTATGATCTGAACGGTGTAAACCTGAAGGCTGAATACGGCATTGATGAAGCTGGTTTAGGTGGCGCTTACACTAAACTGGGCGGCGTAAAAGGTGCTGATGACATCAATTTCCAAAACTTCAACATTGGTGCTGATTATCGCTTAGCGAAATCAACTATGATCTATGGTCAATACGCTATGTACCGTGGTGATTTTACTGTTGCTAATGCTAAAACAGATCTACAAGATGACAACGTATTCTCTGTAGGCGTACGTTACGACTTCTAATCTCTTACCTAAGAGATAATAGAAACCTACTGTAGTAATACAGTAGGTTTTTTTATGCCTCAAATCTAATCCAAAAGCGCCAAAAATAAAAAACCACCTAAGCCAAACTGAGGTGGTTTTAGTTAACCCATTTAATTCTTTACAGCATTGAAACCATTACAAAGCATTAGATGCTTGCTAAAGCATCACCACCGTCACCTAATTCAACGCTATCGACACGTTGTAATCCTCTAGGCAATTTTGCACCACGACGACCACGTTCACCTCTATAATGCTCAAGATCGCTTGGCTTCAGTGTGAGTTTGCGCTTACCTGCCCACAAGGTAACCGGCGTATCACTCGGCACTAATTGTAAATGTGTCATAAGTTCATCGCGATTCTTGGCTCTTTCGGTTGGTATGCCAATAATTTTATTACCTTTACCCTTGGATAATTGCGGTAACGCTTCTAGCGAAAACAGTAACATCCGCCCTTCGTTTGTGATCGCTAGCAGTGACATTTCTTTAGTGCGGTCGATCAACTTAGGCGTTAATGATTTAGCGTTTGTTGGTAGACTCAGCAAGGCTTTACCCGCTTTATTGCGCGACACCATATCGTTGTATGAACAAATAAAACCGTAACCCGCATCAGTTGCTAACAAATAACATTGGTCTTCTTCACCCATCAACACATGCTGCATGGTTTCGCCAGGTGCCATATTGAAGCGAGTCGTAATAGGCTCACCTTGGCTACGGGCCGATGGCAGAGTATGGCTATCCGTCGCAAAAGCCCGCCCAGACGAATCAATAAACACTGCGGCCTGATTGCTACGTCCCATCGCGCTACATAGATATTGGTCGCCAGACTTATAGGAGAGCGACAAAGGATCGATATCGTGGCCCTTAGCACAACGCACCCAACCTTTTTCAGATAAGACAACAGTCACGGCTTCTGTCGGCGTTAACTCTTGTTCAGTTAATGCTTTGGACTCATTACGCAATACGATTGGCGAGCGACGATTATCGCCATAGGTTTCGGCATCTTGAATTAATTCTTTCTTGATCAACGTCTTCAAGCGACGCTCTGAGCCCAATAACTGCTCCAGTTTTTCGCGTTCGGCTTCAAGCTCATTTTGTTCGGCCGTGATCTTAAATTCTTCTAACTTAGCTAAATGCCGTAACTTTAACTCGAGGATCGATTCGGCTTGTTTATCACTGAGTGAAAAACGGGCCATCAACTCGGCTTTAGGATCATCGTGAAAACGAATAATCTCGATCACTTCATCAATGTTGAGGAAAGCGATCATTAGGGCTTCGAGTATATGTAACCGCGAGACCACCTTGTCTAAACGATATTCTAAACGACGTTTAACCGTATCAACGCGGAACTCTAACCACTCAGTTAATAAGGTTTTCAACCCTTTAACTCGCGGACGTCCATCGAGACCCAGCACGTTTAAGTTAACTCTAAAGCTCTTTTCTAAATCCGTGGTCGCAAACAAATGCGCCATCAGTTGATCGCAATCAACGCGATTGGAGCGCGGTACTACCACAAGACGCACTGGGTTTTCATGATCCGACTCATCGCGTAAATCGGCCACCATAGGCAATTTCTTCGCCTGCATTTGACCGGCGATTTGCTCTAAAATTTTACCGCTACTGGCTTGATGTGGCAGCGCCGTTATGATGATTTCACCGCCATCAACTGTGTAAACCGCACGTGCTCTTAATGACCCACGCCCCGACTCATAAATTTTTGCAATATCGGCAGACGGGGTAATAATTTCGGCTTCAGTTGGATAATCAGGGCCAGGTACAAAGGCCATCAATTGCTCGAGTTCAAGCTTAGGATCATCGAGCAATGCTACGCAGGCGGAGACTAATTCTCTCACGTTATGCGGCGGAATATCCGTCGCCATACCTACGGCAATACCAGTAATACCATTGAGTAAAATATGCGGTAAACGTGCAGGCAGTACTTTAGGTTCCTTCAAAGTGCCATCGAAGTTAGCCCCCCACTCGACCGTACCTTGTCCCAGTTCACTGAGTAACACTTCAGAGAATTTAGAGAGACGTGCTTCGGTATAACGCATAGCCGCAAATGACTTAGGATCATCGGGGGCACCCCAGTTACCTTGGCCATCGACTAACGGGTAGCGATATGAAAATGGCTGCGCCATCAATACCATAGCCTCATAACAGGCACTATCGCCGTGAGGATGGTATTTACCTAATACGTCACCAACCGTACGGGCCGACTTTTTATGCTTAGATTGAGCCGATAAACCTAACTCACTCATCGCATAGATAATTCGACGCTGTACCGGTTTAAGTCCATCACCAATGTGTGGCAGGGCTCGGTCCATAATGACGTACATGGAATAGTTCAGATAAGCCTCTTCGGTAAAGCGCCGCAATGGCATTTGCTCTACCCCATCGAGACTTAACTTGATAGCGTCACTCATTTTCTTCTAGTTCCTGTGTTTCTTCAGTACTATCGCCCTTATAAAACAAGCGATACACGTTACCTTTTAAATCATCGGAGATGTACATAGCACCATCGGATGCCGATAACAGCGCAAAGGGTCGAGCAACGGGAAATTCACCGTCAAGGAAACTAACAACCGTTTCACGACTCACCACTTTTTGATCTTCAATCTTCAACATCACCACTTGATAGCCAACTTTACTCGAACGATTCCACGAGCCATTTTCGGCGACAAACAACTGATTATGGTAAATATCGGGAAATTGACTGCCGCGATAAAATGCAAGTCCCGTGGGTGCAACATGGGCTGGCAACTCATACATTGGCAGAGTGATTTTTAAATTTTTCGGTTTTTCATAGGCGGGTTCGACAACACTACTGGCATGTAAATAAGGGAAGCCATAATGACTCCCTATGACATCGATGCGGTTAATCTCATCGGGTGGCAAGTTGTCCCCCATCCAATCACGGCCTTGATCGGCAAACCATAATTTTTTGTCTATTGGCGACCAATCAAATCCACTTGCATCTCGCACACCAGCCGCAATCTGCTCACTCGCGCCTGTATCAACATTGATCGCTATGATACTACTGTAAGGCACTGGCGCTTCACAGACGTTACAGGGCGCACCAATAGACACATATAAACGGCCATCTGGGCCAAAATTAATTGCCCGAGAACTTTTCTTCTCTGAGTAAGGCAAGTCACTGTAAATCTCTTTGGGTCGACTCGGGCGGCGCAATCTTTGCTCAATATCAACAAAGCGCACTATTTGATTTTCAGTGGCGACAAACAAGTCACCATTGTGGAATGCAATCGCATCGGGTGATTCAAGCCCTTTGGCTATCACATAGCGCTTATCGACACGACCATCTTGATTACTATCAACGAGAGCATGGATAGTGCCGCTCTTATTGGAACCGACAAATAAAGTGCCATTAGCCCCCATCGCCATCTGCTTAGCATCGCCAATATCCGAGGCATAAAGCGATAAACCAAACCCCTTAGCGACGGTAATCATGATCGATTGGGAACCCGCAAAGGCGCTATTGCAGAGCAATAACGTCACACTCGCTAAGAGCGTAAAACCGGCAGAAAACACCTTTAAGCAATTATAATTATTAGTTTTAATATACAACATTGTAATTTTCTTTATGCCTATGTTTTATTGTTATCGGCAATAGTGCACAACATTAAAGTAAAGCCATGTCACCCTTATCTTCAAGCCAATTTTTACGGTCCGGCGAACGCTTCTTAGCGAGCAACATATCCATCAAAGCATCCGTTTCTTCGATGTCATCTATCGTCAACTGTACTAAACGACGGGTGTTTGGATCCATCGTTGTTTCACGAAGTTGTAAAGGATTCATCTCACCCAAGCCCTTAAAGCGGGTGACTTGTACCTTACCCTTTTTATTCTCAGCGGCAATACGGTCTAAAATACCCGCTCTTTCTGCCTCATCTAAGGCGTAATACACCTCTTTGCCGATATCAATACGGAACAACGGCGGCATAGCAATATACACATGACCCTGCTCAACTAAGATACGGTAATGCTTCAAAAATAGCGCGCATAACAAGGTAGCAATGTGCAGTCCGTCTGAGTCGGCATCCGCAAGGATACAAATCTTGCCATAACGTAATTCAGAGATATCGCTGCTATCGGGATCGCAACCAATCGCGACCGAAATATCATGAACTTCCTGTGAAGCTAATACCTGCGAAGCATCGACTTCCCAGGTATTCAAGATTTTTCCACGCAGCGGCATGATGGCTTGAAACTCACGATCGCGGGCCTGTTTAGCACTGCCACCCGCAGAATCCCCTTCCACGAGGAATAACTCTCCGCGCATCGGATCTTGGCCACTACAGTCTGTCAGCTTACCCGGCAGTGCAGGTCCCGAAGTCACCTTTTTGCGGGCCACTTTTTTGGCGGCCTTTAAACGACTCTGGGCATTATTAATGCACATTTCGGCTAAGGATTCAGCTAACTCGGTATTTGAGTTCAACCAGAGTGAGAATGCGTCACGCACAACGCCAGACACAAAAGCAGCACATTGGCGACTAGAAAGCTTTTCTTTTGTTTGACCAGCGAATTGCGGTTCTTGCATCTTCACCGACAATATAAACGCGGCGCGATCCCAGATATCTTCGGGTGAAAGTTTAATACCACGGGGAATTAAATTTCTGAACTCACAGAATTCCCGCATAGATTCCAATAAACCTTGGCGGAAACCATTCACATGGGTACCACCGAGCGGAGTCGGAATTAAGTTAACATAACTCTCGCCAATAGATTCGCCGCCTTCAGGCAACCAAGTAATGGCCCAATCTGCGGCTTCTAGTTGGCCTTTAAAGCAACCCACAAACGGCTCTTCTGGCAATCTTAAATTGTCACCGATAGCCGCCTTTAAATAATCAGTTAGGCCGCTTTCATAGAACCATTCATGGACTTCGTTTGTCTGTTTATTGGTGAATTTAATCCGTAAACCTGGACACAGTACCGCTTTAGCACGAAGCAGATAAATCAGTTTTGAATTTGAGAAGTTAGCCGAATCAAAATAGCTCGCATCGGGCCAAAAATGCACTCGAGTCCCCGTATTACGACGGCCACAGGTCCCTGTTGGGCGTAAATCTTCAACTTTAAAGCCATTTTCAAAAGCGATGTCATACACTTGGCCATCACGGCGAACCGTGACTTCGACACGGCGCGACAAAGCGTTAACCACCGAGATACCAACACCGTGTAAACCACCGGAGAACTGGTAGTTTTTATTCGAAAATTTACCGCCGGCATGCAATTTGGTCAGAATTAACTCAACCCCAGGAATACCTTCTTCTGGGTGGATATCCACTGGCATACCACGGCCATCATCAGTGACTTCAAGGGAGTTATCTGTATGTAGAACAACTTCAATTTTTGTCGCGTGACCTGCCAATGCCTCATCGACACTGTTATCTATGACCTCTTGGCCCAAATGGTTCGGTCTGGAGGTGTCGGTATACATACCTGGACGGCGTTTAACAGGATCGAGTCCGTTGAGAACTTCAATGGCGTCAGAGGTGTATTGATTTGTCATAGGGCACGCTATAGGTTGTTATATCCGGCCATGTTGCGGCTCGGCATGTCAGTTTGTCAAGGTAAGTGTAAAAATTGGCTTACAGTTTGCAGATGCGACTCATAACCAACAAAGCTGTGATCACCACCCGCTTCAACTCGCAATTGACAGTGATGATACTTATTGACCGCTTCGCGATAATCCAGCACATCATCACCTGTCTGCAATAATACCAAAAAACGATCCGGATTGCGGATCACAGCCGTATTAAATTCAGCGACTTCAGACTTATGCTCAGGTAAGACAAGATAATGCTGTTCAGTGTAAGGATTGAATTGCGGCCCCATAAACTCATCGAACAACTCAAAGGGTTTTACCGCAGGATTAACTAACACCGCTTTGCCACCATAGGTTTCGGCTAAATAGCTGGCGAAATACCCACCTAAAGATGAGCCTATATAAGCTAATGGCTCTTTGGCATCAATCGCCGCCTCAACATAAGCGGTTAAGAGCACCATCGCAGCCTTAGGTGTATTAGGCAATTGGGGCTGATGGAAGGTCACACTAGGGTGATGCAGCGCCATGTACTTAGCCGTCATCACAGCTTTATCTGAAAATGGAGAGCTATTAAAACCGTGAATATAAAGCAGCATATTTCCTCAGGCTGCGGCTATTCGCGTTAATAACCGCTAGAGTTGTTGTCGGGGGAAAAATGGTTACCCGGTACGCGATACACTTTAGTATTGATGCTACCATCGGCTTTCAACTCCAGCAAACGATAACCCGGTTGAACGTCATCCAAGGCAAAATAAGGCGATAACGGCTTAAATTGAATACAAGTGGAAGGTGTCGCCATCAACTGCAACGTGCCATGGGGCCCATTATGATGGGTATCAATACATTGGTGCACATGTCCCCAGAGCAATCCTTTGACCTGCGGATACTTTGCCACTCGCGCGATAAACTCGGCGCCATTGTCCATGCAGTGCTGATCCAGCCAAGTACAATTCACAACGATGGGATTGTGATGCATCACCAGTAAAGTATGGCATTCAGGATGTGCGGCAATGGCTTCATCAATTAATTCGAACTGAGTCTCGGCCATATTGCCGCCAGGCTTTCCCCGCACGGTTGAATCCAACATGAGGATTTGCCAGTTTCCCGCCAGAATACGCTGCTGCCCAAAAATCTGTTCACCCTGCATGTGCAGATACATGATCCGTGGATCGTCATGATTTCCAGGAAGATAATGGCAAGGTAAGCCAACGGGAGTGACTGCTTTCACAAATTGCTGATAGGACTCAGCCGAATAGTCTTGACTCAAATCGCCTGTGGCGAGCATCAAGTGAGCAGGATAGTCCACAGCTCTAATCGTATTTAATACGGCAGCAAAACTTTTGCTAGTATTAACTCCTAATAGCTGAGCTTCAGGATCGGCAAAAAGATGCGGATCTGTGACTTGCACGATACGCACGCTTTCCCCTTCAGCTATGGAGTAAGAGACAGCCTCTTTCAGCACATTGAATACCCAATTCTAAGACTGGCACACGACACTGTGTTGGTAACCAATCTTTAATAACTCTTCCAGGAATGCATTCACCTGGTACTTTTCATCACTTTGATACATGCGTACATTGGGATAATCATACACTGGGCGTAATTGGTAAATCTGTTGGCCAGTTAACACTTCTGCTAATTTAGCATCGTGATAAATTCTCACTAACACCTTGGGAGTATTGATAAACTCCTTGATTTCGATGGGACGAGATATCTCAACTAGCTGAGTATATTTGGTATTTTCTAAAATTCGCACTACTAATATACCAAACTCACCTTCGAGTCGCCATGACTCACCGATAGCTATCTCTAACGGTAACCATTTCAACATGTAACCATAATTACGCCCGCACAGTGCTAAAAAATCACTGACGTTGGGTTTATAGCGCCGTTTTAGACTCGAAGTAGCCAAATTCATCCCAACTTAAACCAGTTGCTGATAGTTCAATTGTAACCATTGTAATCCAATAACGGTCGACGCATTATCGATCTCACCCGCAACCACTCGCTCATAAGCTTGCTCGCGGCTCATGACATGCAATCGAATATCTTCGTGCTCTTCAGCTAATCCATGCAATCCACGGGCGTTGTTTGAATCGACATCAGCCCAATAGAAATAGAAACGTTCTGTACTACCACCTGGGCTCGCTAAATAGCTATTCACACTGTGTATTTGCTTAGCCATTAAGCCTGTTTCTTCCATTAATTCGCGGTGTGCAACATCCAGAGGCATTTCTGCGGGCGCAATCATACCCGCGACTAACTCAAGAAGCCAAGGAGATTTAGCGGTTGCTAATGCAGGAAAGCGTACCTGTTCGATGAGTACGACTTTATCTTGCTTGGCATCATAGGGCAGAACGACCACTGCATGACCCCGTTCAAACACTTCGCGAGTGACAGGCTTACTCCAGCCACCAGCGAATAATTTATGCTTGAAAGTGTATTCGTCCATTGAGAAAAACCCTTGATAAAGGGATTTTTTTCCTAAGATCTCAATATCCGTTTGCGAAAAAACAGGGGGTTTCATACTCTATCCTTAAAAGTTAAATTTGCGCCTACAATCAAGGCAATTTGAGCACATTTTTAAAATAAAATCTGTTACACTTCGAATTTGACTTGAAAGTGTCAGAGTTCTTAGACTCTAGGTCATTAAGTTTTAGCTGTATCGGGAAGCGTCGGGAAGCGCAAACCGCCTTGGTAAAGGCATTACTTAGTCTAAACGAAGTTAAAATATTCCTCCGTGGGGGGATTTTGTCTAATAAGGACAGCAAATGAAATTTAAGATCCATAATTTATGCGCAGCATTAACACTTGCGGCTTCCGCTTCAGCGGTGCAAGCAGATGATTTGTTGCAAATTTATCAGCAAGCACTGACCAGCGACCCGCTCGTATTGCAAGCCCAAGCCCAGCGTAATGGTTTGTTTGAGAAAATCGAGCAAAACCGCGCTCCGCTGTTGCCAACCATTAGTGCAAACGTCGGTTATGACAAAGCTTGGAATGATCCGAAGGATGATGCAAGTGGTCTAGTAGGTAGCCTGAAATTAAATCAAGTCATCTATGATCACAGTGCTTGGGTTGGTTTAAGTCTTGCTGAGAAAGCCGCTTCTCAAGCTGATTCCGCTTATGCTTCCGCATTACAAAACTTGATTACTCGTATCACTAAAGCCTATTTCGATGTATTAACGGCGAAAGACAACTACGAGTTCCAAGGTGCAGAAAAACGCGCAATCGAGCGTCAACTTGAACAAACTAAACAACGTTTCGCAGTGGGTTTAACCGCGATTACCGATGTGCATGAAGCTCAAGCGCAATATGACTTAGCCTCAGCCACTGAAATTTTAGCCGAAAACACGCTCGCCAATAGTTATGAAGCCTTACGTGAAATCACCGGCATCGATCACAAGACGATTAATGTGCTAGATACCAACCGTTTCTCAGCCGTTACGCCAGCGCCAACGTCATCTAGCGAATGGTTAAAAATTGCTGAAACCAATAGTGTTGATTTAATGACTCAACGTATTGGTAAAGATATTGCCCAAGAGACTATTAAGCTTTATCAAGCAGGCCACATGCCGTCTTTAAGCTTAAATGCCGGTTACAACAAAGGTCTTGAGCAAAAAATGGGTAATCTCAACGAACCTGATTTTGATAATGTCAGCGTTGGTGTCAACTTAAGCATTCCGATTTTCGAAGGTTTTAAAGTCAGCTCACAAGTTAATGAAGCACAATTCCAGTATGTTGAAGCAAGTGAAAAGCTTGAGCAAATTTACCGTGGTGTAGTGAAAAACGTTCGTAATAACTACAACAACGTAGGTGCTTCTATCAGCTCAATCAAAGCTTATGAGCAATCTGTTATTTCATCAGAAAGTGCCCTAAAAGCCACTCAAGCGGGTTTCGAAGTGGGTACTCGTACTATCGTTGATGTTTTGAACCGTACCCGTGACTTGTACGACTCAAAACGTAAATTATCCGATGCGCGCTATAGCTACATCAACTCAGTTGTTGCACTAAAGCAAGCTGCGGGTACATTGAATGAAGATGATGTTATCGCCATCAATAATGGCTTGATTGCACAGTAACAACACTCTCAGTCATTAAATATAAAAAACCGCCATTTGGCGGTTTTTTTATGCTTAGAAGTTAAAATCAACAAAATTAGAAGTTGATTTCAACACCCGCAAAATAACCTTTAAATTTAGTATCAGCACTCACACCCGAGAAATTACTCACATCGAATAAAAATTCACGGTAGCCTACACGTACACGGGTATCGACGGCCAAACCATCAAATTGCCAACCTAAACCAATTGCATAGTCGTGCACGCTTGACTCATTGACGCCCTGCATCAAATCAGCAAAACCGTACAAGCCTAAGCCAGGCATACCTACATGCGTACTGGCGTAACCCATCACAATACCGCTATCGACATCTTTCTCTTCAGGATGGCCAGGGTCTTGAACACGCAATGAACCATTCATTAACTTGTATGCTGCACCGAGATCCAACGACACTATGTCGTTGTCCAATATTTCGTAGTACAGCACGAAATCTGTGTTGCTCAAATCAGTATAAGCAGTAACATTACCTTTAAAATCATGCCCATTGAAGTTGAAATCAGCACCAGACATGCTGCCTTTCTGATCTAGGCTATTTTCACGGATTTTAATGTTAGGGACAAATGGCAATGGGTGCTCAACTGCAATCCAATAACTGCCTTGAGCAGATGAACTGTAATCAAATGTTTGTTGTGGTTGACCTTTATCAGCAAAAGTACCACTAGTATCGGCGCGCCAGTAGTCACCACCAATTGTGAAACCGACCACAGTGGCCGCTTGGGCAGATGAGGCCATACAGAATCCTAATACCGCACTGGCGAGGAGAGTTTTTTTCATAATTAACCTTGAGATAGCAAGTTCGTTAAATCAATCACCGCGGCATTCGCACGCGACACATAGTTAGCCATAACCAATGAATGATTAGCGACTAAGCCAAAACCGCTGCCATTAAGCACAACAGGGCTCCAGACAGTTTGCTGAGTCGCTTCCAGTTCACGAATGATCTGTCTTAGGCTTACTTCAGCATTTTTCTTCTTCAATACGTCAGCAAAGTCAACTTCAACTGCGCGCATAAAGTTCAACAACGCCCATGAAGCACCACGGCTCTCATAGAAGACATCATCAATTTTCCACCAACTGGTTTTTACCTGATGGCTGGTCAAATTTGGAGTTGATTGACGCGCCGAATTATCACCGGCTAGGTCTGTATTTAAGCGCTCTTGGCCAACGCTGGCAGATAAACGCTGCGACATACTGCCCAGACGTTTCTGCACTTCTTTCAACCATTCATTAAGGTTGTCAGCACGGGCATAAAACTGTGCATCTTGATTATTTGGGTCCATCATGCGGGCACGATAAAGCTTCAGCAATTTGATTGCATCGCGATATTCGCTTTCGGCACTCGGTACTAACCAGCTTGTGTGGTCAATATTGAGCTTAGATTGGGCTTCGCCTAAATCTTTGTCCGCCGCAGATTGTGACTGTGAGCGGCTAAACTCTTTACGCATAATCAAGGCTAAATCACGGGCTTGCTCCAAAGCACCATATTCAAATGCGGGCATGTTATCCATGAAGATGGAAGGTGGCATCACATCGTTTGATAGCCAACCACCTTGCTTATCGAGTAAATTTTCGACTGTGAGGATTAGCGATGTAGTAGTAGCGTACCCAACAATATTCTTATTGGATGCTGTTAATTGTTGAGGGCTAATTGGATCCGGTTCGATACTCCACCATACACTCACGCCATAACCGATTAATACTAAAAATAAACCGACCCCGGTAACTTTTTTCCATGTAATTTGCATCAAGCGACTCCTTAATGATGGTGATGATGCTCTTGCTCTGCGGCGTTTTCTGCTGCTTTACTAACAGGCAGGGTAATTGCCATTTTCTCGCCACCGTCAAACTCTAATTGCAGTTCAACTTGTTGCTCTAACACCAATGGCGCTTTTAAGCCAAGCAACATGACGTGATCCCCTGACGGCGTTAACGTTAATGTGCCATGGGAGGGGATGTCAAAACCTTCAACATGGCGCATCTTCACCATGCCTTGGTCTTCGATAATCGTGTGTAATTGGGCATCCTTTGCCACAGTCGTACTGACACCGATAAGACGAATCGCTTTATCTGTGTGGTTTTCAAGCGTAAAGTAAGCGGCAGTATTTGGTACTGTCTCAGGCATGGCGCGTATGTGACCTTCAGTCATGACTACGTTCGCCAACGCTGAAAATGATGCACAAGATAAAACTAGACAATTAAACAGCTGTTTGAATATTGGTTTCAATGTCTTAAACTCCATGTTTACCCAATGTCGTCGTAAAGGAAACAACCCATGAGTCATATACAGGTTCAGGATGATCAGGGCGTGCGTATTATTAGCTTTAATCGCCCTGATAAACGCAATGCACTTGATCTTAATATGTATAAACAACTGACAGAATACCTGATCGAAGGTGAAGCAGACAACGACATTCGTGCCTTTATGCTCCATGGCCAAGATAATTGTTTCACCTCCGGCAATGATGTTGCTGACTTTTTGAAAAATAGTGACTTAGGGCCAAATCATCCCGCAGTACGTTTCTTATTTTGTCTGCTCGAACTCAAAAAACCTTTGGTGGCTGCTGTTTCTGGTGCCGCCGTAGGTATAGGTACAACCGTACTGCTACATTGCGATCTGGTATACGCTGACAACACGGCGAAATTTCAACTTCCCTTCGTCAACTTGGCTCTCGTGCCGGAAGCGGGGGCTAGCCTACTCTTACCAGAACTCATTGGTTATCAAAAAGCGGCTGAGTTACTGCTACTTGGTGAAAGTTTTAATGCCGAGACGGCCCATAGACTCAATATGATCAACGAAATTGTGGCCCATGAAGATTTACTCAGTTATGCACTATCTCAGGCAAAAAAATTGGCAAATCAACCGCCACAAGCACTACAAATCACACGTCAATTAATGCGTCCGCATAAAAATCGTGTACAACACCAAATGCACCAAGAACTTGAACAATTTAGCGCTAGGCTAAAAAGTGATGAAGCCAAAAGCAGATTTCAAGCTTTTTTGAAAAAATAGTCTGCAAGGCAGTATGCACATACATTTTCGCATGAGGGTCAAAGTGCCCTCTTGTTGATAGGTTTAACTGCATCATTTTAAATCAAAACAAGCCACTTATTAGCTCATCAACACAAGCCATCACTGCATGCTTAGGCTGGTTTTTTCCATTGGTCAACTAACAATGCTAAAACAAAGTAAATTAGCAAACTCACACCCGGCATAAATACAACTGCACCAGCCCACACCGCACGAGTCCAAAAACAAGACCAATCAAATTTCCACGCCATGCCTGCAGCAACACCACACACTAACCGCTCTGGACTCTCCATACGCACTTTTAATCGTTTCATCTAAAACCTCGACTCAGTTCATCGCTAACTTATTTATCACTAACACTATGCCACTGAAACCAGCAAATAATGCCTGAAAACAACGCAAGACTAATTACAGGTAACAGTAGCAATGTCATCAAAGGTGCTACAAACCACATAAGCAGATCCTTTACTTAGCGCTATATTCATCGGCACCTGCCGATTCACCTTTATTTTCAGCGTTTAAGCTAAGTTGACTGTTGAAGTCATAAATACTTTCAGCCAGTTGTGTTTGCAATGACATCACAAATTCACGCTTTACACTGACGAACAATTCTTGTGTCTGCGCAGTTAATGTTTGCTCAATAGTTCCCACAACATCTGATATTGGTGCGGCTTCTGCGTGTGCTGCAACGCTACCGACTAACGCGCCTAATAATACACTCATTTGTACTGATTTTTTAATGGTTAACGTAAACATGATGGCATCCCTTTCGATTAATTAACTTGACAAAAGGAGTATTACAAACTGCGTGCCAACTTATAAAAATATTTTTAAGATTATGATTTTAATCATTTTAAAGCATTTTATGTGAACAAGATGAGATATAGGGATGGATTGGAAAATAACAAGTGGTGAAAAATACTACTAAAGTTAGTAAATTTCACCATCTTTTAAGTCGAGTGGAATTACTCTACAACTTCAGCCTGAATATTCTGAAAAGCCTGCTTTACCACTTCTATCCCAGCGCCGTTTTTATGGGCATTTTCGCTCAAATAACGACGCCACGCACGGGCACCTGGTAAACCTTGAAATAAACCTATCATATGGCGAGTAATATGATTAAGTCGCCCACCCGACTGCAAATGTGCTTCGATATAAGGCAACATAGCCTCAATCACAGCCTCGCGGCTGATCACTGCTTTTTGACTGCCACACAATATTTGATCCACCTGCGCCAGAATATAAGGATTCTGATAAGCCTCGCGCCCCATCATTACTCCATCGAGCTGCACTAAATGAACTTGTGCTTGCTCGATAGTTGTTACGCCGCCATTAATACCAATATTAAGTGCAGGATAATCACGCTTAAGTTGATACACACGCTCATAATCGAGCGGCGGGATCTCGCGATTCTCTTTTGGGCTTAACCCTTGAAGCCACGCCTTACGCGCATGGATAGTAAAATCCGTACACCCTTTTGCACTAACCACATCAATAAACTGGGTTAAAAACGCATAACTATCTTGCTCATCAATTCCGATACGCGTTTTCACAGTCACAGGAATATCAACGACTTGCTTCATGGCGTCAACACACTCAGCCACTAACTCAGGTTCCGCCATCAGACACGCGCCAAAGCGACCATTCTGCACTCGATCGGAAGGACAACCCACATTGAGGTTAACTTCATCGTAGCCACGCTCAGCAGCGAGTTTAGCGCAACGAGCCAAATCTAAGGGATTAGAGCCACCTAACTGCAACGCCAAAGGATGTTCTTCTTGGTTATATGCCAAGTAATCACCACGACCATGCAATATCGCTCCTGTTGTCACCATTTCCGTATACAACAAAGCATTAACCGACATCAAACGTGCAAAAAAACGATAATGCCGGTCTGTCCAATCCAACATGGGCGCAATGGAAAATGTTCTCTCGATTGGAATAGTTGATATAACTGGGGTTTTACTCATTTTAGATTGAATCATCACTCTCACATTCTATTAAGCGGTTTTCACACATTTGTGCATTTGTCTAATTGCTAAGCATCCTGTGAGGTATCCCAAATTATAAGATTGAGCGCTCAAGATGGTGTTCCCAGTAATTGACCTGAAAACACGTACTGAACAACACACTACAAATGCGTCGTTAGGGTGAAGCAAAAAAGTGAGACAGTCTACAGCGAACATCGTACTTTTACAAAGTCAGCTAAGACACTCAAGGCCAAGACGCCTTTTTGATAGCACTCCACAATGCCGAAAATAGCCATATAAAATGGGATTACGTAAGACGCGATGGGATAGAGAGTTGAGTAGCAACGCCTTCTCACAAGTTCAAGTGCAAATAAAAGTCGAGTTACTCCATAAAAAGGCTAAAAAACTTTGCAGCATCGGCACTCATGAGCCACTATGAATGGGGCTAATGCAGCCGATATATTGCCATTTTTTGTATGTATGAGACGTAAAACAACGCTATTTGACGATAAGCGTCTTCCAAGCAAACTTATGAACCATCATACAAAACGGTCTAAACAATAAAGGACACGGTTATATGGAGCTTTAACTGCCTATAACTCAGATAAATGATAAGAATATCTTTAAATTAGCCTCACATTTATAGCTGTCTCATCTAAGCTGATAGAGTGTGATCAAGATTGCTGTCGATAAGCAACTTTTCTAATAGCCTTAAGCAATGCCATTACTCCATGGTTTAGGCTCAAAAGAGGACAAACTTAGGCATGAACGTTAATTTTATTAATCCTTTCCTCCAATCTTTGCTCAATGTCATATCTACGATGGCGAGCATGGATTTGACGCCGGGCAAACCCCAAATCAAAGTAGATAACTTAGCAAAGGGTGATGTATCCGGCCTAATAGGTCTTGTTGGACCCCAAACAAAAGGATCACTGTCGATTACCTTCGAACAAAAGCTTGTTTTGCAGATAATGCAGAATATGCTGGGCGAAAACCCGGGTAAAATTAACGAGGAAGTGACTGACTTAGTAGGCGAAATTACGAATATGGTGACTGGTGGCGCAAAAAATCTTTTGGGTCAAAAAGGCTATGAATTTGAAATGGCCACTCCTATGGTCGTATCAGGAAAAGGCCATACTATTTCCCATAAAGCTAATGGCACTAAGATTATCATGCCATTTACAAGCCCGCATGGTACTGCTTATATTGAAATATGTTTTGAAAACTAATAGCTTAAATGCACCAAGCCAGTCAGCTCAAAATACATTAACTATCCTGTCGCTCTGGATCTTATGTTTCATTCGCTTATTTAAAGCCAGATAACAAAGATCAGAACGGCTGGTTTACCGTAAACTGAATTGAGGTATTTTTATCGTCTATTTTGCCGCCTAACACCAGTTCAGCACAGCTTCATCCTCAGGTCTAAAATATATTGCGTCGCCAACGGTGAACTGCAAACCACTATTTTGTTTATCTCAGCCCTACAGGTTCGACACTTCTCCCGCTAACAAATAACTATAATTCATAGTGTTATTTGCAGTAACCATTCGTGTAGTGGCAATTATTCATCCTGACACTTTACATAAAAGAAAACGGTGTTTAATCACCATTTTCTTGCTAAAAAGTGTCCCAGAATAATTCTATCTGTCAGGGTTAAGCTAAGCAAACAGCAACCCTTGGCGTAAGCTTAGTGACTAATTCGTAAGCGATAGTGCCGATATGTTCAGCGACTTCCTCCACGGGTAATGCCTTACCCCACAGCAATGCACTATCCCCAACTTTATCTTGCGCACCTTGACCTAAGTCAACAGTCAACATGTCCATAGAAACACGGCCGACTATGGGTACGCGGCGACCATTGACCCACACGGGTGTGCCTTCCGGTGCATTGCGAGGATAACCATCACCATAACCAATCGCCACGACACCTAAACGGGTATCTTGCTTCGCGGTCCAGAAACAACCATAGCCGACTGGCTGATTGGCTTTATGATCCCGTACCGCAATCAACTGTGATACTAATTCCATCGCAGGAACTAGCCCGTGATTCGCACCGCAATCACCAGTAACAGGAGATACGCCATAGAGTGCAATACCAGGACGGATCCAATCGCCTTGGCTCTGAGGCCAATACAAGGCACCAGCAGAGTTTGCTAAGGTTCTAAATCCGGGCAAGCCTGCCGTTAACGTATTAAAAGCCGCCATCTGTACTGAGGTATAAGTGTTATCTGGCTCATCTGCACAGGCAAAATGTGTCATCAAATGGATCGGTTTTGCCACATTGGGACAGGCCATTAACCTTGCGTAAACCGTTGAAAATTGTTCGGACGTAAAACCTAAACGATGCATGCCTGAATCCACTTTAAGCCAGACAGTGACAGGTTTTGACAACACAGTTTGCTCTAACATCTCAAGCTGAGAGCTGTGGTGCACTACAGTGTCAATATCATGCCCGACGAGTAACGGGAGATCGGTGGCGCGGAAAAAACCTTCTAGTAATAACAAACGCGCTGTCACGCCGCCCGCTCGTAATTCTAAGGCCTCATCCAATCGTGCTAGGCCAAAGCCATCGGCACTGACTAAACAATTAGCGACATTCAATAATCCATGACCATAACCGTTCGCTTTAACGACGGCCATCACACGACTCGCTGGTGCCTGTTGACGCAACGCAGCGAGATTGGTTTGCAGTGCACTACTGCTAATTTCTGCACGGGGAAAAGGGTTCAAAATTTACCTTGTTTACTCAGGAAATAAAAAGTCACGGATATAAAAAATACATCAATACAGCTCATCTTCTGCAAACGCAAACTGACTGTTTTTAAACGTCAATTAATCTTCTTCAAACTGCGGCCCAGCATAATTATCGAAACGCGAAAATTGCCCTTGGAAAGTGAGCCGCACCCGACCAATGGGGCCGTTACGTTGCTTACCAATGATGATTTCTGCCGTGCCTTTATCTTGAGAATCGTTGTTATACACTTCATCGCGATAAATAAACATGATGAGATCCGCATCTTGCTCGATAGCGCCTGATTCACGTAAATCCGAGTTAACAGGACGTTTATCGGCCCTTTGTTCGAGCGAGCGGTTAAGCTGCGACAGGGCAATAATCGGGATTTCCAACTCTTTGGCTAATGCTTTCAGCGAGCGTGAAATTTCAGAAATTTCTAAGGTACGGTTATCTTTTAAGGCGGGCACCTGCATTAACTGCAGGTAATCTATCATGATCATAGATAAACCACCGTACTCACGGGCGATACGACGCGCGCGGCTGCGAACTTCTGTCGGGGTTAATCCCGAACCATCATCAATATACATTTTGCCTTGCTCGAGCATGATACCCATGGTCGATGAAACCCGCGCCCAATCCTCGTCATCGAGTTGACCAGTACGGATCTTAGTTTGATCGACGCGGCCCAAGGAGGCCAACATACGCATCATAATCTGTTCTGACGGCATCTCGAGACTGAAAATAAGTACGGGTTTATCTTCATTCATTGCGGCCTGTTCGCACAAGTTCATCGCAAAGGTGGTTTTACCCATAGAAGGACGCGCCGCAACGATAATCAAGTCACCGGACTGGAAGCCAGCGGTCATCTTATCCAAATCGTTAAAGCCACTCGATACTCCAGTCACACCGTTATGGGGGTTATTGTAAAGCTGTTCAATCTTATCGACGGTTTTTTCCAGAATGGTTTTGATACCTTCGGGACCTTCATTAGCATTGGTTCGCATCTCGGCGATCTTAAAGACTTTACTCTCAGCAAGGTCGAGTAATTCACCCGAGTCCCGACCTTCTGGGTTATAGCCCGCATCGGCAATCTCATGTGCGACGCGGATCATATCACGGACCACGGCCCGCTCACGGACGATTTCAGCGTAAGATAAAATATTACCCGCACTTGGGGTATTTTTCGCAATCTCACCTAAGTAGGCAAAACCACCGGCATCTTCTAATTGGTTCTCAACTTCGAGCTGTTCAGAAACCGTGATCAAATCGATCGGTTGCCCTAAATCGACCAATCTGTGCATGGCAGAAAAGATCATCTTATGTGAGCGAGAGTAAAAATCCTCTTTTACTACAGCCTCTGCGACCCTGTCCCACGCTTCGGCATCTAACATCAAGCCGCCTAATACCGATTGTT
This sequence comes from Shewanella sp. SM69, assembly GCF_025653985.1. Taxonomy (NCBI): domain Bacteria; kingdom Pseudomonadati; phylum Pseudomonadota; class Gammaproteobacteria; order Alteromonadales; family Shewanellaceae; genus Shewanella; species Shewanella sp. SM69. The sequence goes on from NZ_JAKKRV010000008.1 coordinate 23,777, forward strand.
CAGCCTCAATTGAATGCGGTGGCAGCTTGAGTCCATCAAGCTGCAAATCTCTTGGCTTACTTTTAGGCTTAAAAGCACCTTGTTGTGACATTAACGCTCCCGATTTCCAACAACTTAACAAAATATGATATAAAACCCGCGTCAAGCAAACAGGATGTTTACACTCGCCTGTTATTTTATTCCAACGGACACTCTAACAATCAATAAGGAAAGAACATGCGTATTGCATTGGTTGCGGCCTTAGTACTGACATCCGGCATAGCAACTGCCGACGAAGGACAATGGCAACCTTATCAAATGCCTTCAATTGCAGACAAACTCAGTGAACGCGGAATCGATATTCCGGCAGAAAAACTGGCCGATCTGACAAGTTATCCAATGAACGCTGTGGTTGGGCTGGGCTATTGTACCGCCAGTTTTGTCTCCCCCCAAGGGCTAGTTGTGACAAACCACCATTGTGCCTACAAGGCGATACAATATAACACTAAGCAAGAGCATAACTACCTAGAACAAGGCTTTTTAGCAACATCGATGGACAAGGAACCCTCTGCCGGTCCTAACGAACGTTTATACATCACAGAAGCAGTGACCAATGTCACCGCGCAAATCAATAAAGACCTCAGCCAAGACCCGCTAAGTCGTTACGAAGACATTCAAAATCACAGTAAAGCGCTCATCAAAAGCTGTGAAGCCGATGCTAACTATCGTTGTAATGTGCGCAGTTTCCATAACGGCTTAGAATACTACTTAATCAAGCAATTGATGATCCGCGATGTGCGCTTAGTCTACGCACCACCTGAAAGTGTTGGGGGCTATGGTGGCGATATTGATAACTATGAATATCCACGCCATTCGGGTGATTTTGCCTTCCTACGAGCTTACGTCGGAAAGATGGCAAACCCGCCGCGTATAGCGACAATAACATTCCTTACCAACCAAAGAGCTACCTTAAGGTCAATGCCGATGGCGTAAAAGCCGGTGATGGCGTGTTTGTGGCGGGTTACCCAGGCACGACTAGCCGTTACAACCTGACCAGTGAACTTAAATTTGCCAGTGATTGGTTGTACCCAACCCAAGCTAAGCGTTATCAATTACAGATTGATACTATCGAGGCTATGGGACAAAAAGATGCCGATATCGCTATTAAGTACGCAGGTAATATGGCCTCAATGGCCAACCGGATGAAGAAACTCAACGGCCTATTAGCGGGTTTTAAAGCAACGGATATCATTGGCATTAAGCAAAGCCGTGAAGATAATTTTTTAGCTTGGCTTAAACAAAACCCTAAGCTAAATCAAAATCTCATTGCTGAGTTAGAAGTGTTACTCGCCGAGCAACAACAAGCATTCCAAAGTAATTACTACTTTACCAATGCCCAATCGAGCACATTGTTAACCGCAGCAAACAGCCTCTACCGTCTTGCTAAAGAAAAACAAAAGCCCGATGCCGAGCGTGAGCAAGGCTACCAAGAACGTGATATTGCTATGCTAAGCTCACGTCTTAAACGTATCGATTCAAGTTTTGATGTCACTGTTGATAAGACTTTGTGGCTACAGGATTTAAATGCTTACCTTAGCCAATCAAATCGCGTAGCAGCACTCGATGAAATGCTAAGTGTGAACACTAAAGATGCCGATCTCGCAGCTAAACTCGATGGTTTGTACACACTCACTACGCTCACAGACCAAGCTAAGCGCCTCGCGTGGATGAATGCCGATGCTAGCGCTTTCGAAACCAGTGCCGATCCCTTTATTCGTTTAGCCGTAGCACTTTACGACACGAATATGGCACAGGAAAAGTCAGAAAAAATCTTAGACGGCAAGCTGTCTAGTGCTCGCCCTGATTATATGGCGGCCGTAATCGAATACTACAAAGCAAACAACTGGCCAGTCTATCCTGACGCCAACGGTACGCTACGGATCAGCTATGGCATGGTTGATGGTTATCAATCACGTGATGCGCTCTATAAACAGCCGTTTACTCGTCTTGATGGCATAGTCGCAAAACACACAGGCGTTGAGCCCTATAATGCGCCGAAAAAACTCCTCGATGCGATTAGCGAACAACGTTTTGGCGATCATCTGGTGAAGTCGGTTTATCAAGATCCCCGCGGCTGGATTTGCAGACTCTTCTCTTGTTTAGATAAACCAGAAGAATTTAACTCAGTACCGGTTAACTTCTTATCGAGTGTGGATACCACAGGTGGTAACTCCGGCTCACCAGTATTCAACGGAAAAGGTGAGTTAGTGGGCCTTAACTTCGACTCAACCTATGAAGCTATCACTAAAGATTGGTTCTTCAACCCAACCATCACCCGTGCAGTGCACGTGGATATTCGCTATATCCTGTGGATGATGGATGAAGTGGATCATGCCGATAACTTAATCCAAGAATTGGATTTAGTGAGAAATTAATACTCTGAGCCAAACACGGATTTAACCCATCTAGTCAAAAGCCGCTCACTGTCATGACAGTAAGCGGCTTTTATTTGGGTTAGTATTTTAAACGCGGATACGCTTTGAGACTGAATGAGTAGACATATCACTTGCCGCATTATACCAATCGTATTAAATATCTGTTCATTCAGCGGGAGTTCAACGCGCTTTAGACAAGGCGAAGGCTTGAAGGCATAGTGGTGCTCTGTCGAAAGCCTTAAACGCAGTATAAAGCGCTTTGCCATGCCGTTAACATCAGCCGCCCTTCGGGAGCCTCACAGGCATCCCACTCCCGTGTTACATTGACTTAAAAGGAAATAACCATTTCTGCGTCAATGCGCCTTGGATTGAGATGCCTGTGAGGCTCTGAACTGATTAGATATTTAATGTGATTGGTATTAATCCATCGCAAACCAATATCAAACCATATTGACCACAGCTAAATACTGAATTTCAGCCATAAAAAAACACCGCGAAGCGGTGTTTCTCTTAAGATTAAAGCAAGGAGTAATTAAGCTTCTGCAACGATAGAAACTTTAACAACAGCTTTAACTTCAGTGTGTAACTGAACTTCAACTTCGAAGTCGCCAGTAGTACGCAGAGCGCCTAATGGTAAACGAACTTCTGATTTAGCCAGCTCAACACCAGCAGCAGTCACTGCATCAGCGATGTCACGGTTGCCAACTGAACCAAACAGTTTGCCTTCATCACCGGCTTTAGAAGCGATTACAACCGCTTCCAATGCAGTGATTTTCTCAGCACGCAGGTTAGCAGCAGCTAATTCAGCAGCTAATTTAGCTTCTAATTCAGCGCGACGAGCTTCAAATACTTTAACGTTGCTTTCGTTAGCAACAACAGCTTTACCTTGTGGCAAAAGGTAGTTACGAGCGTAACCAGCTTTAACAGTAACTTGGTCACCCAAGTTGCCTAGGTTAGCGATTTTATCAAGCAGAATAACGTTCATTATCAAATCCTCTATATTCGATTAGGAATACTGCAATTACTGATGTAAATCAGTGTATGGCAGTAGAGAAAGATAACGAGCACGCTTGATAGCGCGAGCTAGTTGGCGCTGATATTTAGCACTAGTACCAGTGATACGGCTAGGAACAATCTTGCCGCTTTCAGTGATGTAGTTCTTTAAAGTAACGATATCTTTGTAATCAATTTCTGCAACACCTTCAGCGGTGAAACGGCAGAACTTGCGACGACGGAAATAACGTGCCATGTTGACAGTCTCCTAAGTTTTCAATTCGACATTTTCGGCATGGATGACTAAGCGGTTCTGACCATTACGCCCCTGTTGAAGCGTCATAAAGCCTTGCACTTGTACTTCCACACCTGCTTTCAGATCTTCTGCGACGCTTTCAAAGCGTGGGCCACTCAATATCACTTGAATTTGTACGTAGACGTTGCGGAGCATTTCGGCTTCATAACGCTGCGATTTGTGTTCCAACATAATTACACTATGTGCAATACCTGCTGGGCTTTTAAAGCGTCTTGAACGAGTTATCGTTCCTGACAACACCAAGTTATTGGTGGTCACAGATTACCTTACTCAGCGATTTCTTCAGCGTGAGCTTCATCATATGAGCGTTCGCCAGCTGGGCCACGACGTGAATCGCGCTCATCTCTAGCTCTAGCCATTGGAGATGCTTCAGTAACGGCAACTTTAGTACGCATTACCATATTACGCAGAACTGCGTCGTTGAAACGGAAAGCTGTTTCTAGCTCTTCGATCGTCTCTGCTTTAGCTTCAACGTTCATCAGAACGTAGTGAGCTTTATGCAGGTCAAGGATTGGGTAAGCCAGTTGACGACGGCCCCAATCTTCTAAACGGTGGATTGTGCCGTTAGCTTCGGTGATAACACCTGTGTAACGCTCAATCATACCTGGTACTTGTTCACTTTGATCTGGGTGAACCATAAATACGATTTCGTAATGACGCATTTATTGCTCCTTACGGTTATGTAGCCTCGGTATTGGCTCAGTCAAACCAAATGGAGGCAAGGAACGAAAAATAGTGACTGATTTGAGCGCGAGATAGTACAGAAAGCAAGCCAGAAACTCAAGCAATAACTTTGCCTCGCCAATCAATACAGGTATGATGGCGGCTCGCCTACATTCGGACGTCTGAAATCAGCTAACCAAGAATAAAACATAATGCTAAAAGTTATTGCGCCAATCAGTTTGTTTTTCCTTTCATTTCCTGCGCTTGCGCTTGTTCCACCTGATTATCAGGAACCGCCCAGCGATTTTACCGCGGAAATCGAAGCTGGCTTGCAACTGAACACAGGCAATACCGAATCCAGCAGTTTTAATGGTCGAACCCAACTGATTTACGATACAAAGCAAACCAAGCAAGAAGCCACACTAAAAGCCTATTTTGCCTCAGAAAAAAGTCAAACAACCTCCGAAAAATATGAGCTACAGTTACAATCGAACTATAAACTTACTAAGGGTTATGTCTTCGGACGTGGTGATTTTACTTGGGATCAATTCGGTAGTTACACACAAATATCGACTCTTTCGAGTGGTTACGGTTTCAATGCTATCAGTAGTTATAAAACAAAACTCAGTCTCGAGTTCGGCCCAGGTTATCGATATAACTTACCTGCAGAATCGGTAACTATCCCCAGCCCTGATGCCGAAAAAGATGTCATTCTTCGTACCGCTGCCAAATTCTCTCAAAAACTACAGGAATACAGCAGTCTCAATGCCGATCTCACCGCGGAAGTGGGCGAGAACAACAACACCCTCACCTTAGATATGAACTATAAAAATCTGGTGTTCCAAGATTGGGCATTTAAGATCGGTATGAACATCAAATACACTGAAGTGGTACCAGAAGGCAGCCAACCCATGGATACCATCACCACCTTCAACTTGCTTTACACTTTTAGATAACTCCTTTTAAAAAATACGAAGAAATACGAAGAAATACATAGACTAATATGACGCTAATAGCCTACTCGGCTGGCGTCTATGTGAATGCTTCACAAGCATCCCCTTGAGTTGTTCCGACATAATTCAGTGATTTTTTGAGCAGAAATGCGCAATTAATCAAGATTTACCAACAATTTGCAACACAACATAAACACTAACCCCTGATATACTCACTCCTCATTATCAATCTAGTTTGTGTTTTCGGAGTTGTATATGACTAATCCGCTGCGCACTTTCGCCTCTTTATATAGCACCACGTTATTAATGGTATTAGCCGGCGGCTTGCTTACCACCTATCTTGGGCTCAGGCTCTCAGTAATGAATGTGCCACAAATATGGATTGGCGGCATGATGTCGGCCTACTATGTTGGCCTAGTGGCAGGCTCTAAGATTGGTCATCGACTTATCGCTCAAGTGGGCCATATCCGCGCCTTTGTCGCCAGTGCAGGCATAGTCGCGGCATCGGCATTAGGCCATGCACTCGTGGATGAGCTAGCGGTTTGGCTGCTCCTCAGACTTGTGGTCGGCATGGGGATGATGTGCCAATACATGGTGTTAGAAAGTTGGCTTAACGAACAAGCTGAAAGTAATCAAAGGGGCACTGTGTTTGCGAGTTATATGATCGTATCTTACTTCGGCTTAATCTTGGGCCAAGGTGCGATCAGTATTTTCCCCGAATTAGGACTAGAGCCACTACTGCTTATCGCAATTTGTTTTTCACTCTGTATCGTACCGATTTCACTCACGCGTCGTCTTCACCCTGCGCCCTTAGTTCCTGCCCCACTCAAAATTGCCTATTACTGGAAAAAAGCGCCACAAGCACTCACGACAATCGCGATTGGTAGCATGATAGTGGGTTCGTTTTATGGTCTCGCTCCCGCCTACGCCAGTAACTTAGGTTTACCACCTGAAAAAGTCGCCACGTATATGACGGCAACGATTTTAGCGGGATTACTGGCACAATGGCCAATGGGAAAATTGTCCGACATTATGTCCCGCAGTCGCCTTATCCGTATCAACTGTATATTGCTCGGTATCTTAGCCTTAGCTATCGCCTTAACCCCCTATCATCCGGTGATTTCACTGGTGATGACTTTCCTATTTGGTATTTTAGGTTTCACTTTCTATCCGCTCGCCACAGCGCTTGCCAACTCTCGAGTAGAGCAAAATGAGCGGGTAGGTTTATCAGCAACAATATTATTAACCTTCGGCTTAGGCGCCAGTATCGGTCCGCTTATCGCATCGACATTAATGCAATGGTTTGGCAATAACATGTTATATGGCTTTATGTCAGCCTGTACCTTAATACTCTTTGTGCGTTTACGTTATGTACATTCACAGCAAAAAGTCGAAACCAATGTCACCCAAGACTACATAATGGCGACGGGCGACTTAGTCTCTTCACCACTGGCGGCAGCGTTGGACCCAAGGGTTGATGTTGAATCAATTCAAGAACATATGACGCCGAGCGCTAACTTAGATGAATCGGAGCATGATTTAGGGGCCGATGGCGTCGATGACGATATTATCGATGATAATGACAGTGATGAGGAGCAACTCGCCTTTAGTTTCGATATTGAGCAAGCAGAGCCTGAAGCGGCTCAAATAGATGAAACTGATAGCAATCAGGTTAACCTAAACAAAGCGCTGACGTAAAAAGGCCAATAAAAAACGGATTAACTTTATATCGTTAATCCGCCTTTTTATTACGACCTGTTGTTACTGCAGGTTGTTACTTAAAGCCTGATACTGCATATGCGAGATCAGGCAAACGTGAGCATATTAGCTACGACGCTGACGCACTGCTTCAAACAAGCAAATACCCGTTGCAACCGATACGTTCAAGCTAGACACACTACCGGCCATAGGGATAGAGATCAGTGAATCGCAAGACTCACGGCTTAATCGGCGTAAACCTTTATCTTCCGCACCCATGGCAATCGCCAATGATCCTTTAAGATCGGCTTGATAAAGCTCGCAATCTGCCTCGCCCGCAGTGCCCACAATCCACACACCTTTATCCTGCAGGTGACGCATAGTGCGCGCAAGATTAGTCACTTGGAATAAAGGCACTGTTTCCGCAGCGCCACATGCCACTTTACTCACAGTCGCAGTTAAGCCAACTGAATTGTCTTTAGGCACGATAATACCTTGTACGCCAGCCGCATCGGCATTACGTAGGCAAGCGCCTAAGTTATGGGGATCCGTCACACCATCCAAGATCAACAGGAATGCTTGCTCAGTGTTAGCAAGCAGCACATCTAAATCTTGCTCATTCAACACTTTCGCCGCTTTAACGCGCGCGACTATGCCTTGATGTTGGCTGCTTTCCGCTTTGTCATCTAAGGCTTTACGAGAAGCGACTTGAATCGTCGTGCCAAAGGCTTTGGCCTGATCGGCCAGCACAGTTAAGCGCTCATCGTCACGACCTTGTAACAGCCACAACTCAATAATGCGCTCAGGGCTGTGTTTTAACAGGGCTTCAACTGCGTGGATCCCAAAAATAATATCTTGTTTTTTCATTTATTTCTTTCTCGTGCTCCGCTTAGCGGCTTTTGGCTTTTTAGCCGGATCTTTTACTGCTGCTTTTTTAGCTTTAGTGCCAGCTTTGGCCTTAGGTTTGGTTTTACCTGTTTCAGCCTTGGCGCTAGATGCCGCGGTTTTGCCTGCTTTACCTTGCTTAGCGCCTTCACGATTAACGCGCTCACGGGCTGTCATCGGCTTATCACGGCTGGCAGATGCTTTACGCTTACCACCTTTGCCGTCATCACCCAGCATAACCAAATCAATCTGTCTGTCATCTAAGTTGACTGCAGCAACCTTAACCGTCACAGGATCGCCGACTTGATAAACTTGACCTGTGTGCTCACCGATAAGACGTTGACGCATAGGGTCGAATTGGTAGTAATCACTACCTAGGCTTGAGATATGCACTAAGCCATCGATAAACAGTTCATTTAAGCGCACAAACAAACCAAAACTGGTCACTGAGGCAATCACAGCTTCAAAGGTATCACCGACGTGATCTTGCATAAACTCGCACTTGAGCCAATCGCTAACATCGCGAGTCGCTTCATCGGCACGACGTTCTGTGGTTGAACACTCTTCGCCCAATTGGTCGAGCTCATCGAGCTGATAATGATAGCCACCATCCTGCGTCCACTTCTCAGTGGCTTCGCCCCTTTCCTTCGCCAGTAAATAACGGATCACACGATGTAACACTAAATCCGGATAACGGCGAATGGGCGAGGTAAAATGCGCATATTCTTCTAAGGCTAAACCGAAGTGACCTTCGTTATCCGGAGTGTAAATTGCCTGACGCATAGAGCGCAGTAACATCACTTGGATAAGTTCAGCATCAGGGCGGTCGGCAATTTGCAACATCACATTCTGGTAATCTGACGGCGTTGGCTCAAGTCCGCCGGGCATGCTTAAACCACGCTCAGCAAGGAACTCTTTAAAGTTTGCCAATTTTTGCTCGGATGGCGCTTCATGCACACGATACAAGACTTCGCCTTTGTGTTTCTTCACAAACTTAGCCGCAGAAACGTTGGCTAAAATCATGCATTCTTCAATGATTTTATGGGCTTGATTACGGCCACGCGGCACGATTTTATCAATCTTGCGCTGCTCATTGAAAATGAACTGCGTTTCCATGGTTTCAAACGCAATCGCACCACGCTCGGCTCTTTGCTCATCTAGTGCTAAATACAATGACTGTAAACACTGCAAATGCGGGAACAAGACTTCATGCTCAGGCGCAATTGGGCCGCCTTCTAACATTGCTGCCACTTGGGTATAAGTGAAACGGGCATGGGAATACATTACAGCCGGATAAAACTTATAACCCGACAACTTACCTTTAGCAGATACGGTCATCTCGGCGACCATACATAAACGGTCGACGTGAGGATTAAGCGAACATAGGCCATTGGAGATTTTCTCCGGCAGCATAGGGATCACTTGCGATGGGAAATACACAGAGTTACCACGGGCACGTGCTTCGGTATCTAAGGCAGAATCAGTGCGGACATAATAACTAACGTCCGCAATCGCAACCCATAAACGCCAGCCGCCACCGGCTTTTTTCTCCGCGTACACGGCATCGTCAAAATCGCGGGCGTCTTCACCGTCGATAGTCACTAATGGCAGATGACGTAAATCCACACGACCGACTTTATCGGCGTCGGTTACTTCATCGGGAATACGGCGCAGTTTCTTCTCAATCACAGGTGACCAAGTATGGGGTAAATCATAATTACGCAGGGCAATTTCGATTTCCATCCCCGGCGCCATTTGCTTACCGAGCACTTCAGTCACTTTACCCGCAGCCTTAACAAAACGGCCTGGGCGACGCGTTAATTCAACCACAACCACATCACCTTGACGGGCGCCGTTGCGATCTTCATTCGCGACTAAAATTTCTTGGGTAATACGCTTATCATCGGCAATGACAAATGCCATACCGCTATCGACATGATAACGGCCAACAATCGCGGCACTTCGCGGCTGGATCAGACGAACCAAACGCGCTTCGCGACGGCCACGACGATCTGTGCCCGCTTTTTGTGCCAGCACTTTATCACCGTGGAAATACATCAGCATGTCGCGGTTCGAAATAAATAAGTCATCACCGCCTTCATCGGGTTTGAAAAAGCCGAAGCCTTCTCTGTGTCCGAGTACAGTGCCGGGGATAAGATCCATTTTCTCGGGCAAGCCATAGCTCTGCCCACGGGTGAACACGAGTTCGCCATCGCGTTCCATCGCACGTAGGCGACGGCGCAAGGCCTCAAGTTGTTCTTCCTCTTGGATGTTTAACGCCGCGGCAATGCTGTCACGAGTGATAGGTGATTTTTGAGAACGTAAGTAATCGAGAATATACTCACGGCTTGGGATAGGGTTTTCGTACTTATCCTGTTCACGCTCAAAATGAGGGTCTTTGATCATTCAATATCCAAATAATGTGTCTCTAGATTAAGAGACCACTTAACGGGTTCGCAACTGTTCTTGCTGGGCCCGCGCCACTGCACTGGGGGGCATTTTAGCTGCTAACACCTGCAGTAAAGACAAGGCTTTATTCTTAGTCGCCTCGTCCGCAAATACATCGTTATATAACCAGTGATAGGCCATCTCGTAATCCCTAGGACTACCATAACCTTCACCGAATAAACGAACTAACATCATACGAGCGGATAAACTGCCACTTGCAGCCGCAGGCAGTAAATAATGCACTGCTCTGTCTTTATTGCGGATGACAAATTTCCCACTCTGATAATACTCGGCAAGCTTTAACATCGCTTCTGAGCTACCTTGTTCGGCCGAGTCACGTAACAAAGCAATACCTTTCACAGGGTTAGCCTTCACACACGTTCCATGATTGAGCATTTCGCCCCAAAGAAATTGATATAAAGGCTGTTTTAAGACTTGGGCTCGCGCCTCAATGTCTTGGACTAACTGGCAATCATCACGTTTCACTTTCGCTAAGTATTGATTGCTACGGATCAAATCAAGCAATTGATCTTGACTATAAATATCTACCGCCTGCGTTTCAGCAAAGCACATTGAAGATACTAAAGGCAGTAGCGCAACGAGTGCTGTACGTAGCATAACGACTCTCAATGACAGTAGGATGAATACTTGCATCGGCAGTATAACCTATTTCTTGAGCTTGAGCTGAATTTCTAACCGCAGAATGAAACAGAGAAAGGCATAAAGAAGCAGAGAAAAAGGCCGTGAAACACGGCCTTAACAGATCTTAATTGAACGGATTAACCAAAATCATGGTTTCGTTACGATCAGGACCCGTAGAGATAATGTCGATTGGTGTTTCTAATAACTCTTCAAGACGCTTGATATAATTGATCGCTGCTTGAGGCAGTTGCTCAATTGATGTCGCGCCAAAAGTCGACTCGCTCCAACCCGGCATAGTTTCATAAACCGGCGTAACCAGTTCATAACCTTCAGCGGCCAGCGGAGTGACTTTAGAGATAGTGCCATCAGGATTCTGATAACCGACACAAATCTTCACTTCTTTCAGACCATCAAGTACATCTAACTTAGTCAAGCAGAAGCCGCTAACACTGTTGATTTGAACTGCGCGGCGCATTGCCACAGCATCCAACCAACCTGGACGACGCTTACGACCCGTTGTCGCACCGAACTCATGACCTTTAGTACCTAAATGATCACCGACTTCACATAATAGTTCAGTTGGGAATGGACCTGCACCTACGCGAGTGGTGTAAGCCTTCATGATACCTAAGACATAGTCTAAGTGACGCGGACCAAAACCAGAACCCGTCGCAACACCACCAGCAGTAGTATTTGAAGAGGTTACAAATGGGTATGTTCCGTGGTCAATGTCGAGTAATGTACCTTGAGCGCCTTCGAACAGAATTGGCTCACCGGCTTTACGCGCAGTATCCAATAGTTCAGTCACATCAACACACATGCTCTTCAGATAATCGGCCATAGCCAAAGCATCTGCTAGCGTTTGCTCGTAATCAACCGCTTCGACTTGATAGTACTCTGTCAGCATAAAGTTATGGTATTTCATAACTTCTTTCAGCTTTTCAGCAAACAGTTCAGCATTGAACAGGTCGCCTACTCGCAGACCGCGACGAGAGATCTTGTCTTCATACGCAGGTCCAATACCACGGCCAGTTGTACCAATAGCTTTATTACCGCGCGCTTTTTCACGGGCAATATCAAGGGCACAATGGAAGGGAAGGATCAGCGGACACGCTTCAGAGATCAACAGACGTTCCTCAACAGGAACTCCACGATCTTTCAGCATGTTGATCTCTTTCATCAGGGCGTCAGGTGCAAGCACCACACCGTTACCAATAATGCATTTCACATTATCGCGCAAGATACCCGATGGGATCAGATGAAGAACGGTTTTTTCACCGTCGATAACCAAGGTATGACCAGCATTGTGGCCGCCTTGATAGCGAACTACATATTTTGCCTGTTCTGTTAGAAGGTCGACAATCTTACCTTTTCCTTCGTCACCCCATTGGGTGCCGAGAACAACTACGTTTTTGCCCATTATTTGCTGCAAGGTTGCGGTTAAAAAAGAATTTTAACAGATCTTAGTTAATAAGGGCAAGCAGGCTGTTTTTTACGCAAAAATAACCCAAATAACGACTCCAGCCGTGACTAATGCCCCACCAAGTCGCTGGATAACTTGCTGATTTTGATGGGAGAGTTCATTTAAATAACGACGCCATTTATTTGGGAATAATAATGGCCCAAGGCCTTCCAAAACCAACACAAGTGCCACTGCTAGCATAAAAATCTGAAAAGTCATGCTTACCTCAAACTCACTCGCTTAATATAAATTTATTGTATATCAGCATACTCCAACCAAAGAGTTTTCTTATACCGTCAATTTTTAGCCAATAAAAAACCCAGCATAGGCTGGGTTTTTTGATATTCCAAAAACGAATTAACGCTTAGAGAATTGTGGCTTACGACGTGCTTTACGTAGACCCACTTTCTTACGCTCAACTTTACGAGCGTCACGGGTAACGAAACCAGCAGAACGTAGAGATGGACGCAGTGCTTCATCTAATTGCATCAGAGCACGGGTAATACCGTGACGGATTGCGCCTGCTTGGCCAGTGATACCACCGCCTTTAACAGTTACATAGATGTCCAGCTTGTCAGTCATTTCAACTAACTCTAAAGGTTGACGAACAACCATACGAGCAGTTTCACGACCAAAATACTGATCCAAAGGACGTTGATTTACAACGATGTTGCCACTACCTGCTTTAGCGAAAACGCGAGCTGTAGAGGTTTTGCGACGGCCAGTGCCGTAGTACTGAGTTGCAGCCATTTGCTTAATCCCGTTTAGATATCAAGAACTTGAGGTTGTTGTGCAGTGTGGTTATGTTCTGCGCCAGCGTAAACTTTCAGTTTACGGAACATGGCACGGCCCAGAGGACCTTTTGGTAACATACCCTTAACTGCTTTCTCGATGATCATTTCTGGCTTTTGCGCTTGCAGCTTTTCAAAGCTGATTTGCTTAATGCCACCAGGGAAGCCTGAATGCGAGTAGTACGTTTTGCCTTTCGCTTTGTTACCAGTAACAGTCACTTTTTCAGCATTAACAACGATGATGTAATCACCGGTATCAACGTGTGGAGTGTATTCTGGCTTATGCTTACCGCGTAAACGGACAGCGATTTCAGTAGCGATACGACCTAAAGTTTTGCCGTCTGCGTCGACGACGAACCAGTCACGAGTTACAGTTTCTGGTGTAGCAGTAAAAGTCTTCATTATTACAAAAACCCAAAGTTAATTTTCTGTCTCACATGTTGTCTGCATTTGCAAACAACACAAAATTGCCTTTTAGTACCCCTTCGAGCACCGACTTCGGCTTACAACTTCCGCCCAATTGGCGGAGTAACGTGGGCAGGTGGCGGAGTATAGACAAAGCTGAGTTAAAAATCACCTGATATTTTGATAAAAATTATAAAATATCGACCAATCGGACTTGTCATCCTAAGGATTAACAAGCCTCTGGTGATTTAAGGCCGCAGCTAATGCAAAACTCTTACGCTACTGGGTTACGGCAGGTGTTCGGTTTTTAAATAATCGTGGGATTGCATCTCAATTAAGCGTGAACGGCAACGCCTAAATTCGAAGTTAAGCAAACCATCGGTATAAATATCTTCGAGTGGCACTTGAGCCGATACAATCAGCTTCACATTGCGCTCGTAAAATTCGTCGACCATAGCTAAAAAACGTCTTGCGATGTCATCGCCAGTCAAAAAGGCGCCCATTTGTTCTATGCCACTCACGAGGACAGTATGATAAATCCGCGCAAGTTCCATGTAATCACGCTGGCTTCGTGGACCATCACAGAGCGCTCTAAAATCGGCCAACAATACGCCCTGCGCCTGCTGTCGAATACTAATACTGCGGCCTTCTATTTCGATGTCACCAGTAAACACCTCAGACTCAGGCGCTAACTGACTAAAATAACGTATCAGATTGGCATCAGCTTGTGCATCTAACGGATGATGATAAATCTCTGCTTGCTCAAGGGTACGCAATCGATAGTCAATGCCAGAATCCACATTGAGCACTTCACAATGTTGATTAATTAGGGCTATCGCAGGTAAGAAACGTGCGCGCTGTAAGCCATTTTTATATAAGTCGTCGGGGATAATATTCGAGGTTGCAACCAGCACAACGCCTTCTTTAAATAACGCTTGAAACAGCGTACCTAATAACATGGCATCGGTAATATCAGAGACAAAGAATTCATCGAAACAGATAACGCGATATTTCGCAGCCATCTTTTTCGCAATCACCAACAAAGGATCGCGAACGCCTTTTAACTCATCCAAATCTAAATGCAATTGATGCATAAAGCGATGGAAGTGAGCCCGCAATTTTTGTTCACCAGGCAAGGCATCAAAAAAAGTATCCATCAGGTAGGTTTTACCGCGCCCAACTCCGCCCCAAAGATACAGACCTTTAGGTGATGCTAGTGCCGATTTTAAGCCTAATGCGCTAAACAATTTCCCAACAATAGAACTCGGCTCTTCTGCCGTAGTTAAGTCTTCATAGACGCGTTGTAAAGCCTTAACGGCAATTTCTTGAGCCGGATCATGGGAAAAACCGTCGCGGGTAAGATCTTTTTGATAATGCTGCCAAGGGCTTAACTGAGGCACGTTTAAATTCTCTTATGTCCTTTATTAAAACTGTGACGATATTAGCACGCCCAATATGACGCAGGATATATTAATGCAGAATACGACTTTTACCTTAACGCTAAACTGCATACAAACGTCTAATAAGCATCTATGCTGTAGGTCATTCTAATCGGCAAAATCCGCTGATATTAGGGCTTGAAAAATCCTAATCTCGCCCACAGATTTCTGTTCAGAAACAAGTATGAAACAGCCGAAAAAATAGGCTAAAAAAATTAACATTTATTAATATAATGAACTTTTTCAATAAGGTGCGAGTCAGAGTGATTACCTAGGCAAATAGCCGGTACCGATACAGATTTGATCTGGCACTCGCACGATTGCTGATGCATTACATCCAGATCTTTCAACCCTTATTTGGAGTTATGAATAGATGAAAACAAAATTATCTGTACTTTCAGCCGCAATGTTAGCCGCGACCCTGACTATAATGCCTGTCGTCTCACAGGCCGCCATTCCACAGACGGTTGAGGGACAATCCATTCCAAGTCTTGCGCCTATGCTTGAGCGTACGACGCCCGCAGTCGTATCAGTAGCGGTAACCGGGACTCATGTTTCTAAGCAAAGAGTACCTGATGTTTTCCGTTACTTTTTCGGCCCTAATGCGCCACAAGAGCAAGTGCAAGAACGTCCTTTTAGAGGCTTAGGCTCAGGCGTCATTATTGACGCAGAAAAAGGCTATATCGTCACGAACAACCATGTGATTGACGGTGCTGATGATATTCAAGTTGGTCTTCACGATGGCCGTGAAGTAAAAGCAAAACTGATTGGTACTGACTCAGAGTCAGATATCGCATTATTGCAAATTGAAGCGAAAAATCTCGTCGCAATCAAAGCCTCTGATTCCGATGATTTACGCGTAGGTGACTTTGCCGTTGCCATTGGTAACCCCTTCGGTTTAGGTCAAACCGTCACCTCGGGCATTGTTAGTGCTTTAGGCCGTAGCGGCTTAGGCATTGAAATGCTGGAAAACTTTATTCAAACCGATGCCGCGATTAACAGTGGTAACTCGGGTGGCGCACTCGTCAATCTTAACGGCGAGTTAATTGGGATTAACACGGCAATCGTAGCACCGGGCGGCGGTAACGTCGGTATTGGCTTTGCCATCCCCGCTAATATGGTAAAAAACCTCGTGGCACAAATTGCCGAACACGGAGAAGTACGCCGCGGTGTATTAGGTATTTCGGGACGTGATCTCGATAGCCAACTCGCCCAAGGTTTCGGTTTAGACACTCAACACGGCGGCTTCGTGAATGAAGTAGCCAAGGGCAGTGCCGCAGAGAAGGCCGGTATAAAAGCAGGTGATATTATCATCAGCGTTGATGGCCGTGGTATTAAGTCATTCCAAGAACTGCGGGCTAAAGTCGCCACTATGGGTGCAGGTGCTAACGTTGAGTTAGGACTCATCCGTGACGGTGATAAGAAAACAGTTAAAGTGACCTTAGGTGAAGCGAGCCAAACCAGTGAAACAGCGGCTGGTGCCGTGCATCCTATGCTGCAAGGTGCGTCCTTAGAAAACTCATCTAAGGGCATTGAAATTACCGATGTCGCACAAGGCTCACCCGCGGCCATGAGTGGCTTACAAAAAGGAGATGTGATTGTCGGTATTAACCGTACTGCGATTAAAGATCTTAAGACACTGAAAGCACAACTTAAAGATCAAGAAGGTGCCGTTGCACTGAAGATAATGCGTGATAAGAGCATGTTGTATTTAGTCCTACGTTAATCGACAAAATAGGCCATTTTTTCTGCCATAGATAAGCATAGGGAGCTTAGGTTCCCTATGCTTACATCGATTAAACATGTTAATCTAACTCACCTTTTTCTAGATCCATCCTGCCATGACTATAAAAGACACTCTGTTATATCTCGGTAAAGCCACCCTTTTCGGCCTTATCATGGCGGCCATGTTTTTATTGGTGACACGTTATTTCGATAACCAATCCCTCGGTAGTAGTCTGCTACAAACCCGTGCCAACAACACAGTCGAGCTATCCTTTGCCAAGGCGGTACGCCGTGCAGCTCCTGCCGTTGTGAATATTTATAGCCTCAGCATAGATCAGAATCGGCCACTTAATTCAGGCTCACTTCAAGGTCTAGGTTCTGGGGTGATAATGAGTAAAGAAGGTTATATTCTCACTAATTATCATGTCATTAAGAAAGCCGATGAGATTGTTGTCGCCCTGCAAGATGGACGCAAATTTACCTCTGAAGTGGTTGGTTTCGATCCTGAAACTGATTTATCGGTACTCAAAATTGAAGGCGATAACTTACCGATTGTCCCCGTTAATCTCGACAGTCCGCCTCAAGTCGGTGATGTCGTACTCGCTATTGGTAATCCCTACAATTTAGGCCAGACCATTACCCAAGGTATCATCAGTGCCACGGGGCGTAACGGCTTAAGTTCAGGTTACTTAGACTTCCTACAAACCGATGCAGCGATTAATGCGGGTAACTCGGGTGGCGCACTCATTGACACTAACGGCAGCCTTATCGGTATTAATACCGCAGCATTCCAAGTGGGCGAAGAAGGTGGCGGCCATGGGATTAACTTCGCTATCCCGATTAAATTAGCCCACAGCATTATGGGTAAGTTGATTAAAAATGGTCGAGTGATCCGTGGCGCTTTAGGAATTTCTGGCGAGCCGATTAATCCTGTCGTGGCACAAATCCTTAATCTACCCGATCTAAAAGGTGTGCTCGTTACGGGTGTCGATCCTAATGGCCCTGCGGCCCGAGCACTGCTAATGCCAAGGGATGTGATTATTAAATACGATGGTGAAGATGTGCCAGGCGTTGAAATGCTAATGGACCGCATCGCTGAAACCACACCGGGTAAGAAAGTGATGATGACTGTGATACGCCAAGGTAAACAACAAGAGTTACCTGTGATTATCGATGAGAAGGTTGTGATCGATAACTAGAGTGTCACTCAGTATTACGAGCTCAAATGCAGAAAACAAAAAAACCAGCTTTTAGCTGGTTTTTTAATGATTCAAAATTAGCTTAAATCAGTAACAGATCACTGAATACGCACAACCTGTGCGCCTAAACCTTGAAACTTATTCTCAATATGCTCATAGCCACGATCTAAGTGATAGATACGATCGACAATCGTCTTACCATCGGCCACTAAGCCTGCAATCACTAAACTCGCTGACGCACGTAAATCCGTCGCCATTACCTGAGCACCACTTAAAGATTCAATCCCTTGAATGATGCAGGTATTACCTTCAAGCTCCATAGTAGCGCCCATACGAATAAGTTCGGGCACATGCATAAAACGATTTTCGAAGATAGTCTCAGTTATGGTTGCCGTGCCTTGCGCTAAGGCATTGAGTACACAAAACTGCGCCTGCATATCGGTTGGGAAACCAGGATAAGGTGCAGTCTTGATATTCACCGCCTTCGGACGTTTACCCTGCATATCAAGCTCAATCCAATCTTCGCCCGTAGTAATCGTCGCGCCTGCATCTTCAAGTTTTGCGATAACCGACTCCAGTGAAGCAGGATCGGCTTTTAAACAACGAATACGACCACGGGTCACCGCGGCAGCAACGAGGAAGGAACCGGTTTCGATACGATCTGGCATAACTCGGTAATTGCAGCCCTGTAAACGCTCAACCCCTTGAATACGCAGTGTCGCACTGCCTACACCAGTGATTTTTGCACCCATGGCAATTAAGCAATTAGCGAGATCGATCACTTCAGGTTCGCGTGCCGCGTTTTCAATCACGGTTTCGCCATCGGCTAATGCTGCGGCCATCAGTAAGTTTTCGGTGGCACCAACACTCACCATGTCCATAAAGATATGTGCGCCTTTAAGACGACCATCAACACGGGCCTTGATATAACCTTCTTTCACTTCAATCTTGGCGCCCATCATTTCGAGGCCATGTAAGTGCAAGTTCACCGGTCTTGCGCCAATGGCACAGCCACCAGGCAATGACACGTCAGCCGTACCATAACGAGCCAATAACGGCCCTAAGATCAAGATAGAAGCGCGCATGGTTTTCACTAGATCGTAGGGAGCGCAAAACTCATTCAGATTAGTGGTAGAAATGCGGATCTGTCCGTCACCGAGTTCAGTCACTTCAGCGCCGAGACAGCGTAATAACTTACAGCTCGTACTCACATCACGCAGATTGGGTACGTTAGAAACCACAAAATCGGTTTCAGCCAATACACCCGCCATCAGAATAGGCAAAGCTGCATTTTTAGCACCCGAAATAATCACATCACCGGCAAGCGGGGGACTTGCCTGAATTGTTAGTTTATCCACTTTTCCTCACTAGCTAGGCATGTTGAAAACTTTTTCGCGTTTCCATTGAGTCGGCGTGAAAGTTTTGATCGTTAATGCATGTAATTCACCGCTGGCAATGTGTGCCGTCAACGGTGCATAAATGGCTTGTTGCTGTTTGACTCGGCTCATACCATCGAAGCATTCACCTACGGCGATCACTTTATAATGGCTACCATCCGAGCTAGCGTGAACTTCTTCAAGCCCTAACGCATCACGTAAAATCTGTTCGATTAAGCTGCATTCCATGGAATCTATTACCCTATTCTCAATGCGCTTCTTCGGTAAAGAAGGCATCTAAATCATATAAATCAATTAGTTTTTTAAGTTGTGCTGAAGCAGAACTCAATACAAGTTGGCTGCGATGTTCACGCACTAACGCCAGCAAAAATGCCATGCCAGCGCTATCACTGTATTCGAGCCCAGACAGAGACAATATCTGGGTTGACTCATTCAGCAGTTGTTGCCGCTGTGGCCAAAGTGTAATGACATCGGCTTGGGTTATGCGCCCTTTGAGATGACAAACTGTCCCCTGTTGCACAAATTCAATCACGACTGTGACTTCCCAGACTTAGCCTTCATGACCACTTTCTCTTTTGTGCGATCTTCAAGCATCTTA
Source organism: Shewanella sp. SM69 (assembly GCF_025653985.1). Classification (NCBI taxonomy): domain Bacteria; kingdom Pseudomonadati; phylum Pseudomonadota; class Gammaproteobacteria; order Alteromonadales; family Shewanellaceae; genus Shewanella; species Shewanella sp. SM69. The sequence goes on from NZ_JAKKRV010000008.1 coordinate 43,805, forward strand.
ATCACGGGATCGATACCCTGTTGGCGAATTAGATTAGAGATTTCCGACTGCTTAGAAGACAGTAAGCTCACACCTTCGGCAACTAAATCAAATGCCTTCCATGAGTCATCCTTTAAACGGCGCGCCTTAAACAACAGTTTAATCGGCGGGCGACCAGCTTCGATGATCTGCACGTTTACATCGACCATTTTCTCTTTGCTGAAATCAATCCCAGGTGAGAATTCCACTTTTTGATTAGTATATTCAGTAAAGGCTTGAGCATAAGTAGAGATTAAATAACCTTCAAAAGCATTGACGAAACGATTGCGTTGCTCTTCGGTTGAATCCTTAAGATATTGGCCTAATACCTTATAAGAAGCGTATTTATAATCGACATAAGGCATGAGTTCTTCACGAACAATCACCTTTAAATGGTCTGAATTTGCGTCGATTAATGCTTTATCTTTGTGAAAACGATCGAAGGTTTTATTGGCAACGGCTTTCACCATGGCATACGGATCTGTCGTATCGACAACCACATCAGCGGCGACTGCGCTCGTTGCCCCTAAAACCATCACTAACGGCAATAAAAAACGAGATAAGTTTTTAAACATAGCGGTAACCCCTATTTATCCTTCGAACCCATACTATATAAGAACTGACCAATCAGCTCCTCCAACACTAATGCCGAGCGAGTGTCGTCAATCTTATCGCCATCTTTCAGCATACTGACATCATCGTCGACAAAACCCGGTGTTAACCCTAAGAATTGTTCGCCCAACAAACCCGAAGTCAAAATGGCTAAACTACTGGTTTCAGGGAATTTATCGTAACGCTTGTCCATCACTAATGTGACCACAGCCACTAACTTAACTGGGTCTAAATCTATGCTGCTCACTCGGCCAACGACAACACCGCCAACCTTGACTGGCGAACGCACCTTCAAACCACCAATGTTGGTAAAATTGGCTTGTATGGTATAAGTGCTATCGCTGCTTTTCACTTCAATATTGGCGACGTTAAAGACTAAGACCAAAAAAGCGGCCAATCCTGTTAAAAGAAACACACCCACTAATAATTCAATTTTTCGTGTCAACATGTTCAGCTACCACTCTGTTAATCCATCTAACCTGTGTCGAAATCCGCAGTGTTCCGTTAGCGGCCAAACATCAGGGCTGTCAGTAAAAAATCCAATGCCAATACAGCGAGGCTCGACTGAACGACAGTCTGGGTCGTTGCACGGCTGATGCCTTCCGGATTTGGGATCACTTGATAACCGCGATATAACGCAATCCAAGTGACCACTACGGCAAACACACCACTTTTGATCAAGCAGTTAACTATGTCCTGACGCCATTCGACAGACGCCTGCAGAATCGACCAAAACGCACCACTGTCGATCCCTTTCCATTCCACGCCAACAAGGTGCCCGCCATAAATACCTACAGCGGTAAACATCAACGCCAGCAATGGCATACTGATCACTCCAGCCCAAAAGCGCGGTGCAATAATCTGCCTTAATGGGTCAATCGCCATCATTTCTAAACTAGAAAGCTGCTCAGTACTTTTCATTAAACCAATTTCAGCGGTTAATGCTGAACCCGCCCGTCCCGCAAACAATAACGCGGTAACAACTGGCCCTAACTCACGCAGTAAACTGAGCGCCACCATAGGACCTAAGCTTTCTTCGGTGCCAAAACCAACTAAGATGTTGTAGCCTTGCAGTGCGAGCACCATGCCGATAAAGAGTCCTGAGACTAAAATAATCACCATGGATTGCACACCGACCACATAAATCTGGCGCACTAATAATGGAAAACCTTTACGCACGCGTGGCCAGCGAAAAATCGCGCCCCACAGCATAAGGCCTGCACGGCCAAAACCGAGCACTAGCTCAATCGCGCTGCGGCCTAAGTCGGCAATACTGTCGATTAACTTCACTTGCCAACTCCTTTTGCCATTAATTCTTGCTGGTAATCATTTGCCGGATAATGGAACGGCACAGGGCCGTCCGGAGCACCTTGAATAAACTGTTTCAGCTGCGGATTATCAGCGTACTTTAATTCTTCAGGGGTACCGTGGGCGATGACTTTTTTGTCAGCCACCACATATACATAATCGGCAATGCCAAGCACTTCATCCACATCGTGGGACACCACAATGGAAGTCAGATTCAGCGCATCGGATAACTCACGAATAAGCTTTACTAACACGCCCATCGATATTGGGTCTTGCCCTGCAAAAGGCTCATCGTACATCACCATTTCAGGTTCAAGCGCTATGGCTCTAGCTAATGCGGCGCGGCGTTGCATACCACCGGACAATTCGCTTGGCATCATCTGAGCGGCACCACGTAAACCTACGGCTTCAAGCTTCATCAGCACGATAGTGCGAATAATGTCTTCAGGCAGTCCAGAATGTTCACGCAGCGCAAACGCCACGTTATCGAACACATTAATGTCGGTAAACAGCGCGCCACTTTGAAACAGCATGCTCATCCGCTTACGCAGACTAAATAATTCATTGCGACTCACGCCATGGATATCGTGACCGTCGAATAACACTTGTCCATGGTCAGGCGTTAATTGGCCGCCAATCAATTTCAACAGGGTCGTTTTGCCTATGCCGCTCGGCCCCATGATCGCCGTCACCTTGCCCCTTGGAATGGACAGGCTAATATCTTCATATATCACACGCTGACCGCGGCTAAACCCCAAATTACGGATCTCAACCAACGGCGTTTGTTCTTGAGTCATGCTTGATTCCGACATTTGCAAATGAGGTGATCCTAGTCTTCCGAGACTGACCAATCGAAGAGCCGCAAATTGTACGTAATTGCGCTTTAACCTACAACCGAATCGACACTATCGCCCTGCGATACTTTCAATTTGCCTCATTTACAGCGAAAATGCGCCCTAAGTTTTCACTCTGCACAGGTAAAATGTTACTTAATGTTTTCAACCTAGTTGCAGAATTGGCAGTATTGGCTAATTCGTTCGCACTTAGCTCACTCTTCGCCCACTTTTATCGGGGAGAGTCGATACGCAATTGCGCAATAGAGGCATCCCATAGGGTAATACCCGCTGCGATATGGGATAAATCCATTGAAATAAACGACAAAGACGATGATATTGCTCAAGACCTTCTGCCGCTAAACACGTTATTGTGCGTGAATAGCTAACGCAGCTGAACTTGACGAGTCGGATCAATCGCTCTAGCCTGCCGCAATTGTTTTGCTGTTTTCGGTAATTAACCACAGCAAGACATAAGCTAAATTGTCTGAAAACAAACTAATACTTGGCAGAAAGCCTATTACATATCATCTTTATCGCGTACCAAATTGTGCTATTCCAATCCCATCAATGGGGCGACAAAGACAATGCAAAAAGAGAGATAGACATGGTAGACAAATCACAACTGCGCCAATGGGGTTGTAAAGTTATCGACATTGAAAAGTCAGCCCTAGACAATCTTTATCAATATGTTGATTCGGCTGAATTTGCAGAGGCTTGCGAGTTGATCCTCAACTGCACAGGCAAAGTGATTGTCATGGGAATGGGCAAATCGGGCCATATCGGCAATAAGATTTCTGCCACCCTCGCCAGCACAGGAACGCCCGCATTTTTTGTGCATCCGGGGGAAGCCAGCCACGGCGATCTGGGTGTATTGGCCGATAACGATGTGATTTTAGCGATTTCAAATTCTGGTGAGTCGAGTGAAATCCTCACCTTAATGCCAGTCATCCAACGTATGGGCGTGCCTGTTATTGCGGTAACGGGTAAACCCGAATCGAATATGGCGCGATTATCTAAAGTGCATTTATGTATTGAAGTCCCAGAAGAGGCTTGCCCACTTGGACTTGCCCCAACGTCGAGCACTACCGCGACCTTAGTGATGGGCGATGCCATCGCCATTGCGCTACTACAAGCGAAAGGCTTTACCCGTGATGATTTTGCAATGTCCCATCCTGGCGGTGCTTTAGGACGCAAGTTATTGTTAAAAGTCTGCGATGTCATGCACAGCGGTGATGACTTACCGCTCGTTAACCACGATATTTGCATCACAGAAGCTCTGTACGAAATCTCCAAGAAAGGCTTAGGCATGACGGCGATTATCGATGATCAGCGCAAGCTGGTTGGTATCTTCACCGACGGTGATTTACGCCGCGTTATTGATGCCGAAGTGAATTTACGCACGACGCCCATTGCCGATGTGATGACCCGTAACTGCGTCACGATCACGGATAATGTATTGGCCGCCCAAGCACTGCAAGTGATGGACTCAAAAAATATCAACGGATTAATTGTTATCGATAAAGATCGCCATCCTATCGGCGCTCTTAACATGCTAGACATGGTTAAAGCAGGAGTCATTTAATGCCACAGCAAGGATTTTACGGCCCAATCAGTGATGATGTGTGGCAACGCGCGCAAAAGATTAAACTGTTAATCTGTGACGTCGATGGGGTGTTTTCCGACGGCCGTATTTACTTGAGTAATAGCGGCGAAGAGCTCAAAGCTTTCCATACCCGCGACGGCTATGGCGTGCGATCACTACTCACCAGCGGTTTCAACCTCGCCGTGATCACAGGACGTCAATCCAAAATCGTTGAAAACCGTATGACAGCCCTTGGTGTTACCCATATTTACCAAGGCGTAGACAATAAGTTCGAGCCCTATGAAGCATTGCTCGCACTTTATGGTGTCACCCCAGAAGAAGTGGCTTATATCGGTGATGATATTGTCGATCTCCCCGTGATGAATGTCGTCGGTTTAGCGGTCAGTGTTGCTGACGGCCACCCCTATGTACGCCAACACGCCCATTTTGTGACTACGCTCAATGGTGGCCACGGTGCACTGCGTGAACTCACAGATCTGTTACTCCTAAGTCAAAATAAATTCACTTCGGCCCATGGAATGAGTATATGAGTCGTGTGACACTCGCGATTATCGCTTTTTTTGGAACCGCACTAGCGCTTTACTGGCAGGTCCAGAACAAACACAGCGGTGATTCCGATAACAGAGTAAAAGATCAAAATACCCCAGATTTCATCGTTGAAGATCTGCGCAGTGTTGAGTTCAATGAGCAAGGACTAGTGAATAGCCGTGTGACGGCGAAACACATGGAACATTATGATTCAACGAATCAAACTTTCTTTACTCAACCTGTTTATCTTGTTTATCCAGACCAAGGTAAAGCACAATGGCAGCTCAGGGCTGATCAGGGCAAGCTAAACAAGGAAACTGGCAAGGTTGTATTAGAAAATAATGTTATTATCGATGCCATTAGCCCAGAAGAACCGATTCAGACCTTGTCCACCAGTTATCTGGAACTCGATCTCAACACTATGATAATGACCTCTGACCGTACCATTTACGTCACAGGGAAAGATTTTAATATTCAAGGCCAAGGCCTTTATGCCGACCTCAACGCGCAAGAAGTGCAATTGACCAGTCAGGTAGTAGGAACATATGAAGCAAAATAACGTATTACTTGCCAGCCTAATGCTAATTATGAGCATGAGTGCTTTCGCGAAAGTGGGCGACTTAAAGCAAGAAGTCAAAATTAAAGCTGTGAGCCAAACTGCGGATATCAAAAACAACCAGATCATCTTCTTTGGTCCAGTTGAAGTTACCCAAGGCTCAATAAAAATCCAAGCAAATGAACTGCGTGCATTTTCCGCTGAAGGTGAAAATAGCAAAACTTTGGTCGCCACAGGCAACCCTGCTACGTATAGCCAAATATTAGACGATGGTCGCCCAGCATCGGCAAGCGCGAAAGAAATTCGTTACGATATGGCAAGCCGCACCTTAACACTGAAAGGTATGGCGTCATTAGATCAAGCAGGTAGCCAAGTTACAGGCAATTTAATCCGCTATAACATGATTCAACAGAAATTGATGGCCGAGAGTACTGGCAGTGGTGACGATCGCGTGATCACTATTATTCAGCCTGAAAACTATCAAGATGATGCTAAATCAGACGCTCCGGCGGATAAACCTGTAAAAAAGCAGGACTCTAAATGACCCAAATCACCTTAAGAGCACAAAATCTGGCAAAAAGTTACAAGAGTCGCCAAGTGGTTAAAGACGTCAGTCTGACGGTAAAAACCGGTCAAGTCGTTGGCCTACTCGGTCCAAACGGTGCCGGTAAAACCACGACCTTTTACATGGTTGTCGGGCTAGTGAAGAGCGATAAGGGGCATATCTTTATCGACGATGATGATTTAACCGCAGATCCTATGCATCTGCGTGCCCGCAAAGGCATAGGTTACTTACCGCAGGAAGCCAGTATCTTTCGTAAGCTAACTGTTCATGACAACATCATGGCCGTACTGCAAACTCGTAAAGAACTTAAAAACGAAGAACGAGAAGAAGAACTAGAACATCTGCTCGAAGAGTTTCATATCACCCACATCCGTGACAGCCAAGGCATGTCATTGTCGGGTGGCGAACGTCGTCGCGTCGAAATTGCGCGGGCTTTAGCCGCTAATCCTAAGTTCATTTTGCTCGATGAACCGTTTGCCGGCGTCGATCCTATTTCGGTTATCGACATCAAGAAGATTATCGAACAACTCAAAAGTCGCGGCCTTGGCGTACTGATCACAGACCATAATGTCCGCGAGACATTAGATGTATGTGAACATGCTTATATTGTGAGTCACGGAAACCTGATTGCCGAAGGAACTCCAGCAGAGATCTTAGACAATCAGCAAGTTAGGGCTGTGTACTTAGGTGAACAATTCAGGCTATAGTTAATCGAGCGAAGCCAATGGAGGCAATTTATACCGCCATTGGGCTTCACTCAAGATAATAATAAGCGACCTCATCTAACAATAATAACGTAGGGATCAGCGGTAACATGAAAGCGTCACTCCAGCTCAAACTGGGTCAACAGTTAACCATGACGCCACAACTACAACAGGCTATACGTCTGTTGCAACTGTCGTCACTGGAACTGCAGCAAGAGATCCAGCAAGCATTAGATTCTAATCCCCTTCTCGAGCTGGAAGAGGAGCAATTCGACGCCACTAAAAACCCTGTAAACCAAACGCTATCCGATACGGATTTCAGTGAATCTAGCACTCTGCCACCAGAAAAAGACAGCTCCACCATAGACACGGCAGAGTCGCTAACCAAAGAATCCATGCCCGATGAGCTCCCCATGGACACCACATGGGATGAAGTGTTTACCGCCTCCCCAAACTCAGGCCCCGGCGGCAGTCGTGAAGACGATATGCCCTTCCAAGGCGAGACCAGTGAAGGTTTGTACGAACACTTAGAATGGCAAAAAAACCTCACGCCGTTTTCTGAAACCGATTTAGCCATTGCCACCGCCATTATTGATGCCATCGACGATCAGGGCTATCTCACCCAAAGCACTGAAGAAATTCTCGAAGCCATGGGCAATCCTGAAGTTGAGCTTGACGAAGTCGAAGCCGTACTCAAGCGTATTCAGCATTTTGATCCCATAGGCGTTGCCGCCCGCGATTTAAGTGAATGCCTGTTGATCCAACTGTCGCATTTCGCCGCTGATACTCCCAACCTAGAAAACGCCCGTATGCTGATCAAAGATCATTTAGATCTGATCGCCGCCCGAGACTTTAGGTTATTGATGCGTAAGACTAAATTAAAAGAGGATGAATTAAGGGATGGTATAGCACTTATCCAAACTCTCAATCCTCGCCCAGGTTTGTTGATCACACCCAATAATGACGAATACGTTATCCCAGATGTGTCTGTGTCGAAGAAAAATGGCCGCTGGGTCGTTGAGCTTAATCCTGACTGCATGCCCAAAATCAATGTAAATCAACATTATGCTTCTATGGCACGCAGCACAAAAAACCAAGCCGATAGCCAATTTATTCGCGGCCATCTGCAAGAGGCTAAATGGTTTATTAAGAGTCTAGAAAGCCGTAACGACACTTTGCTTAAAGTTGCTAATTGCATAGTGCAATATCAGCAAGGTTTCTTTGAGTATGGTGAAGAAGCCATGAAGCCTATGGTGCTTAACGATATTGCTGAAGCGGTAGAAATGCATGAGTCCACCATCTCACGGGTCACAACTCAAAAATACATGCATACCCCTAAGGGACTTTTTGAACTAAAATACTTCTTCTCTAGCCACGTCGGTACTGACGATGGTGGTGAGTGCTCATCCACAGCAATCAGAGCCTTTATAAAAAAACTGGTGGCAGCGGAAAACCAGAAAAAACCATTAAGCGATAGTAAGATGGCACAACTTCTGGCAGAACAAGGGATCAACGTAGCCCGCAGAACCATTGCGAAGTACCGAGAGGCTATGCTTATTCCACCTTCTAATCAGCGTAAAAGTTTATAACCTACAGTGGATATCGGAGGACGTTTCTATGCAAATAAACCTAAGTGGACACCATGTCGAAATTACCGAATCGTTACGTGCATATGTAGAAGAAAAGTTTTCAAAACTTGAACGCCATTTCGAACAGATCAATAATGTGCACGTTGTGCTCAATGTTGAGAAAATGCAACAGATTGCTGAAGCGAGAATAAACCTCATAGGTGGTGAAGTTTTTGCAACTTCAGAGCATGCTGACATGTATGCCGCTATAGACGCCCTGATTGACAAGCTTGACCGTCAGGTTATTAAACACAAAGAGAAGTTAACAAAACACTAATAATGGAACTTTGTACCATACTGCGGCCGGAGTGCACTACCTGCGCCACTCCGGGCAGCAAGAAAAAGGTACTGGAACTCATCAGCGACTTAGTCGCTGCCCAGTACCCGACCCTCTCATCTCAAGAGATATTCGAAAGCCTAGTGGCGCGCGAAAAGATGGGGAGCACAGGTATAGGTAACGGCATCGCCATTCCACATGGTCGACTAGCCGATATAGATCAGCCCATTGCCATACTAATTAAGTGTGAAGAGCCGATAGCATTTGATGCTATCGATAAGCAACCTGTTGATATTTTATTTGCACTACTGGTGCCTGCAGACCAATGTCAGCAGCACTTAAGTACCTTGTCTTGCATGGCCGAAAAGCTGAGCGACAAGCAAATATTAAAGCAATTACGCAAGACGCATGATGAAACGGAACTCTATCAGGTAATCACTGGATGAAACTGGTCATAGTGTCGGGCCGCTCAGGCTCAGGCAAATCTGTCGCCCTTAGGGTACTCGAAGATCTCGGCTATTATTGTGTCGATAACCTTCCCTTGCCATTGATTGGCAGTTTGCTTGAGCAACTCAAAGGCAGTAACGATCTCGTCGCCATCAGTGTCGACGTGCGTAACATGCCTGAGCAGGATAAGGTCTTAGTGAAACAACTCGCTAGCCTACCTCCAGATACTGAGTTAACGAGCTTCTTCCTTAACTCCAGCGATAAAATTCTGCTCAAGCGTTACAGCGAAACCCGTCGTTTGCATCCTTTGTCGAAGAGCCGAGTCTCTTTGCAAGAAGCAATAAAGCTGGAGGGAAAACTGCTCGAGCCTATGTCAAAACTGGTCGATCACTACATAGATACGTCGAATTTGAATATCTATGATTTAAGCGACCAAGTCAGACAAATTCTCCTTGGTAGTGTCGATAAAGAACTCGTGATCAACTTCGAGTCCTTTGGCTTTAAGCACGGAATGCCCACCGAAGCCGACTTTATGTTCGATGTACGCTTCCTGCCCAATCCCCACTGGGAGTTGGCGCTGCGGCCATTGACTGGCTTAGATGAACCCGTAGCTGAGTTCTTAAATCGTCAACCACTGGTTAATAAGTTCATCTGGCAAATCGAAAATTTACTGGAGACTTGGCTGCCGCACCTCGAGCGTAACAATCGCAGTTATTTAACTGTGGCCATTGGCTGCACAGGTGGACAGCACAGATCGGTTTACGTCGCAGAGCAATTGGCAAAACGCTTTAGTAACGGTAAACATAAAGTTTATGCCCGTCATCGAGAGCTCAATAATGCCAAAACTTGAACGTCAGATAACCATCTGTAATAAGCTCGGTTTACATGCCCGTGCCGCCACTAAGTTGGTGGTACTGGCTTCCGAGTTTGATGCGACCATCACCTTAATCCAAGGCGATAAACAAGCATCGGCCGCCAGTGTACTTGGCTTACTGATGCTTGAAACTGGCATGGGTAAAACCATCAAGCTGATCGCCGAAGGCCCAGATGCAGAGCCGGCTCTCGATGCCATTTGTGCCTTAATCGACGCTAAGTTTGACGAAGCCTGTTAGTTTCACTTCACACTAAGCACTTCATCGTTAGTTTCACTTCATGTCTAGTTTAAAAAACTTGCCATTCAGACATGGCAAAACATTTGTCGCTCGACGATACAAGCCACAGGCGATTACACTAGCGGTCATTGCGCGGGCCTTACCTTAGCCGCCTTAATCTATGTCATCGACTGACGCTTAGTCACCACTAAATCCTAGCCCAACACTAAGATCTCAAACCAATTTGCCGCACAATGGAGGACAAATGCCCGTAGATAATGCAGAAAACGATCACACCGGACATAGTCTTGACCAGTTAAACCAAGCGCTTAGCAGCGGCATGTTCGTACACGTGCGCAATATGCTGCAAAAAATGGCCGCCTCAGATATCGCGCTGATCTTAGAATCATCACCGCCAAGTGCCAGACAAGTATTGTGGCAGCTCATCGATCAGGAACAAATAGGCGACATACTCGATGAGTTGAGTGAAGAACTCAAAGACCCACTGATCCGCAGCATGAGCCCTGAGCGAGTCGCGAAAGCGACAGCAAGCATGGACACCGACGATCTCGCCTATATTCTGCGTAGTCTACCCGACGCCGTTTACAAACAAGTGTTGCAGTCGATGACGGAGCAAAATCGCCTGAGGGTAGAACAAGCCCTATCTTATCCAGATGAGACCGCCGGCAGCTTGATGAATACGGATACAGTCACCTTAAGACCCGATGTGAATATCGATGTGGTGCTGCGCTATCTTCGGCAAAGGGGCAACCTACCCGACACCACAGATACCTTATATGTGGTCGACAAACAGGACAAAGTCCTTGGCGGTGTTAGGCTGGCAGATCTGCTGACTTGCGCGCCAAGCACCACAATTCGCAATATCATGGATCCCAATATTCAAAGTATTCCTGTGAGCATGTCCGACAGCGAAGTCGCGCAGAAATTCGAACGCAATGACTGGGTATCGGCACCTGTCGTCGACAGTGATGGTAAGCTGCTCGGGCGTATCACAATCGATGACGTAGTCGATGTTATCCGCGAAGATGCTGAACATTCCATGATGGGTATGGCGGGGATGGACGGAGATGAAGATACTTTTGGTCCTGTGCTAAAAAGTACCCTACGTCGCTCGCTCTGGCTCACTATAAACTTATTCGCCGCCCTGCTCGCCTCGTCGGTCAGCAATATGTTTGAAGGCACTATTGAGCAATTTGCCACTATCGCCATCCTAATGACGATTGTCCCTAGCATGGGCGGTGTTGCCGGTAATCAGACCTTAGCGCTCGTGATCCGCGGTATTGCTTTAGGCCATATCGGCCAAAGCAACGCCCGCTGGCTTATCGGTAAAGAGCTATCGATTGGTTTTCTCAATGGTTTGATGTGGTCGATTTTAGTCTTTGCCGCCGTGTGGCTATGGAAGGATGATATGGCACTGGCGGGATTAATTGGTAGCGCTATGCTGATCAATATGACAGTAGCTGGGCTTGCAGGGGCGAGTATTCCATTGATTTTAAAACGACTTAAAATCGATCCTGCCCTCGCTGGCGGTATGGTGCTCACCACAGTCACTGACGTGGTTGGCCTGTTCGCCTTCCTCGGGTTAGCGACGCTCTACCTGATGAACTAGCGCTTTAACAGTTTGAGCTAACCACAGAACGGCACCCCAAAGGTGCCGTTTTTTATCCCGCTGGAAAGCTAAAAAAGGCTATTTTGCCGGAGGTTGAAAACCATAACTGCTCAGAATCGCTTGGCCTTTTGTCGATAGAATAAACTCAGCTAATGGCTTAGCGGCAGTATTAGCACCTTGTAAAACCAGTAAACCATAGTCGGCACCCACGGCGAGTTCCTGCGGTAAGTCGATGATTTGTAAACTAGGCACTTCTTTTTTAGCCAGCACAGCATTAGTGCAATAGGTTAAAAAGATATCCGCTTGCTTGTTTTCCATCACCCAGCCATAGGGATTGCGATCTTTAGGCGGTTTAACGCTCTCTGGACCGCCCGTCAGTTGTAATGCCTTGGTCTCTAACGCGGCTTTCGCATTGGGTTTTACCGCTTCGGCCTTAGCAAAAACGGCCCAGGCATAATCACCCGCGGGGTCGGCTTTCGGGGTTGAGGTGCCGACTTTAATCTTAGGATCTAACAAGGTATCGAGTAACGTCGAACTCGTCACCTGAACTGTGTCTTGAGCAACAGCGCAGAGTTGATTACGGGCAAACATTTGCACCGCTTCGCCCTGACCCGAATCCACTAATGCCTGTGGATGTTTCATATTCGCCGAGGCAAAGATATCGACTTTCTCGCCCTCTTGAATACGTTTTAACAATAAACCTGAGGGCGCATATTGCGCTACAACACTCATTTGCGACTGTGCTTGATAAGCAGCAATAATATCACTCATCGCAGCCTTTAAACTGCCTGCGGCGCGCAGTTCTATCGGCGTGACTCCTGTGGTCAATTCGGCTTTCATCGGCACTCCTTGTACAGCAGTCACCATGATGACAGGACTTAAACTCAAGGCTACTAACACATTTTTGCTTATCATAGTCATATTCTCCTTTAGGCACTAAAAGTCATTCTTGTGACTTATCCCCATACAGAACGTGAAATCGATAAAGGGATCAAGCTGAACTCATCCCAAGGTAATTAGCAGTGATATGTTTGTGGTGCAGGTCACTCAAGGTGCGCTTCATAAAGGACAAATTGTCTAATTGAAGCCCGGCAAGCTAATCACTCAATTAGCCCACCACTGAAAACAAAAAAGTCGCCCCAGGCGACTTTTTCAGCGAGAACTTTGTGCTTAGACCAGACTATTTACCCGTTGGTATTAGTACGATCTCAACGCGGCGGTTTTGTGCTCGGCCATTTGCATTGGCATTTGATGCAATAGGACTCGCTTCACCCATACCTTTTGATTTTACACGGGCAGAGGCAACGCCTTTATTCATCAAGTAATTACCCACTTCGCTAGCCCGGACCTGTGACAGACGTAAATTGTAAGAATCTGAACCACTGCTGTCGGTATAACCTAATATGTTGAGCTGCGTTTTGCTGTATTCCTTGGCCACAACCGCCACTGAATTCAGCACACGTTTAGCCCCGTCACTTAACTCGGTTTGATCTACGCCGAAGGTCACTTCATTAGGCATATTCAAAATGATGTTATCGCCGTTACGGGTCACACTCACGCCCGTTGAAGCTAATTGTTGGCGTAATTTGGTCTCTTGCACATCCATGTAATAACCAATACCACCACCGACTGCGGCGCCCGATGCAGCACCAATTAAAGCACCTTTACCGCGGTCGCTCTTGCTCGAAGATACCACCCCAATTGCGGCACCCGCGACGGCACCAATCAATGCGCCACTGGTCGCTTTAGCGGTTTGTTCTTCGTTTGAATAGGGATTGATTGTTGTACAACCCGATGCAACTAGCGCGGTCGTCAATACCACTATGGCTAACAGGGATGGTTTAGATTGCACTGCCTGAAAACACTTCATCATTTATAACCTCTTTATATGATTGATGACTGTGAATACCGCTCAAAAGGGCAAGAAATATCACGTCCATTAGGTAATACGAATGACCTAGGGATTGCCACAAAGCAGGCAGTATATAAGCAATTGCGCTGGAGACAATCCTTTATCCATCTTCAATTATGCTAATCCAGATTTTAGTCAGCAAAGATACAGATTTCGGGCTTCAATCATGGCTTAGACCGCCCTGCTCCATATCAAGCCAATGGCACCGAAATAGTGCGCCTTGCACCTTTTTTGGCAGCACTAAAAAATCACGCCGTTTTAATCGAATATACAAGCCAATGATTTTAAACATTAAAATAAAAATTAGAATATTGGCACGAATTTTACATACTACTAAGTGAGTAGACAGTCAGACGCGGTAGAAATCGCCGAAAACTCAAGTCGGCTTCAACAGGATTAATCCAAATTAAATGGACCTATCGAGACAGAAAATGGGCTCGAGTATTTAGGGTCATAAAGGAGGAAGTATGAAAACAGTCATGAACTTTATCGCACTATGTCGCCACGAATGGATTTGTCTGCGCCACCTAGGTCTGAGCCAGTGGGATTTAGAACAGCGTCAATATCATCAATAAAAGGCAACGCAAACGGTCATATTTTGGTTAGAAGGCAGTAAAAAGAGGGAACGCTCATGGGAATCGCAGAAAATAGTCTCAAGCTACATGTTATCACCGAGGTTAAAGTACAAGGTCGCTTACTGTCGGATGTTGCACGTCAATACGGTTTATCTGCTAAGGCAGTCTACCAATGGGTGCGAGAAAGCGATCTGCAACCCCAGCAAAGAGAATGCGCATTAATGAGTGAGATTGCCCAGCTACAGAAAAAAATTAAACAGCTCAATCAAGAGCTACGCACGATAGGTTAAGTGCTGCATGGCAATTGAGTGCCTGTACAACAAGCTAAACGTGCCCGAATAGACAAGGCCGGACGAGATTGCATATCGCCCTGCTGATAACGCTAACGATGTAAAAGATGTGCTAACAACAATAATAACAGCGCCCTTTTTAGTCCGGCCTTGTCGTCCAAATTGATGAACCCAGCGAAGATTGGGAAATAGTATTAACAGCAACAAACGGATAGGGACAATGCAAAAGTTTCGGCAAGACTAGGGAGGGAGTTATCTCCCCCAAGATCAAATATGTGAATTGTGCTCCCCCAAGTCATGAACATATTTCTCTCTCTGGCCTTGTCATTTTATTCACAGGATCAATGATGATCCAGCACTGCAATGAGTGTAGTGCGCCAAGGAAGGCCGTGATTGGTATTACATAGATTGACTGAAGAGTGACCAAGGTTTCGGCAAGAATTGAGGGAGTAATCTTCCCCAAAGATTAAATATGTGAATTGTGCTCCCCCAAGTCATGAACATATTTATCTCTCAGCTCTTGTCCTTTTATCACACTGTTCGATGATTGCTAGCTTGTTTGTAGCAACAAGGATGGCCCCAGCTTCCATCGGGGATTAAGCCAAGGATTGGCTAACGCCAAAAATTAAATAACAATAATAAAATCAACAATAAAAATAATAATTTCACTTAATTTTTAGCATAAAAAAGACGCTACTTTGAGCGTCTTTTTTATGGGTGAAAAACAACGACTGACGATTAATAGTCTTCTTCGTTTGCCTCTTGGATCCGCTGCTTACGCTCTTGTGCCTCTTCAAAGGCTGCTTGGATTTCTTCCAAGACCGCACTAACATCGGCTTCAACCAGCACTTCGGTAAACTCACCCGTTAATGGCGTTTCAGGCTTCAATTCACCGGCTTCAAACAGGGCCCAAATTTCTTTGGCGTATTGTGTTTTTAACAGCTCAGGAGCATACAAACCATAGTATTGAGTCATGTTATTCACATCACGCGCTAACATCCATTTAGCATGGTTATTTGCAGCGGCATCGACGGCCTGAGGTAAGTCGATAATCACTGGCCCTTCACTATCAACTAACACGTTAAACTCAGACAAGTCACCGTGCACTAACCCCGCACAGAGCATACGTTTAACATAGGTCATCACCAACGCATGATCCTTCAAGGCTTTTTCTGCCGACATACTGACATCGTTTAATCTCGGCGCGACATTGCCCTCGGCATCCGTCACTAACTCCATCAGCAACACGCCATCGAAACAACCGTAAGGCGTTGGCACACGCACACCCGCATTCGCTAAACGGTAAAGTGCTTCAACTTCAGCATTTTGCCAAGCTTCTTCCTGCTGATCGCGGCCAAATTTAGACCCTTTTTCCATCGCGCGCGCGCGACGACTGTTACGGACTTTTCGGCCTTCTTGATATAACACAGCTTGCTTAAAACTGCGCTTGTCCGCTTCTTTATAGACTTTGGCACAGCGGATATCATCACCACTGCGTACAACGTACACAGTCGCTTCTTTACCGCTCATTAACTGGCTAATGACCTCATCGACCAGTCCTTCATCAACCAGGGGTTGGATTCGTTTCGGAGTTTTCATAGCGCCCTTATACCTTACTTAGGCATGATATGGAATACTGCGGGCAAATCTTCATACAAAAGCGGTCTCCAGCGGAAGTTTGATGAATATAGTTTAGGATTGTTAAACGAATTTTAAGTAAAAACTAATGCACTTGCGTGTTAAACACAATACCAGATTTACTCAGCGCTTTGGCAAAGAAAGAGACTGAAAATACCGCTTTAACTAAAAGAATATTCTTTTATGCTCCCCCCAATAAAACCAGACTCAAAACAACAAGCCATTTTCCGCGGCGAATATGCCAATCCAAGCCAGTTAAAATAATACCCAGAGCTAAATTGCTGCAGGAACTTAACTCAAACAAATAAGGCAATCACACTGCCCACGGTCGCCGCCGCTTTCAATATTTGGCCTGCACTGTAATAAGTGTCGTTTGAACTCTTAACGTCATCTAAATCATCCACACTAGGCTCAGGTATTTTACTCCTTGCAGTGCCATCAAAACTGACCTCAGCTTTAGGAGCTGCCAGTCCTAATGCACCATAGGTAAAGGATTTAAGTCCGCTTGGCTCGGCGGTATCAAGGGATTGATGAGCCGACTTAACTGCCGGTATTGAAGCTGAATACGCAGATGAAATAAGTGAAATCATAGCGAGCACCAAAGCAGACATTAAAGTGTTAACCACAAACTATCACAATATCAGCTGGTTATCATGCATTCATCCGCTAAACTGTGATGGATTCAGCCCAATAAAATGCATCTATGACCGTATAAACGGCGGTATATATAGCTAGATCTCCCCCATAAGAGCCTTTATCCTAAACGCCACAACATATAGAGAACTTATCCATGCACTATCCCAGCATTTTCCTCGCACTTTCAGTCCTATCCCTGACTCAATGCAGCAGCTTATCTATTGAAGAATGCGCCAATAGTGATTGGTTTGCCCTTGGGCTTGCCGATGGCAACCGTGGGACAAGTTCTGGGCAATTAAATCAATATCAAAAAGATTGTCGTGAATTTAATCTCAGTGTCGATACCGCGCAGTGGAAACAAGGATACCAGCAAGGGTTAGCCAGTTACTGCGTGCCAGAAAATGGCTACCGCGTAGGCTTAGCGGGAGAAAGTTATTATGGGGTTTGCAGTAATAACCAGTTTGTTGAGCGCTATAACCAAGGCCATCAACAATACCTGACCAACAAACGTTTAACTGAGATTGCCGATCGCTTAAATACCATAGAGAGGGAAATAAGCAGTCTTGATGGCAAGATCAATAATCTCACCGACAAGGCTGACTTATTGAAACAGAAAAATAGCCTACTCAATGAAAAAAACCAACTGTTAGATGAAAGATCTCGCCTACGCAGACCTGATATGCGCTTCGAATTTAGATTTTAAGCTATAAAAAACACTGAACCCAATAAGGACTCAGGGCGTTAGCTTTGCAGCTCGTTATTTTTGCGGTATTCCACTACTTGCAACCTTGAACATTTGACCCAAAGCGACCAATTTAGACTTTCTAAACGCAGGCGAGCGCAGAAAAAACACATAGTAGAGTAGGCTAGCGGACGTCCATGCTATGGCTAAACTCCATAAATCATGACTCAAGAAGTGGGCGCCGCGTAACTCTTGGCCAATGCCAAATACTAGGCCTAAACTCAAACCAAAGATTAATCCAAACTTAGCTAAATGCGGGCGATACTCATGCAGCACGTAATACAAGGCAACCCAAGCAAACCCGCCGCTGGCATGGCCACCAGGGAAACATTGACCAAACTCAGCACTTTTAGGTAAACGAGAAAACAAGGATGAATGTATCATCTGGCCGCCAAACTCAATCACATCCCACGGGCAGGTCATGTGAGTAACGCTCTTGCCAATTCGGACCAGCAACACACTCGCCAATACGCTACTAAATAGGTAAATCAGGCCCTTGCGGTACGGTTTTACCCTGTCACTTCGAAAACTAAAGGCAATGCCGACTACGACACTCACCGCCAACAAGATGACAAAGTTACGCCCAGTGACATGCAGTAAATCTTCGGTCAACCAATATCCTCTCAATGGCCAAGAGTCGATGCCCCCTTGCCAATGAAATAACAAAGTCGCGACTCTCATATCAGCGTGAGTCCATTCAAGCCCCACTATGATCACTGCAAACACTAAAAGCGGCGTAATTAAATGCCCCTTAGCAAAATCCATAAATGTCATCATAACTTTATCTTTCAGATAGTTATTCACTAATAAATCCAAAAATCAGAACATTTAGTGTTAGAGTACCGTTGAATTCTTACCTAACACTTAAGAGATTTAACAGCGCAGCATTTAAGATAGAACTGAGATTTTGCAGTAACTAAATTTATCGAAAAGACTCACATCATGAGTAAAAAGACTATAGTTTATGAATAGTATCGCGCCTCTAGGACTGAGCATTCATGCCATACAACCTCGCCATTAACCAGTCTCAAAAAGATCGTTTATTTGCCGACATTACGATCGACACAGACAAAATCGTTGTTCCCCAAGAAATGGTTGATAACTGGCAACAAACCTTAGATTTGCTCTCTGAATTAGTCGACACTCCCGCCGCTTTGATCATGCGTGTCCATCAAACCGATATTGAGGTCTTTACCTCGAGCCGCACCCAAGGTAATCCCTATAAAAAACATGATAAAGACAGTTTAGGCCACGGACTTTACTGCGAAACAGTGATCAAAGAAGGTAAGGAACTCCACATTCCTAATGCCCTAAAGGATAAAAACTGGGACAAAAATCCTGACATTAAACTCGGCATGATCGCATACTGTGGTTTACCTTTACGTTGGCCAGATGGCAGTGCCTTTGGCACTATCTGCATGCTCGATAGCCAAGAGCATAATTACCGCCAATCTTTTCGCAGCTTACTCGCTCGGTTTCAAAATGGTATCGAAGCTAACCTAGTCACCCTTTATCAACAGGCTAAGCTACAACTGTACAATCAGCAGCTAGAGCAAAAAGTACAACAGCGCACCCATGAACTCGCCGAACTTAGCGGCAAGCTCATCAAAGAAATCGAAAACCGCACCTCCACCGAAACCTCACTGGAATACCATAAAAGCTACGATCCACTCACGGGATTACCCAACCGCATCAATTTGATTAATAGTCTGTCGATCATGCTCGAAAAAGTGAATCGCAAAGAAAAGATTTCAGTACTCTATCTTGGGCTGCGTAATTTCAAATCCATCAACGACAGTTATGGTTACCTGATTGGCGATAAAATTCTCACTATTCTCAGCCAACGTTTACAGCACTATACCGATGAAAACACCTTTATCGCCCGCATCGCTGGCGCCGAATTTGTGATTATTCAAGCCCACAAACCTTCGAATAACGAAACCAATAAACTCATCAATAAAGTGCTTAACTGCTGTAATACCCCCTTTGGTGTGGCTGATTTTGTAATCACGATTCCCTCGAGCATGGGCATAGCACAAGCGCCTATGGATGGTATCGATGCCGCCATCCTGCTGCAAAAAGCCGGAGCGGCCATGACGATCAGCAAGGCTGATGGCTCAACTCACAGCTTCTTTAATCAAGATACGCAAGCCGCTTTAAACCTACGCTATCAACTGGAATCCCACTTGGTCGATGCACTGAACAAGAACGAGTTAAGCCTGCATTACCAACCCTTTATTAACTTAAAGACGAAGCAAGTGATTGGTGCCGAAGCCCTGCTGCGCTGGCATAATCCCATCCTTGGCAATGTCGCCCCAGACAGATTCATCGCCTTAGCTGAACGTAATGGCCAGATTATCGATATTGGCAATTTTGTATTGCATACCGCACTGTCTCAGGCGGCAAAATGGTGTCGCGAGGTAGGCCAAGAGTTTAAAATCGCCATCAATATTTCCCCTTTGCAAATGCGCAATCCCCGCTTTAGCGAACACATAGCCGACTTACTCACCCTTTATCAATTGCCCCCCACCGCCTTAGAACTTGAAATTACCGAAGGCATGCTGATGCAGGATGAACACATTGCCCACAATGCCATCCAAAAACTACAAGAACTCGGTATCCGCATCTCCCTAGATGATTTTGGCACAGGCTACTCATCCTTAAGTTATCTACAAAAATACTCTTTCGACACCTTAAAAATCGATCGCTGCTTTATTAGTAAACTCGAAGAAAACGAACAAAATAGAGAGTTAACCAAGGCAATTATTGCCATTGGTAAGAAACTGGACTTGGAAGTGATCGCCGAAGGCGTAGAAACCCTAGAACAAGATGCCTTTATTCGTCACGAGGAATGCGACTTAGGCCAAGGCTACCTCTACGGTAAACCCATTACCGCAACACAGTTTGAGCAGGCATTTATCCATAAAAAAGAGCATTAAGTTCATCCTTAATGCTCTTTTATTTCGCGAATTAAAACCGACTGAATAATGTTACATGAATAGTCATTTCCACAGAATGTTATAACTCACATTTGTACAAAAGTGAGCTAGTTTTTTTACTCTAATTCGTGGAGTTCGGATTAAAATTTCTATGGGTTATCACCTTACAAACGCAAGCCAACTGTTTTACGTCCGTTTAAGCAACTTATTATGTTCTCTTGCTAACCACCACAAAAATAAGATTGCTTGTAATCCCGAAATACCTGCATAAAACAAAAACAATTCAATTTTCATAGAAGGTAGTGAAATCAGAATACCGAAAGCTAGAATCCCTAAAAAATAACACCATTTATTCTGATTAAAGAACTTTACTGCCACCCAATGCACAGGAAAGCCAATTAACATCCATCCAATAATTGAGAATATAAAATAGAACACTAAAACAAAATGTATTGATTCATAGAAGTATTTAAAATCCATTTTTATTAAGTCAGATTCATTACTCCAGTAAAACAGCATAATTGGAACAAAACATATTGCTATAGCAATAAACATGGCTCGTAAAAAGTGCTCCAAATTCACAACCTCTCCCTGAGAACATAACGCCGCAAGCGGCGAGCGTTAGCGAGTCCAGCACCGAAGGTGCGATGCTGACTTGCCTTGTTAACTTTTTGCATACTCTACAACTAAAGACAGCGGTAACAAAAAAATAGCTGCCAACAAGAAATAACAACAAAGATAAAACACTCCGTAATAAACTGAATTTGTTATCTTACAAGCTAACTCCAATCTACGGGTGCCTAGCAGAGACGGAAAATAACTAGAGAACAGATTAATCGCATCAGCATTCTCTTCAAATAGTTTCACTAAGAAAAGCCTTAGCGTTGTGATAGTCATTACCATCCCTGCAAGGACAAAGGTAAAAAATAATAACCACTCAGCCATTTCAAAAGCTGTAACACCAACGAATGCAGCAAGAACAAGTAACATAGTGCCGATAACCCACCAGCGATAATAGCTTGCCGCCTTTTTTGTAAGGGCCTGATAGCAAAATTTAAGCGGTGCTTGAGGGTGCATAGTTCTTCCATAAAGTTAACGCCCGCAGCACGCGCGGCTTTGTAGTGAAGGCGGAGCTGCAACGAAAAGGCCGTCGCTGTGCCTGCGATTGTTAGGCATTTCTACTTCCGGCCCCTCGAAATATAGTCGGCATATTCATCTTGAATCATAAACTCGTTCAATAACCTTTCAGATGATCCTGCGAATCGTTGCTCAATAAACTCTATCGCTTGGCCAAATGAAGTGAATGATTTGACCTCATTGGCATCCTCTAGCTCTAGATCTGGATCTAGTGGACCAAACTCATAAATATTAAGGAATGATTCATCACCCAAATCAGCAGTTTCGTAAACTGAAACATCTATTTCGGATTTGGGACCTCGAACGCTTAGCCATTGAATACCAGCACGGCCATACCGTTCACAGCCACCAAGAAAGCACTCAACTGCTTTCCCTCGCTTAAGCGCCGACTCGGCTTCTTGAAGATTAAGGTATCTACGGCTCATTGTGTATGCCTAACGCCGCGCTCTGCGGCAAATTTGGAGCGCAGCGGAAAATTTGTCCGACAGCAGCGCCTTGTTAACTGCAGAACTCAATTCTATAGCCTCTGGCTGTACTGTATTTTAAATCATTAAATGTGTCGCATATAACGGAACTATCAAAGAAACTAGATGCTTCATTTGTTTTCCCTTTAGTTCCGAGACCAAGTACAAGCCGCTGCAGCACTGGCAAACTATTATTTAGCTCAGAAAACAATACAGGATCTATCTTCGAATTAATTACAGCCAATTCGTTAATTGAGCTGCCTTTAATACCTGACAAAGAGGAAAGTCCATTCATGGTATCCATGACTAAGCTCTTAAGGTGCTTTAGATTGGAAACATCTGGAATGGATGTAACTTGCTTTAGAGTACTTAAATGCAATATCTCAAGAGATGTCAGGTTTTCCAGGGCACTTAGATCGTGTAATTTCTTTACCCAAAGTATTTCTAGGCTTGTTAACTTAGATAATCCTTTAATAGCATTTAGGTCTTCAAATGTGCCAAAACCCAAATATAAACTTTCTAAATTACTCAGACTGGCAACATGCTCTATTTGTTTTTCTTGATACCCTGAAAGGGTTAGGTCTCTAAGGCTAGTGAGCGTAGCTATAGAATCGATATCTTTCTTATTTTTGACCAAACTCAGAGAATTTAACTTATTCAGATCTGATAGAGGCCTTAAAGATACAGTTTTTTTATTAAGCTCTCCCAGACTCAAAAACTCTATTTCGTTTACATGCTCAGCAATAGCATCAATACTTGTTAGCCCAGGAAGAAAAATCTCTAAAGCTCTAATGCCCGAATAGTGTTTCAGGAAATCTAAACTGTAATCGTTACCCGCAGACCATGTAGGACCAAAAGCACCACCTAAGTATGATAGAGATATACCATCGATTTTTCCTTGGCGTATTTCATCCGCGATAGATAAATGTTCTTCATCGCTCAAATTGTCGGCTATCTTTTTTAGTTTTACGCGCATAATCTCAATTCTAGGTAGCAGTTAACGTCTTAGTATTTATGCGCTGCGCTGTTTGCAGGGCATAAATCGCTTGTTGACTAAATCTCAAATATGGCCACTGCCACATCCATGTAAATGGGTATAAATGATGCTATAGGAATTTGCTTTTTTGCGGTAGCGGTTTTTTATACAGTTTGATGGGTAATCACTTGATATCGTTTTAGCTTTCTCATTTTTCGCGCTTATTTTTTGCTGATCAATCGCTATCTAACGACTCAAAACTCCAAGGAATACACCTCCACTCGGAGTTGCCGCAGGGCGAATAGAGCTCTTGATTTAATAAAGAGTGCGTGAGTTCGGTCATGGATGACCGACTAGCTTTCGCAGGTGCAGGGGCGAATGAAAATCGGTGATTTTCGCGCTTATGAGCGAGAGGCAGGGACTGCCGAACTGGAGGGATTTATATGGATGTAAAGCGCATCCTTCGGAAGCGATAGCAAATTTGGCAATGAGCACAAGGGGCTTTCAACTCCGTTGGGGGCGTCTTGGAGCATCCAAGGGCGAAGGCCTACGACCGCTTTGAACGCGAGATATGGATATCGAGCTGGCTATTTAACATGGACGTTTTTGATAGGACGAGCAGTCCTCCTTGGTCGGGTGTGGGGTGAAGCCCCACGACTTTGATTTTGATTAAAGCATTCAAACTACGAAACACACTTTGGGGCAATAGCTTCTAGCTAAAGGAAGTCGTTAGGATTACTAAAGCAGCGACCATCAACATAGAGTCGCGGCTTTAAATCTCACTCATAGGGATAGGGAAATGAGACTAGTCTGCTTTAATGACAGCTTGTGTCAGTATTTCTTGGTCATTCTTAAACACTACTAGCTCACCTAGAGGACTATCGCTGCCGCCTAAGACGGTGACATAACAATAATACTGGTATGGGCCGCTGCGAAATTGGTATGAATGATTCCCCCCACTGCCATCAAATACAAGTTTGCCTTTATTCAGCACTAAATCTGGCTTTTCACTCAATGCCTTACCCTTTGCCCATGCGGCATAGCGGTATTGGCTGTTCCCCATATCATCGACACGAATGGTAAACTTGGCAGTCTCCCAAGATAACGCTGGGCTGACAAACTCACTCACACTCGGATGTAATGCCGTTTGTTGCTTAGCAATAAGCTCTGCTTTCAGTTTTGCCTCTACCGGTGTTTGATAGTTAATGGCGATGATCTTGCCATCAAAATCCAGCCACACAACACCGCTACCGAGCATAATGCCGCGCCAGCCCATCGTCTGCCAATCGGCTTCAATCTTAGAATGGGCGATCTGCTCAAGCAGCTTAGGATCAAAAACCTGATCGAAACGTGCGATCATTTCCTGCGTATTTTGAATCGCGGGGATAGGATATTCACGTTTAAGCGGGTAAGCCACACGCTTAGCAATCGCCTCAAGATCATTGGCCTTGGCGGCGTCGATAAGCCCCTGCACCAGAGGGATATATTCCTGTGGCATGGCTTCATCAGCGGCGTTTGCATTGATGCTTAAACCCATAACGCTGAATATTAACGCCGCAGAAAACGCGATATTCATCAGTTTAACTTGGCTGAAAACAGCTAATTTGCTTCCCTTGAGTCGTGAGGCGAATGGCATCTTTATCCCTTACTCCAAATGTCTCTGCTGAGACTAAAGGCCAAGAATACCATAAGTGCCTCAGACTAAAACCTAAGGTGATTTACACTGCGCCTGACTAAGCGGTTAATAATAGGTTTGAGTAAATCGCCAAGGCTACTGACATAAAGATGACACCAATAACCGCATCGATAACCGGTGTTAGTCGCTGCAATTTAAGTTGCACCTGCGCCTTTGACAACATTACCGCTAAAAAGCCAAACCATGCCAATGACAAAGACAACAACAAAATAGCGGAAGCGATTTTAGTGCTCGTTGTAACACTTGGGGTAATCAAGGCCGAAAACAGGGTTAAGAAAAACACTAATGCTTTTGGATTCAATAGATTGGTATAAAACCCAGTCAAAAAACCTTGCCTGCGCGACATAGCGCCACCTAAGCCACCAGCAACAGACGCCACGCCTTCAACGTCACCAGCGCTAATAACAGCATCATCATTTGTCCCTGCATGGACTCTGGCAGTCATTTTACATTTAGCGAGTATCGCAAGACCGGCACGCAGGGCACCAAAACCCATCCAAGCGAGGTAAGAAGCGCCCACAATTTGCACTAAGAGATACAGAGTGTGCGAACTCTTAATGAGTAGACTCACACCGGTCAGACTCAAAATCGTATGAGCTAAAATGGCTATTGAAATCCCCACAGCGGCGGCAACCGCAGTGCTTCTGGACTGCTGAGTCGCAATCTTCACCATAATAGCAAAATCGGGTCCGGGACTGATTAAAGCAACGGCATGGATTACAGCCAAGGTGAGTAATAAAGATAAATCCATAGATATGCGGCTCCGCAAAAAAGGTTAATAACGATAACTGAGGCAGCCAGTATGGCAATTTGTCGCAGCGCTGAATTGTAATAAATTGCACTATTCAGTGTTTTTTAAAAACCAGCGGCGTCGAACGACGGGGGGAAATTAGAGCATACGCCGCTGAAATTGCACTGGCGATAATAGGAATGCCTGCTTAAAAGCTTTGTTTAAATGACTTTGATCGAAAAATCCAAACTGCTGCGCCACATCCGCCACTAGAGCGCCATGGCTTAAGGATTTTTTCGCCAACTCTAAACGCACCCGCTTGAGATAAGCATGGGGTGTCATCCCTGTTGCCTGTTTAAATTGCCGTAAAAACTGAAACTTACTTAAGCTCACTTCATTGGCTAAGGTTTCAAGCTGAGTATTATGCCAAGGTTCATCGTGAATTCGCTGCTTCACTAAGCTCACCTGCAACTTAGATAACCCCTGCGGTTGATTCGGTTTGGATATGCAAGATGAAGCGCCGCTGGGGTAACGCTCCAGCAGCAGATGAATAAAGTTCAGTAAATGGGACTCGCCCGCGAGTGCACTGCATTGGCCTTGGATTAATAGCTCGTGTAGCTGAATAAAATATTGATAAAGCGTCGGGTCATCCACCATAGGCGCGCTAAAAAAGTGCTCCTTCAAACCCAGTTCTTGGCTGACTTCATTCATGTATTCCACAGGGATCGACATCACTTTCACCCGATAACCGTCGGCATCGCGGCTCTGGCCATCGTGGGTTTCATCGGGATTTAAGGTCGATAAACTATGCTGACCAAGCTGATAACTGCTGCCCTTATTCACAAACTGCTGTGCACCTTGAGTGACGACACCTAAGTGGTAATCCAGATGCACATGTTTATCAAAACTGAAATGCGTAAATTCCGCCTGACTCAGTTCTATGCCTGATAAGCTAGGATGACGCCAATAATTAATGTTTTCAATGGGTGTTGCAGTACTCATAACTCGCGGCGATTACCTATAGCATCAGCTGTAAAACAGGGGAAAACTCAGATCAACTCGTCATCATTCTAGCCTCCATTGTCAGCGCGGGAATAGTAAATTATTGCAGCCACATAGTTTGAAGCGATTTGGACTTAGATTAGTGCCTAAATTAGCGCTTAAATGAGTGCAGCAGAAAAAAGCGCCCAACTATCTGGACGCTTAATGAGATACATTTTTGCTCGGCGACATACGTAATAACCTTCGATATCGCCTTAACCGATGAATACCACTAGAAATGATAACTCACGCTGACTCTCACCATTCGTGGCTCAACAGGATGATAATGCTGATCTTCAACCCCTTCGGCTGCTTCGCCGGGCAAACGAGAGGCATAAAAATAATCTATGTCGTGATCTTTACTATCAAACACATTTAGCAACTCAAGCTTAGTATCGAAGCGGCGGAACTCGTATCCTAATGCGAGGTTAACTAATGTGGTCGCATCAGCCTTGTGGTCATTAAAGCTGTCGAGCACCCGCTCGCCAAGGTGCCGCACGCGTACACTCGAATACAGGCCATCGCCGTCGGGTCGATAGGTGATGCCCGCACTGGCAACAAAGGGAACCGCGCCATCGATATACTTGCCCTCTTCAAATTCATTTTCAGTAAATCTGGCGTTAGTCCACGCTAATTCCATATCGATACTGATTGCCTCATTCAGCCAATAATAAGCCGTTAATTCAGCACCATAACGTTCAGATGCACGACTCGGCTCAGTGTTACCCGCATCGCCCACAAATACTAATTCTGAATCTAGTTGCAGATACCAGATCGCAGCAGAGAAATTAATAAAGTCTCTGTCATAGTATTTCACCCCAAATTCGCCGCCATTTGAACGCACGAGGAGATCGACTTTTTCGACCTCATCGCCACTCACAGGGTCAACCTTGATCGTTGCACCGCGTGCATCGTTCGAATGCAGCCCTTGGCCTGCATTAACATATAGCTCAAGATTATCGCTCCACAAATAAGAAGCACTGGCTTTGAGGCTGAACATACCATCGGACGCATCGCCACTGTTAAGCGGATTATCACTGTCGACCTGCACATCAAAATAATCGTAACGCAGCCCAAGATTAAAACGCCATTGATCAGCTGGCAGCCACTCAACTTTGCCAAAGATGCCACTCGACAACTCTTGCACTTCATCAAGCCTTACCGTATTCAACCTTTGTCGCGCCTGAGTGTTATACAAACCCACTGCGCCAATATCGTCATAACGCACATCGCCGCCCACACTGTAATTCAGTTGAGTGCCACCAAGTGAAGTCTGCCAATCACGCTTAAGATCGCCGCCCCAAATCGTGCGTTCATCGACTTGTTCAAACTCATCACCATTGATGGGATCGTTTAAAAAATAGGTAAAATTAGAGAATAAATTCATAGTCGAGCGAATAGTGTAGACATTTCCCTGCCAATCACCCGCATCGTAATTAGCTGAAACGCTATAACGGTTAGATTCACCGCCAACGTCTTTATCTAAAGATCCATAAAAATCAATTAATCCAGAATCCACCGCACGGGCGGGGATCTGATCCGCCGAATTCCAGCTGTTGTCGTAAGCCATCATAGTGACGCTCAAGTCACCCTCACCCAGCCGAGTTAAATAACGCCCGACGACACTGATCTTACTCACATCCTCATCAATATCCGTCCACGGGCCATCATAGGTTTGTGCCTCACCACCCCAAATAAAACGACCCATGTCAGTGTTTAGCTCCTGAGTCGCCACGAGTCGCTGGTAGCCATATTCACCCAACGTCACCCCAACTTGGTTATGTGGGAGTTGATCAGCCAGCAGTAATTGTGCAGCACCCGCGCCAGAAAAATCGGCCACCTCAGGATAATAAGCGCCTTTGGCATAATGGATCTCGCCTATAAGTTCAGGGATCAAAAAGTTAAGATCCGTATAACCCTGACCGTGCCCATGGGTTCGCATATTCACAGGCATACCATCGAC
This sequence comes from Shewanella sp. SM69, assembly GCF_025653985.1. NCBI lineage: Bacteria > Pseudomonadati > Pseudomonadota > Gammaproteobacteria > Alteromonadales > Shewanellaceae > Shewanella > Shewanella sp. SM69. Next base: position 72,347 of record NZ_JAKKRV010000008.1, read on the forward strand.
TCGAGTATTAAAGTCTGTGCCATGATCCAAATTAAAGCCGCGTAAGAAATACTGATTCGCCTTACCCGAACCACTGTGCTGAGTGACTATCATCCCAGGAACAAATTCGAGGATTTCGCCGGTTCGTAATAGGGGGCGACTCTCGATTTCTGCCGCGCCGACTATCCCCTCAGATGCCGAAGTACTATGGCCTAAGGTGTTAATTTGCCTGCCGCGCACCTCAAGGCGTTCGATATTGTCCGTTGCCGCCTCTGCCACTACGGCACTCGATAAACAACAAAGAGGTAATAACCACGTCATTGATAACCAAAGCTTTGATAACCGCATTCCTGATAATCCCAGTCCCGATTTCATCCTTTCTTTCCTACTACAGGTGATAGACGGCAGGGATTTAACGCCTTATTTACAAGCAAAAAACCGATCAAGCTCAAACTCTGATGAATAAAAAACCAGCAAAATACAGGCAAATATCATTTCTATGTGCCGTATCGCACATTTTTAAACCCAAAAGGACAAAATGTCCGCCAGCAGATCACATTTCAACCGTGTGTTAGTACGAAATCATGGAAATAAAATAATCTTGCTTGAATAAAAATGAACCCATTTATCAGGCTAGCTATACTCTAAATAACTCAACACTTTGAGAGACACGCTATGCAACGATGGAACAATATGCAGATTTGGAGTGTGTGGGTAGGCCTTTTCTTTTGTGTCTCGGTTCATGCAACCAGCAAATCAACAGCAGAAACCACAGCGATGATTGCTGATAAACCTATCATTACGATGGCGTTTTATGAGGACCCCAAACATAACTTCTACTTTAAATGGGCTGAACTGATTTACGCCCAAGCCTTTGAACGCTTAGGATATGACTTCTCCTATCAAGTGGTTCCCGCAGCCCGTGCCAGTATGATGGCGGACTCAGGTAAAGTGGATGGCGAGCCGGGGCGTGTATCTCATTATGGCGAAAAGTTTACCAACCTCATTCGAATTGAAGAACCGGTTATCGATACCCATTTAATTGCCTTCGCGCACAATCCCGAAATCAAAATACCTGACTGGCAAGCACTGCAAAAGAGTCAATACAAGATCGAATACTATCGAGGCGTGTTCCTCGCAGAACAAAAGCTAAAGGGACTCATTCCTAAGGAGCGTCTGACTGAATCTTCATCCCCTGCGAGCTCCTTTCGTAAAATGCTCCGCGACCGAATCGATATCTATATTGATACGGAGGCAAGCTCATTGGATCTATTACAAACGCCTGAGTTTCAAGGCAGCAAAATAATCGCGATTACCACCCTAGAAGAACTCACCAGCTATGGTTACTTAAATAAACGTCACGCGGCACTCGCCGTTAATCTTGCTCGGGAACTCAAACAGATGAAGCAAGAAGGCATATTTGACACCTACAAACAACAGGCCCAAAAATCGCTTAATAATGAAATGAATAATGGCGATACCCCAGAATAAATCAGCATCGACGGTAAAAGTCGTGTCTTACTTTTCTCCACAGAAGATGGCACTAATGTAAAAAGCCTGTTCAATCATACTGAACAGGCCATGTATTCGATGAAAAAGCGCATAAAACTCACCTACAAAACCTAGGTTAAACCTTACTTATTTGCTTGCGAGTTTACGCCAACGCAACCCATCGCGAATCACCTCATAGCCAGGGAACATAGCGGCAATCACTAGAGTATAACTTAGCCAATGTTCTAACTGTAATAACGTAAACTCCCCATTTAATTCAGCTCCTTGGTTTTGTACTTGGCTTTGTAATAGTGGCGAACTAAAGGCCAGAAAGACTAAGAACGAGGCATAAGCAAGATTGATCCCCATATTCGCCAGTAACAATTCAGTAGTCCACACTCGGCGGCGTAGTTGCCAGAGACTATTGCCCATAGACAGCAAAATAATAGGGCTAAACCATTGCAACAATTGCTGAGCACTGGCGCTGAAAATCACAGTCCGCGCGGCTAATTGCTCGCTACTCATCCACACAGAACACCAGATCACAAGTAAGAGAAAAAGATATGTCGCCAGATCGGTAAACACATCGCTTAAACTAATATGCTGCCAACCGGGCCCAACCTTAGGCAAATTCTGCGGCTGCCATTTTTGGCAATTGCTGCCAGATAGGGGTTTCCCCTGAGCCGAGAAACTCCAAAAGGCTAACAGGATAGCGGTAAAGGCAAGACAGGCATCGCCAATAAAACCTTTAGCAATATGGTGGATAAATCCTAATAGATCCCCCCCTGCCGAGCCCAACCATTGAGTCGTGCCGCCCACAACCTGCAGCACAAACAAGACCCCAAGCACAGTGAAAAGTGTATGTTTAAAAAGCGGAATATCCTCAGAGGCAATAATAGGCACTGCCGGAACAAATTGCTGCGCGACCTTACAGGGATGACCCATTTGCTTTAATACCGCGACAATTTGCGCTTCAGTCAATTTACCTTGTTCAGATAGGGCATCCAATTGGTCGCAGATATTGGCTTTTAATTCACGGCCTATTTCCTGACGTTTGTTCTCGGGCAATTCTCGCTGCACCGCGGCGATATAGCGATCGACTAATTCCATATCAAATCTCCTCTGCACTCTCGTCTGAGCTTTTTATATCTGAGCTATTAGTGTCAGCGCTTTGCTCCAGTAAAAAAGCCAAGGCGCCATTAAGTTGCTGCCATTCATCGGTCAGTTGACTGAGCAACTCAGCGCCCAATGACGACAATTGGTAATAACGACGCTCACGCCCTTCGGCCTGTCGCCACTCACTATCCAACAATCCTTGATCGGCTAGGCGGCGCACTAAGGGATACAGAGTCCCTTCGTCAATATCGATACCGCCTTCCTGCAACTGTTTGCGGAGCGAATAACCGTAGTGGGCTTGTTTTAATAATCCCAGTACCGCCAACACTAATACCCCACGGCGCAACTCGAGTCGCATTTTGACTAGCTGTGAACTTGTCATTGTCGAATTCCTGTCCTTAACACTGTGTCACACACACTGTGCGCCACACAGCAAATACTATGTAGCACACAGTAAAATTGCAAGTTTTCATGCGCATTTTTTGATCACTTTATTTATTATTAATGCAATCTATTGTTTGTATTGAATTTACAAAAATGCCAACCGTTCCTGCTAAGTGCTCACATTTCCCCACCGCCATACACTCAATGCGAATGAGTCACACATAAGCAAATTCAAGATAAAAAATTGCAAAACTTCCTTTGCTTGAGTAACTTAGCTGCCAACATTGAATAGCCGATTCGTCAACCTAAGTACCGTTTGCTCCTTAAAAAAGATAAATCGGAGCGACTCAAGTAAGTATTGATATTCAATAACTAAAAATATTAAGCGGTTAAATTAAGGACATAGAAAATGCTCATGGATAGAGGCGTACTGGTACGCTGGAACGATGAAAAGGGATTTGGCTTTATTCAGCCTGAAAAAAACGCAGCCCAAGATGTGTTTATTCACATTTCAGTGCTGAAAAAGATGGCGAGAAAACCCATAGTGGGCGACAGCATTCTGTATCAAACGGAAGTGCAAAATGATGGCAAGAGAAAAGCGGTTATCGCCTCAATTGAAGGCGTCGCTGTCGTTGCAGCGAGTGTAACACCGCGCTCCCACTCTCATGTCCAATCACGCAATGAAAACTTCAACTTCAATAACAAAGACAAAGCGCATCACCATAACTCACGAAAATCGTCCTTTAATACGATAATCCCGCTGCTAATCATCGTGGCCATAGTTATCTTTGGCTTTAAACAATACCAAGAATTCAACGAAGCTCCTGCAATCGATGAAGTACCTGTCCTCACGAATGAAGACATTCAGCCAATGCCCATGTATGAAACTAAAGCGCGAACACAAGCAACGGCAACACCAAGTTTCCAATGTGAAGCGGGTAAAACCCATTGCAGCCACATGAGTTCCTGTGCTGAGGCGACTTTCTACATCCAAAATTGCCCCAATACTCAAATGGATGGTGACGATGATGGCATTCCCTGCGAGCGCCAGTGGTGCAGTTAGCGATGCGACATATGTAAAGTCACGCGTATAACCTTAAGCCTGAGCAGGTAGCAGGTAGCAGGTCACTAGTAGTGAAATGATAAATAATCTAAAACAATGGCGAGATAGCCTGACAGGCATACAGCAAATCGGAGTGATTGCTGCCAGTATCGGGCTTCTCATGCTTGGCTTATTCTACCTTGGTCAATTTATCGGTAGTAGCGTGGTAACAATGGGCTGGCTTTAACCCTAGAAATACGCAAACTAGCCCATGAATTCATACCCATAACAACTTCCAAATGGCAACGTATGCACACCGACATCATCATGCACATTGATTCACCTGAGATGCTTGAGTCCATGTTAACTGAACATGCGGCGGTGCTGTTGTTATTTGGTGCGCCGGACTGCGGTGTGTGCCAAACGCTCAAACCGAGAATTGCAGAGATGTTGGCGCAAGCGTTCCCGCTGATGCGGATGGCCTATATTGATTGCCAAGCCCAAGGTGAGATAGCGGCGAGCCGCAATGTATTTGCCTTGCCGGTGGTGGAATGTGTGTTTTATGGCAAAACCTTTGGACGGTTTTCCAAGGTGTTTTCGTTAGCGGATATTCGAGGGGCGCTTGCCCGCCCCTACGCTTTAACTGTGACGGAATAATCCAAATTAAACGATGATATTATTTGTTTACCAAGGGTCTAAACCCAGCGTAATGCACTGACTTATCGAGCTTAACCTGTGCTGCGGGCATGCCCATAAGACGTGTTGATCTAGGTGCTGCTTTAGCTTTACCGCTGCAACCACAGCCGTCACCTGTAGAATGACAACATCCGCCCTTGGCTGCATGTTTGAGTGAATCGCGGCCTTGGGATGCATCCGTCAATCTAAGATTAAGATCCGCCGTTTGTGCAAGTAAAGTCACCACTGTTTGACTCGCACTGCCTTTGCTCACACTAATCCCCGCATCGAGCAACTTTCCTAACATGCGCTCACCGATATTCTGCACAAGTACAATGTCGGTACCTTGTTGAATAATCAGCTCTAATAAGGCTTTTTTAGCACTACAGTCACCCTCAATTGCCGGGTTATCGACCAGCTTAATCAGCTGAAACTGTTCATTATAAAAGCCAATTTGTAGGGCTTTCGTAAAGTGACTGGCGAGGCGTTCGCGGCTCATCGGCATGGCAATAATCATGATAAATCCTTGTCTGTTTGGGTTGGCAGCCTCAAGGCTTGACCTTGAGTGATAGCCGTCGCCACCTTTTTGCGGGCATTGGCGAGAAGGTATCCAAAGGTTTGTCGAGAGATCCCCATCAAGGCCGCGGCTTCGATCTGGCTTAATCTTTTAACGTCACCCAGTTCGAGGGCCTCAAACTCATCGGCCTCTAATTGAATATGGGTTAATTTAACCGCAGGGATCCCATTAGGCTTAAATAGACTACAGGGCACACAGCTCGATAATTGACGGCATTTTTTAGGTCTTGGCATAAATGTTTTTATCTTTAAGTCGTCTTATATGTCTTGAAATCATGTTTTAGGTCTTAGTGCACATCTTTGGTACAACGAGTGACACTCGGGCTCATCTCGCTAAGGAAGCCCATAGCTCTGGATTCTCAAGCGTGATAACTGACTTGATGAATAAGTTCAGTGGATGAACCATAAAACTGTTACGAGTTTTTGGCCTAGGCCAGAAACTATTATTCGCGCCAACGACATTCAAAACTGTAAGACGGCTCACAGTTACCTATATCAAGCATGACTAATTAACAGAACTGCTGTCTGACGAATGGGGGATAAAACACTAGGGCGATACCCTCATTATCGATATGTGGTGTATCTCAGTTTTCACTGGAATACGAAAATCTTTCGCGCCACAGATATATTGCCATTGAGCGTGACTAACACACTTAATGGCTAGCGCCCTGTAAAGTCAATTTTAACCTGCGTTGGAGTGCCGAGGGATAATGACAAACTCTGCAAACAAATAAGCAGCCGTTAAGCTGCTGCGATAGGTGGCATTTACTGATTTAAACGGGTTAAATCCTCAGACTCACAGTAGTTCACCTGTACCGAATAGCCGTCATCTTGCTTGATAAAATCGACAAAGTTTCTAATCGCAGGTAAGGCATCTTCCCTATGGTGTGACACGTACAGCAATTGGCTCAGATGATGCTCGGCTATCATCTCCAGCGCCCGCATCACTAAGGTGCGATTGATGAAATCTAAGCCCTGATACGGCTCATCTAAAATCAGCAACAGTGGCTGTTTAATCAAGGCGCGACCTATCAGCAGTAACCGCTGCTGACCATAATCGAGCTTCTTAAAGCTTGTGCTCGCCAGCCCTGCCATGTGCAAAATCGCCAACCATTCCTTCGCCAAATCTAGCTGAGGCTTAGTGGGTTTATGGTACAGGCCAATAGAGTCAAAAAAGCCCGAAAGCAGCACATCTAATGCCGAGCAACTGACGCGATATTGCAAGTGCAGCGCCGACGATACTATGCCAATCCGTTGTTTAATCTGCCAAATACTCTCGCCGCTTCCGCGAGGTCGGCCAAAGAGTGTGATGTCATTGCTATAGCATTGGGGATGGTCGCCTAAAATCAGCCCCAGCAAAGTGCTTTTACCGCAGCCATTTGGGCCACGAACTTGCCAATGTTGCCCTGCCTCGATGCGCCAATTCACGCCGCTGAAAATCAGCCCACTGACATATTCCACTCTGCCATTTTTAATCTCGACCAGAGGATCAAACGCCTCGGCGTTGTGCCTTTGCCGCTCCATTAAGGCCAAGAGTTCATCGCTACGTTGGGCGGATAACGCATTCAACTGCGCCATCACAGGATGATTGTGCCATTGCTCAATCGACATCGACGGGCTGAGTTTGTGTACACTCTGCCCCGATTTGAGCATCTCACCATTAAACAGCGCCACATGACTGATGCACGACGGCAATTCTTCTTGACGAGAGGTAATGATCAGCAACTGGCTATGCTCGGCCACTTCACTCAGCAGCTCAGATAAGCTCGCCTGATGTTCAGCATCGAGCCCTGCATAAGGGTCATCTAAAATCAGCAATTGCGGTAACATTGCCAGTGCACGTGCCAGCATGACTCTGCGCGTTTCGCCCGTGGATAATTGCCGAAAACCACGCCGACGCAGCGGCTCAAGCCCAACCTTTTGTAATAATGCTGGGAGTTGCTTGGCATCTTGGCAGCATTCCAACACTAAGGATTCGACACTCGAACCGTAATCCAACTCGTCTTTTTCTAACTCGCGCTCCAGCAACGCTTGTTGCAACCCAAGTGACACCCAGCCGATACGTTGCGGCAGGCCAGCAATCGTCCCTTCATCGGGCAGAATATCACCCGTTAATATTCGCCCGAGCAAGGAACCACAATAACTGTCGGTCGCGAAAATCGCCCAATGTTCAGCAGGGTGCAGTTGCCACTCATCGACCACTAGCACCTCATTATCACGCCCGTATCGTAACTGTTTAACCACAATACTTTTGTCTTGGTTCGCGACAACATCAAGCATAACCACAGTTCCTTTCTATTTTTAAGGGATGATAAAAGCCAGCGATTACCCAATCGCATTGCTCCATGATATCTAAGGCAATCATATCTAGAGCCACAATATCTTAGAGTCATGATATCTTAGAGTCATGATATCTAGAGCCACAATATCCAATGCAACGGCTCACGATGCACGACAGTCGCTCAGGTTTTATCGGCAGATTTTGGGGAATACGTCACCAGAGTAAAGCTTATTGGGAATAAAATCTAATGCGCTTAATGGCATAGGTAAAGCGTGGCAACATCCAACGGGTACAGCATGTGTGAGGCAACCACTCTGGCAGAACTGTGATAAAATCGGCACCTGTTTAACTTTCATATCAACAAGGTAATGCAATGAATCCCATTATTGCCATCTTAAAAGAACACAACGTCAGTGACGCTAAAATTCAAGAACTGTTTCAAACATTAACCGAAAATCCATTAATGGCGATGGGTACGCTCGGTCAATTAGGCATCCCAGCCGAAAAACTACAACAACTGCTGGGGCTAGTGATGCAGAAACCGGCTTTGATCAAAGAAGCCGTGCTCGAACTCGGTTTGGATTTCTCAAAAGTAGAAGCCGCAAAAGCCCAACTGCAAAAATAAGCGCAGACTGTTCAAGTTTGTAGCCATCATGCGCTAGGGGAATGCGCGTAACTCAGTTCCCCTAGCGAATGTTAAAACCACTAAACCGCAAAGTAATTAAATCTCACAGCAACTAAACCTCCAAGCCATTGACGCTCAAAATGATTAATACCAAGTGAGCTAACTGTGTTGCGCCTGCCACTCCTCAATCGCCTCTTTTGCAGCTCGAAAAGCTTCAATCCCCGCAGGCATACCGCAGTAAACGGTGCAATGCAGTAAGACTTCTTGGATCTCTTCAACCGAGCAGCCATTGTTTAGCGCGCCCCGCACATGGCCCTTTAACTCAGTCGGCGCCTTTAATGCCGCCAGCGTCGCTATGGTAATCAAACTGCGCGTTTGCCTTGAGATGGCATCACGTACCCAAACCTCACCCCAGCAATTGGCCGTAACTAAATCTTGCAGCGGTTGCGTAAAATCCGTCGCACTATTGAGCGCCTTATCCACATAACTATCGCCCATCACAGCACGACGCACCTCAAGCCCCTTCTCGTATTGCTCATCGTTCATCGATGCATCCTTTTTCATATGTGATTAAGCTATGTGATTAAACTCTGTGATTAGACTTATTGAAACCGCCAACCAATCTGCCCTATATCCTTACCACCTATAACTGATAACCAACGTTAGATTGAGCGCACCCAAGAAACGAACTCTTCGGCGAGTCTGGGAGGGTTACAGGCCTCTGTCTGATCTGCGATCTCGTTATAGTACTCGAACTCGTGAACTATGATGGGTACCGAACGACCGAAAACGCGACTAACGGTTAAGTTGGAATGGAGTGTAGAAGCGACAACGCATACTGCGGCAACAAATTGCTCGGTTATCTCCTGACCGAGCTCAAGGCAGCGCTCAAAATCGACATCTTCCTCCGCATCACTGTACCCGAGACCGAGATCGGCCACCCAGCGAGCTAAGATATCCGCAGTCTGAGAGTCAGAATCCCCAAAGACGAGGAGTTCGTTTTGAAGCCAGAAGGCATAGTTCCATTTTGCTTCGTCAGAGCTAGAAGCCTTTGGAATCGAGGCATGCCACTCATCGACTGTGTTATAGCCGACTGTCAGCGTAGGTAGACGGGGATCGTCATATTCGTTGTTGATATAGAAAGACAATGCATAGATCTGCTCCGCCTCAGCGGTTGGTATACCCGCGAGCGCTTCGGTAATAGCACTCTGAAGCGCGGTAATCATTGGGATATTCATACTGGGTTTCCTGCTCGTTTAATGCCGCATTTAGCGAATAAAAATAGTGCATTGTAATTGAGAATAAGAGCTTAACCCACTATTTTTGTTCAGCTTAAATGTCTACCAATACATTAGTATTCAACCAATTTATCATTAGAATAGTCTCCAATCTATCACACATAAGACTGCCATTTTTATATAACCCTACGGCCAAGTCATAGAAGCTTGGAATACTCAAAGACACCTATATTTTTCTTGTAAATAACTCAGAAAGAAATGTGTCAGTCCTCGCTTTCGATCTTATCAAAGGTCGGCAAACTCTTTTGCTACTCGTTTGCGGCTTAACAGCGGAAGCTGATGATTAAGCACTGTCATTCCAGTGACACGCCACCCCTTTTATTTCACAAGAAGTATCCATGAGGGCTCGACGACGGCATCTGCTGCATACGGAAGTGCAAATGCCGCGATCACATGGTCAATGATGTTCCAGACATCATAGTGACATTTCCCATATCCCTATGGGTCAGATATGAAAGAGCGGCCATGCCGTCAACGGTCACTTACATGCCAATGCTTAATCCAACCAACTATCCAGTTATCTGTATGCCTTTTTTACAAGCATACACTCTGCAAATTTAACAATGGATGGCTCGTTAAATTTTCGTTTGCATATAGAAGAACTAGCTATACTGGACATTAAAGTCCTTACTGCCACCGCCAGCACCGTCCATCCACGTTAGCCTAAACGACTCTCTTACAGCGCGGTTACTGCATGAGCTTGTTGCTAACAACTTAACAGACTCAGAGCTATCCAAGCTACAAGGGAACAGAGCTTCTATTTCTGAATTTATAACAAAGTAAATTTCCCCTCCAAAGTCTATTCTTACATCCCTAGCAGGAGCTGAGCCAACATTGGTAATAACTAGTCGCTTACTACTACCAGAAATGACAAATCTAGCGGTAAAGTCTGCCTTTGCCTTACTTAGCTCACGCTCTTTAGCATCTTTTAGTTGAAGAGCAGTTAGCTCACGCTGGAGACAGCCTAACTCTCTTAGTAGATCTTTCTGCTTACGATGGATTATCACACTATGTACTAATGAGCCCCCCGCAAATATCGCTGCTGCAATAGCCGCTATATCACTAACGGTCAATTCCATAAAGCCCCCTACTTCCTAGTAAACTTAATATTCTTATTGCCCTTAAATGCATTCTCGAAAGACTTGGTTAAAGAGTCACCGACCTCACGTAAAACCTTAGTTCTAAGCTCCTCCATAAAATCGTCAAAATTCTCCTTATGACCGCACTCCTTACAAATCATAAACTTTCGATGCTCATCAGTATGAACAGGCTGAGCACCACAAACAGGACATTTAGGTTGCATTGCTTCCTCTGAAATAGACATATTCAATCCTTGATAACATTAGGCTATGTTTAAGTATAATATTCATACACTTGAGCAGATTATCACGGTTAAATTGACCTCGCTATTTAAAGCTTTATGAATTTAATGTGCCACCAATTGACCAAAGATGGGACAGGTATAAATCTTTTAGATTTAACAGCCGACACCAAGACCGCACAAGTTCACCCTCTCCTGCGAAGTTGCCGCAGGGCGTTGGAATAAATTACGTGAGTCCGGACATGGATGTCCGGCTAGCTTCCGTAGGTACAGGGGCGGCAAGGGAGATCCAAGAGGGAATTGCTGTTGATCCCCTCTTGGTCGGGTGTGGGGTGAAGCCCCACGACTTTGATTCACCTCGGCAAGACGGACAAAGATGGGATATGCACAACTCTATAGATTAACAAATAAAGCGAAGGTGACAGGAGTACCCCCTTCCCTGCGAAATTAACGCTGGCTGATAAGATGTAGCTAGCACTACACTTCCACATCCCTGATCTCGGCGGCAAAACTAAGGTAACGATCACATCTCGCCAGCAACTGCGCTTTGTAATGAGCCACAAATACTGTTTCACTCTCATCGAGGGCCGGGAGCATTGAAACCACCTCAGCTATTGCCTGCGGTATTCTTCGCGCTATTGTCGTTAAGTTACTGATTAATAGATTTCTTGGTAAACCTAAGCCATCAATAAATGCGGCCAATTGATACGCGTAAATGCTGTTTGGATCAAATTCGTCATCGATTGCCATCGCAAGCTGTTGTTCAAAATCCTCATACATAGCCACGCTGACCAAATCGTACCAAGGAGTTGGCTCCATTCCGCTTGGCGTCATAAAAAACGAATAGTTTTTACCGTGTGCATCGGCATTACCGGTCAGTAAATTGAACAGCGCCCATTGCAACATGTCTTGCTTAGCAGCCACTGGATTACGGCATGTTGCAGCAAGACTAAAGAGCCTGTTAAAACTTACCCCTTCACGAATATCTTTAACATCACGCCCTGAACCAAAATTACGTTCATATTTTTTGCTAACACTAAAACCAAGTGCTTGGCAGCTATCGACAATATGCCTTCTTAATACCCTTTGCTCATTTGGCATATAACGTCGGTCAAAGCGTTCGACACAGAGTACTTTGTAATCTTTAAAATGAACAATATCGACATTAGCCACATTCATTCCAATCGCCTTAGCTAAGCGCATCGTCATAAATTCATTGAGCACTAAATGGCGATATTTTTCGAATTTAACAATATGGGTCGATGAAAGCGCGCCTTCGGCAAATGCAAATTTTTCACCGTTATAAAACAGGTTTAATTTAGGTTGTACACCCGCTACCGACAGTCGAGGTTTGCCGTCCCAAATTTCCATAGGCCACATTGTGGGATCTTCAATTCGCTGAATAACTTCTTCAGCCTTAATTGGCCGTAATTGTGTTTCAGGCAGCAAAGTCCCTTTAGGAACAAAAGCAACAGCACCAGCGGTATCGAGACCAATTGCACGGATCAAGGCAAACGTATTTCCCTTGGAGACGCCAAGAGATTCAATTAAATAATCTAATCCTTTGTTTTCCGGTAATAAGTTAACCAAAAACATCGATATCTGACTGCTACTTCCTGTGCCATCTAAGGGAATTGTTGGGGATAGTGGGAATCCACTTTGTTGCCAGTCTTTGGTGTAATGCACGGCAAAGGTGTCGGTCGTCGCATCAAAGGATAACTCCCCGATAATTAAATCACCGAGGTGCATCTCTAACGTGAGCTTTTTGGAAGTACTCATGGGTTAATACCAGCCGTTAGTTTCGGTGGCGCTGGTTTGAGCCGAAACGATATCAATCCCCAGACCATCAAGGATTTTGAATACGGTTGAGATATAAACATCTTCACCTTTTTCAACTCGGATCAGCGTTTTTTTGGTTACGCCGCACAGCATGGCTGCCACGTCTTGAGTAAGAGCAGCACTTTTCCTTCGCTCTTTAATTAACAAGCCGAGGGATTGTTGATTTAGCGGTGATGCCATCATCATCTCCAAAAGTGTAACTTCATACACCTTAGCCCTAAAACCAGCTCCATTCAATATAAAAGTGTACAGAACTACACTTTTGGATTGTTGAAAATGACAAGTCAACCAAAAGTGTACAATGTTACACTTTTATGGTCATTTCAGTGCTTAAATCCCAAAAAGTGTAGCTAAGTACACCTGAAACTTGCCCAAGCTACCAGACTAAAAACAAAGCCCCGACACTGTTTCCAGTGTCGGGGCTTTCATTTTTTACAACAATTTAGGTTTAAGCGATTAAGCTAAAGACCGCAGATATTTTTGCGCAGGATAAAACGTTCAATACAAGGCGCTGTGAGCGTAGCATACGTTGTGTGTATGTGAGCGAGCTGCAACGCCGTAATCAACGTTTTAGACCAGCAAAAATTACATCATGCCGCCCATCCCACCCATACCGCCCATATCTTGGCTAGCATTTTGTGGAATTTCAGCAACCATAGCTTCTGTAGTGATCATCAGACCTGCGATTGACGCAGCGAATTGCAATGCACAACGGGTCACTTTAGTTGGGTCAAGGATACCCATTTCTAACATGTCACCGTAAGTGTCATTACCAGCGTTGTAACCGAAGTTACCGCTGCCGTTCTTCACTGTGTTAGCAACAACTGACGCTTCTTCACCCGCGTTAGTGGCGATTTGACGCAGTGGTGCTTCCATTGCACGCAGTGCGATAACCACACCGTGTTTTTGATCTTCGTTTAATACTTCAACTTCAGCGATCTTAGAAGCTACGCGAACCAGAGCAACACCGCCGCCAGGAACCACGCCTTCTTCTACCGCAGCGCGAGTTGCATGCAGAGCATCTTCAACGCGGGCTTTTTTCTCTTTCATTTCAACTTCAGTCGCTGCGCCAACTTTAATCACTGCTACGCCGCCAGCTAGTTTAGCCATACGCTCTTGCAGTTTTTCTTTGTCGTAGTCTGACGTTGATTCTTCAACTTGTTGTTTGATTTGGCTTACACGAGCAGCAATTTGTGTTTGCTCGCCGTTACCATCGATGATGGTGGTGTTGTCTTTAGTGATCACAACACGCTTAGCTGTACCTAAATCTTCCAGCGTTGCTTTTTCAAGCTCTAGGCCGATTTCTTCAGCAATAACAGTACCGCCAGTCAGGATTGCTACGTCTTGCAGCATTGCCTTACGACGATCGCCAAAGCCAGGTGCTTTAACAGCAGCCACTTTCACGATACCGCGCATGTTGTTCACAACTAATGTTGCTAATGCTTCGCCTTCAACGTCTTCAGCAACGATAAGCAATGGCTTACCGGTTTTTGCCAGACCTTCAAGGATAGGTAACAGTTCGCGAATGTTAGAGATTTTTTTGTCTACTAACAGCACGAATGGGTGATCTAATTCAACGCTGCCCGTTTCTGGCTTGTTGATGAAGTATGGAGATAGGTAGCCACGGTCAAACTGCATACCTTCTACTACGTCCAATTCGTTTTCTAACGCTTGGCCTTCTTCAACTGTGATCACGCCTTCTTTGCCGACTTTTTCCATCGCAGTTGCGATGATTTCGCCGATAGATTCGTCAGAGTTTGCAGAGATAGTCGCAACTTGGGCAATCGCTTTTGAATCTGCACAAGGTTGTGATAAGGCTTTTAATTCAGCAACTGCAGCGATAACGGCTTTGTCGATACCGCGCTTCAGATCCATTGGGTTCATACCGGCTGCAACGGCTTTTAAGCCTTCAACGACAATGGCTTGAGCCAGTACAGTTGCAGTAGTAGTACCATCACCGGCGGCATCGTTGGCTTTAGAAGCAACTTCTTTCACCATTTGCGCGCCCATGTTTTCGAATTTATCTTCTAACTCGATTTCTTTGGCAACAGAAACACCGTCTTTAGTGATCAGTGGTGAGCCGAAGCTCTTGTCTAATACCACGTTACGGCCTTTAGGGCCTAAGGTCACTTTAACTGCGTTTGCGAGAATGTTTACGCCAGCCAGCATTCTTACGCGAGCGTCATTACCAAATACAACTTCTTTAGCTGCCATCTTGATTATCCTTTAAATTTTTAATGATTAATTGGAATGTCGAATTGATGCTGAGGATTAACCCACTACTGCCATCAGGTCAGCTTCCGACAGGATCAAGACTTCTTGACCGTCGATTTTTTCTTTCTTAACGCCGTAACCTTCGTTGAAGATCACCACGTCACCCACTTTGACATCCAGTGGCTTAACTGTGCCATTTTCTAAAATACGGCCATTGCCCACAGCAAGGATTTCACCGCGAGTTGATTTTTCAGCGGCGCTACCGGTCAGTACTATGCCACCCGCTGATGTAGATTCAACTTCTAGACGCTTAACGATTACGCGGTCATGTAATGGACGAATATTCATCTATGAACTCTCCTAATGATTTGATGCCCTACAATCGAGCCTATTTGTGATTAAAAAAACAGACACCTTAGTCTGCTCTTTTGCTGTCTGAGATATGGGGCTGACAGTGTCGAGATCCAAGGGCATTTACAAAAAAAACTTCAATTTTTTGATGTCGGTTTTTTCAAGTCCACACAATCCTGCTAGAATCTCGCCTCCGCTCGCTAACAAGGCACTATTTTTCCATGAAAGACAGACACGGGCTGCTCACCGCGCCAATTGGTCGTGTACTGCTCAACATGAGCCTCCCCAACTTAATTGGCATTATGACCATTCTAGGTTTCAGCCTCGCTGACACTTTTTTTATCAGCCAATTGGGCACTGAAGCCTTAGCCGCCATCAGTTTTACCTTTCCGGTGACCTTAGTGATCTCGAGCATCGCCATTGGTATTGGCGCTGGTGTCTCGACCAATTTAGGCCGACTTATCGGTTCGGGTAATGCCCACAAGGCCAAAGTGTTCTTGCATGATGCCTTATTGCTCACCTTTGTCTTGATCGCCAGTTTAGCCGCACTGGGTAGCATTTTTATTACGCCATTGTTTCGCTTACTCGGGGCAAACGATGACAGCTTGCCGCTGATCCACGACTATATGATTTACTGGTATGTCAGCGCACCGCTGCTGGTATTGTTGATGGTAGGCAATCAAGGCTTACGTTCCACTGGCGACACCCGCTCGCCGGCGATGATCATGGCGCTGGCGGCACTCATCAATCTTATCCTCGATCCGTTACTGATTTTTGGTGTTGGGCCATTTCCACGTTTAGAAATCCAAGGCGCCGCAATTGCAACCCTGTTCGCTTGGTTGATTGCCTTATCTTTGTCGGGATATTTGTTGATTGTCAGGCGCAAAATGCTCGAATGGGCCGCCTTTGACATAGACAGAATGCGCGCGAACTGGAGCAAATTAGCCCATATAGCACAACCCGCCGCCTTGATGAATTTAATCAATCCACTAGCCAATGCCATTATTATGGCCATGTTGGCGCATATCGATCACAGCGCCGTGGCAGCCTTTGGTGCCGGTACTCGGTTAGAGTCAGTGCTATTAATAGTAGTGATGGCACTGTCGTCGAGTTTAATGCCCTTTATTGCGCAAAACTTAGGGGCAGGGCAGCCACACAGAGCAAAAGAAGCCCTGCTATTATCGATAAAATTTATCTTTATTTTCCAAACCTTACTCTATATCCCACTGATCTTTTTAGCCGAGCCTATCGCGCATTTATTCAGTACCGATCCGCAGGTTATCGAATGGCTGAGTTTTTATATCTTAGTGCTGCCCTGCGCCTACGGACCTTTGGGTATAGTGATTATTGTCGCGACCTCGCTCAATGCCTACCACAGGCCTATGAGTTCATTAGTCATCAATCTGTGCCGCTTAGTGCTGCTCATGCTGCCGCTAGCAGCCTTGGGATCGTATATAGGTGACGTTAAAGGCCTGCTGCTCGCGCTACCTGTGACTAATATTTTGATGGGAATTGCCTGTTACTGGCTGGCGCAGCGGATCTGTGAGCCCACAAAGATCACGACCGCAAACGCCATTAGCGAGGGGTAAACTAGCTTGATTTTTTAACGGGAAAGCGCAAGACATCGTCTGAAAACGCTCCCGTAGAGGCTTTGCAGGATCGACGTGGGCCTTGCTCACTCATATTAGTCGGCACGCCGTTTGGCACTAACTCTTGCATGATATAGTCGATAAAGCGCCGACTGGCTAAACTTACGTAACGTCTTGATGGATAAGCTAAGAAAACCTCGCCTTGGTGGGGCTGGATTTCAGGTAACAAAGTCACTAACTCACCGCTTTGTACATATTCATCCACGATTTCAGCAGGCGCATACACTATGCCGCGTCCTTGCAATCCAAACTCAACCGCCACTTCAATACTGTTCGAGCAGAAATTGCCTCTAACTCTCACCTCTTGTTCTGAACCGATAAATAACTCATTAAAGATTTTGCCGTTGGATAAACGGAACATAGACACATTATGCGCTTCAATCTCTTTCGGTGTTTTAGGTGTACCGTGTGCCGCTAAATATTGCGGACTGGCGTAAAAACGTAAGTCAGTGGTAAAAATTGGCCGCACCACTAAATCTAAGGTATCCAACGCAGGCTCAACCACAAAAGCCACATCGAGATTATGTTTCACCATATCAACGGATTCTGAACTGCTGATGACTTCTAAGGTGAGTTTAGGGTGCATATCCATAAAGCGGAAAATGGCTTGCATCAAGATTTTCATGCTGTGGATAGGGAACATTTGAATGCGCAAATGCCCGCTGATCTCAGCATCGTCATTGGTCATTTCGAAGAGGGTTTCGTCGAGCTGAGCCAAAATATTCTGCGAACGCTGGTAAAAATGGCTGCCCGCAGAAGTGAGCGTCATAGAGCGGCTCTGACGGTGGAACAATTTAATGTTCAGCTCATCTTCCAAGGCTTGCAAACGTCGACTCACAGTCGATTTAGGTAAGTTAAGTAAATCCGCCGCTTCAATCAAACTACCGGTTTCAGCAATTCGGTGGAATAACGCTAAGTCCTCTGTCTTCATTTTGACCTTAAGTTCAATCTCATTATGTGGGACTGATAATCCCAAAGTATCCCGTTTATTGCAACTAATTTAGCTGGTATCTTCGCGCCCAGAAATGCTGACAATTTGTTAACTAGGAAATCTCCACCATGAAATCATATCGACTCTTGCCGCTGACAATGCTGCTTCCAGCCCTGATCAGTGGTTGTTCGCCTGCGGAAAGTTCAGTGCAAGTGGCAACAATTCGTCCGGTTAAACTGTTTGAAGTACTCAATGTAGAAGACGGAGATTTCAGAACATTTCCAGCCCGCGTTGCCGCCAATAGTCGCGCAGAATTGTCGTTCCGCATTTCAGGACAATTAACAGAATTAGCATTAGTTGAAGGGCAAAGAGTCACTCAAGGTAGCTTACTCGCAAAACTTGATGACAGGGACGCCCACAATAATTTAATGACCCGCGAGGCGGAGCATGAACTGTTAGCCGCTGACTTTAAACGTAAAGTCGAGCTACTCAATCGCAAGCTGATTTCACAATCTGAGTTTGATAGCACTCAAGCGCAACTCAAATCGGCCACCGCCGCCTTAGCCGCTGCACGCGATCAACTGAGTTACACCCGTTTAACGGCACCTTTTAGCGGTACAGTCGCCAAACGTTTAGTGGATAACCACCAAATAGTGCAAGCAAACCAAGGGGTATTAACATTACAAAACAATAATTTGCTCGATATTAGCATTCAAGTTCCCGAGTCGATGGCGGCGGGTTTGAAGCAATATACCGATCAAGCTCATTTTACAGCTAAGGTGCGTTTTAGTGCCTTCCCCGAGCAAAGTTTCGATGCCAAATTTAAGGAATACTCGACTCAAGTCACGCCGGGCACCCAAGCCTATGAAGTGGTGTTTTCGTTACCTCAACCTCAAGATATTCAGTTACTTCCAGGAATGAGTGCCGAGTTGACCTTAGCCTTAGTCAAAGATCCTAGTGCCCTCGCGTCAACGGTAGTGCCAGTGACCGCTATCGATAAGCGCGACCAAGATGGCCAAGTGCAAGTGTGGATTTATCAAGCGCAATCGGGTGAAGTAAAACCGACGATGGTGACGCTAGGACGCGTGAGTAATCAAGGTGTTGAGATTTTAACGGGCGTCAACAAGGGCGATCTCATCGTCAGCGCTGGAGTGTCTCAATTATCCGATGGTATGAAAGTCAAACCACTACGCTGGCAGCGTGGGGTGTAATTGATGAATATTGCAGAGTATTCGATACGCCACAAAGTCATCAGTTGGATGTTTGTGTTGCTACTACTCGTGGGTGGTGGCGTCAGTTTTACCGGTTTGGGGCAATTAGAATTTCCCGAATTTACCATTAAAGAAGCTTTAGTGATCACGGCTTATCCCGGTGCATCACCTGAGCAAGTTGAAGAAGAAGTGACATTACCGCTCGAAGATGCCCTGCAGCAACTCGACGCCATTAAGCATGTGACTTCAATTAATAGTGCGGGTTTATCACAAATCCAAATCGAGATTAAAGAAAGCTACGATAAAACCAGCCTGCCGCAGGTGTGGGATGAAGTGCGTCGTAAAGTTAATGATGCAGCGGGAAACTTGCCGCCGGGCACAGCAACGCCACAGGTGATGGACGACTTTGGCGATGTGTATGGCATTTTATTTAACCTTTCGGGACCTGATTACAGCAACCGCGAGTTGAGCAATTACGCCGACTATCTGCGCCGCGAGCTAGTGCTAGTACCTGGAGTAAAAAAGGTTTCTGTTGCTGGCAACGTCACTGAGCAAGTCGTGATTGAATTCTCCCAGCAAAAGCTATCGGCACTAGGGTTAGATCAGAGCTATATCTATGGCTTAGTGAACAATCAAAACGTCGTCTCTAACGCGGGTAGCTTAGTGATTGGCGATAACCGTATCCGCATTCACCCCACGGGCGAATTTAGCAATGTGCAGGATCTCGCGCGTTTGATCGTCAGCCCTCCAGGTAGCTCTGAGCTAATTTACCTTGGCGACATTGCCAATATTGAAAGGGATTATGACGAAACCCCTAATGTGCTTTATCACAATAAAGGTGAAGCAGCGTTATCGCTGGGGATTTCTTTCTCTAGTGGTGTGAATGTAGTCGAAATCGGGCAAAAGGTCAGTGACCGTTTAGCCGAGCTTGAATCACAACGCCCAATCGGGATGAATTTAGCGACGGTTTATAATCAGAGTCAGGCGGTAGATGAGACAGTTAACGGCTTCTTAATCAACCTAATGGAATCCATTGCCATAGTGATCGCCGTGCTTCTGCTGTTTATGGGATTGCGCTCAGGCCTGCTGATGGGCCTGATCTTACTGCTGACGATTCTAGGCACTTTTATCGTGATGAAAGTGCTCGGGATTGATCTACAGCTCATCTCCCTCGGCGCACTCATTATTGCCCTTGGTATGTTGGTCGATAACGCCATTGTCGTTACTGAAGGCATTTTAATTGGTATCCGTCGCGGTAAGACCCGTTTGGAAGCGGCCAAACAGATAGTGTCCCAAACACAGTGGCCGCTATTGGGCGCGACTGTGATTGCCATTATTGCCTTTGCCCCCATTGGCTTATCGCAAAATGCCGCCGGTGAGTTCTGCCGTTCTTTATTCCAAGTGTTGATGATTTCACTGTTTATCAGCTGGATCACCGCCATCACACTCACGCCGTTTTTCTGTCATCTGTTATTTAAAGATGCGCCGAGCGATGAAGAAGCCCAAGACCCCTACAAGGGCTGGTTCTTCAGCTTATATCGCACAAGCTTAATTGTAGCGCTGCGCTTTAGACTGGTGAGCATACTGCTGGTTATGGCCATGCTGTTCAGCGCTGTGGTGGGCTTTGGCCATATCAAGAATGTGTTTTTTCCGGCTTCTAACACGCCGATTTTCTTTGTGGATATCTGGATGCCAGAGGGGACAGATATTAAAGCGACCGAGCGTTTTACCGCTGATATTGAGAAGTTAATGCTTACGCTGGACGAGCAAAAAGACGTTGGGCTAAAACACTTAACAACCGTTATTGGCCAAGGTTCGCAGCGCTTCGTACTGCCCTATCAGCCAGAAAAAGGCTATCCCGCCTTTGCGCAGTTGATAGTAGAAATGCAGGATCTCGCCGCCGTTAAAGCCTATATGCCAGAATTAGAAACCTTGTTAAATCAACGTTTCCCACAGGCACAATATCGTTTAAAAAACATGGAGAACGGCCCTTCGCCCGCCGCCAAAATTGAGGCACGCTTTTACGGTGATAACCCAGAAGTGCTGCGCGCTTTAGGTGCCCAAGCCGAGGCCATTTTCCACGCAGAGCCGAGCATGGATGGCATACGTCACAACTGGCGTAATCAGGTGCCGTTGATCCGTCCGCAACTGGAAAATGCCCAAGCGCGCGAAACAGGCATCAGCAAGCAAGATCTCGACAATGCCCTATTGGTTAACTTTAGCGGTAAGCAAATTGGTTTATACCGAGAAACCAGCCACTTGCTGCCCATCGTCGCCAGAGCGCCCGCCGAAGAACGTTTGCAGGCCGACAGCCTATGGAAGCTGCAAATTTGGAGCAGCGAACACAATACCTTTGTACCCGCCACCCAAGTAGTCAGTAGCTTCAACACTGAGTGGGAAAATCCGCTGGTGATGCGCCGCGATCGCATGCGCATGCTCGCTGTGATGGCCGACCCTAAGCTTGGTAGCAATGAAACCGCCGATTCTGTACTGCGCAAAATCAAAGACCAGGTCGAAGCGATCAGCTTGCCCGCGGGTTACCGCTTGGAATGGGGCGGTGAATTTGAAACCGCAGGTGAAGCACAAGCGTCGGTATTTAGCTCAATTCCCTTAGGTTATCTGGCGATGTTTTTGATTACCGTATTCCTGTTCAACTCAGTGCGTCAGCCCTTAGTGATCTGGTTTACTGTGCCACTGGCATTGATTGGGGTTTCAGCGGGACTCTTGTTGTTCGATGCGCCCTTCAGCTTTATGGCACTACTCGGATTACTGAGTTTGTCGGGCATGGTGATTAAAAACGGTATTGTCTTGGTCGATCAGATCAACCTCGAGCTCAGTGAAGGTAAACCAGCCTATTTTGCCTTAATCGACTCCTGTGTCAGCCGTGTTCGTCCAGTGATGATGGCCGCGATAACCACTATGCTCGGGATGATACCGCTGATCCCCGACGCGTTTTTCGGTTCTATGGCGATTACGATTATTTTCGGTCTAGGCTTCGCTTCTCTGCTGACGCTCATCGTACTGCCAGTGATGTACAGCCTAGTATTCAATATCAAAGCGACGGCAACAGGAGGTCAATCACCCAGCTAACCTGCTCCGCATTTTATCCAAAAACGCTTCCCGGCGCGGCCGGTCAGTCATTCGTGGCTGGCTGGCCATTTCATTTTTGATCTATTGCGGTTTGAGGGACAATTTAAACAAGCACATCCATTAGATAAACAAGTTTGGCAAACTGAGATTGGTCTTTAATTACGATAACTAATATGACTGATAAATAAATATATTAATTAAAAAATATGAACTATCAGTTCCATATTTTCACCGCTAATACGGGACAATTACCTGTTACACACATTTACACGAGTAAATAGCAGCGGTATATTTAGTGCTGATTATTCATTTACAATGCCATCTGAAATACCACTACCTATAACTAACAACATAAACAATGTTATTGCTTTGTTAGCATAACAATTTATGTTTGAGAAACTTCATGAAATTACGCTTTGATAGCGTCCAGACAATGAGTAAACAGACAATATTACTGGCAGTTATTAGCACTTTACTAATACTCACTACAATCCCGTTTATCTGTAGGTCATTCTGGCTCGCACTTGTATTATTATGGTATGTTTTTTGTAGTTTTTAATTCTAAAATCAATTAGAAATCTGTCTAATCAAAAACTTTATTGCTTCAAACAGACAAAATTTAAGTCATTTATACATAACATCAGCCTCACTACAAAACATTGCTTTTAATAGAGATTAGCTAAAAAAGAGTTTTCGATGAAATATGCAAAGAAAATTTTATTTGTGACTATTAGAGCACCTCTAATTTATACGGTAATATTTTTACCGAGTACTTTCGCAGAAAATATCAATTATAGTCATTATGGGCCACTTCGTGTGCATGCCCAATCACCTACACAGGCGGGTAGCTTAACGCCTCTACTTCGTTCAGGATTTGCACTGCCTGAAGGGAAAAAAGAGATATACGGATCTGCAACAGTAGCAAGTGTATGGGCTGAAACTGACGATTACTATGCTGACTATTATCATAATTCTCTTAATGGCGGAATAAAGTGGCAACTCACTGAAAAATGGATGTTTGATACTAATTATAAGTGGAGTTTTAGTGGGGATAACCATCTTGACTCGGTCACTATCTGGTTTCATGATGCATTTGGTGTGGGTCAAAATGGCCGCGACAATACAATCAAAGACAAAAACCAAATATTTTCAAAGAATGGTATAAATCAACCTGATCTTTCTGGCGATACGCTAACGAATGCCCTAAATTTCTATTTAGAATATCAATTGCTTAGTGAGGATAATTATGGTTTATCAATTGGTGGCAGCTTATATTACAATCATGTTAATTCTGGCCCATTTGTAGATAACCGTTTTGAACAAGCATTACAACTGAATTATAGCTATACATCTGGAATACATCATTTTTACTCCACAACAGGTATAAGCTTTAGACAAAATGATGAAAGTCTATCTGGAATAGACTATAAAGATCATGCAGTAATGTTATCTTTAGGTTATGAGTATTTAATAGGACGCCATGGTTGGCTTATTGAATTACATCATTATGAAGGTTTACTCAAAACAGATAATGACTTTTCAAAACCTTCTCACGAAGTATTTCTAGGCTATAGGTATTATCTGAATAACAGTGCAATTGAATTTACTATCGTCGAAAACCTACTCAACATGGACAACAGCACTGATATTGCTTTTTCTCTTGGGTACAGAGTCATGATTTAAAAATACCTTACTTTATCGCATGAATGCGATCAAAAAGCTTTTCTCTAATATCATGTTCACTCTTATGCTGAGTGAGCGGGTTATTAGGATTGGAATTTTTTAAGAGTGAAATGGCGATTACGGGGGAAGTGAACCAGCGGCACAGGTCAGATTGATTCAGTCGGCCACTGGTATCTAAGGGATATTAGGGAGAAAACTCAAGCGAATAAACGCGATAATCAACTGAGTTAATCCAATAACAAACTAACTCAACAAGCGACTAAGACAATACGAGACTCATACTAAGACTTAGGGTCTTTGTCCTGCGCTTTATCAGAGAGTTGATGGCTAGCGGGTTTGATATCACTTGGATCGACTTTATGTTCAAAGTCTCCCTCAAACACATTACCGTCCTTTTTCACACTATCATCAAATGGCGCTTGGCCAAATGGGTCCTGTGGCTTAGGCCCAAAGGGACCTTGGCCCGCTTGAAAGCCACCGTGCATTGTGCCCTGTAAACCGGCAACAACCCGTAACTGCATGCGTTTGAACAACAAGGCTGCAATGGGGCGACGGGTTAATGGCGTCAAGAATAATAGGCCAATGGCATCGGTCACAAAACCGGGAATCACGAGCAAGATGCCCGCCATAGCTAACATCATACCTTCAACGATTTCTTGCCCCGGTGCTTCACCGCGAGCGAGTTTTTGTTGTACTTGCATTAAGGTGTTTAAGCCTTGGCTGCGAACCAGAGAGACCCCGAGCACGGCGGTAAAGAGCACTAAACCTATGGTCGTCCAAGTGCCAAGCACTTCACCCACACGGATCAGCACCGACAGCTCTATTACTGGGATCAGCACAAAGAGTAAAAATATAATGAAAAACATACCGACCTCAGGTTTATCTGACTATCTCTGTAAACTAAATGGGGGTTATCCGGTCTTAATTCAAGTCAGGATAACCATTAGGACCAAGTAAGGGAGCAAAACACTGATATTTAGCTCACCCTTTTGTTAACCCGCTAATGTATGAGACCATTAAAACACGTAAAGTAGCCTAACGGAGTTGGCTTAAGCGAACTTTAAGATTCTTAAGAGACGATACCTAACACTATGCAGCATCAGTATTTAGTGGTTAGCACTACCTGCCCCGATGAAGTACAAGCCAATACTTTGGCCCGAACTTTAATTGAGTCGCGTATTGCCGCTTGTGTTCAGATTTCCGCCCCGATACGTTCAATTTATGCTTGGGAAGGAAAAATCTGTGAAGAGCAAGAATTTAGCTTACAGATTAAATGTTTACAAAGTCGATATACAGAGTTAGAACAACTTGTGCTTAGGCTTCACCCTTATCAAGTACCCGAAATTATTGCCGTGCCTGTGACCCACGGGCTACCAGCCTACTTAGATTGGATAAAAGACAACACTCAGCCATGAAAAAACTACTCAGCCTTATTTTCACTTCTTTATTGCTTCTTGCGCCCTTAGCTCATAGTGAAGGGGTGTTCGGTACCAAATTCGACTTCATGAAGGGTGAGCCTGAATTGATGCCTGTCGATCAAGCATTTGTCTTCGATTCCAAGCAAGAAGGTAATCAGGTCAAACTCAATTGGGTGATTGCCGACGGTTACTATATGTACCGCGACAAGCTTAAATTTAGCGTCAATGGTGCCGAGTTAGGCACGGTCGCTCTACCAAAGGGAAAGCCCCATGAAGATGAGTATTTTGGTAAGCAAGAAGTCTATTATACCTATGTCGATATTCCCGTTGGTTTAAAACAGGCCGATGAAAATGCCACGCTCACAGTGACCTTTATGGGTTGTGCCGAAGGTAAATTGTGTTATCCACCGACCAAACATGAAGTCGTTTTAAAGGCGATTGCAGCCAACGATGGTTTAATTGCAGGCGCCGAATCAACCACGACGACTGAGCAAACCAGCACTGAGCCAAGCACTGCCGATAAAGCCAATACGCAACCCATTACTCAGCAAGATACCCTGAGCCAAATGCTGTCGAACGACAGCTTAATTTGGACTTTAGTGATTTTCTTTGGTCTAGGTGTCGGTCTGGCATTAACGCCCTGCGTATTCCCTATGTATCCAATTTTGTCGGGTATTATTGTCGGCCAAGGGCAAAAACTCTCAACCGCAAAAGCCTTCACCCTGTCAATGGCTTACGTCCAGGGCATGGCAATCACTTACTCTATCTTAGGGTTAGTGGTTGCATCGGCGGGACTAAAATACCAAGCGGCATTACAACATCCTGCCGTATTAGTCGTACTCGCGATTTTGTTCTTTGTGCTCAGCTTATCTATGTTTGGCCTATACGATTTGAAACTGCCATCGAGCTGGCAGGAGAAGATGAACTCAGTCTCGAATAATCAAAAAGGCGGCAACTTAGTTGGCGTGTTCTTGATGGGCGTGATTTCTGGCCTTGTCGCATCACCTTGTACTACCGCGCCGCTGTCGGGTGCGCTCGTTTATGTGGCCCAAACCGGCGACCTACTCCAAGGTTTCTTAGCCCTGTATGTACTCAGCATGGGTATGGGATTACCTCTACTGATTATCGGCACCTCAGGCGGTAAATTATTACCGAGAGCCGGCGCTTGGATGGACATCATCAAGACTATCTTCGGATTCCTGCTGATCGCTGTATCTATCGTGATGCTTGGCCGTATTTGGACAGGCGTAGTATCCGATGTGCTTTGGTCACTGTGGGGCGTAAGCTTCACCGGCTACTTGATGCATCAGAACAAACTCAGTGAATTTAACTGGAAACAAACTGTACGTTCAGTGCTATTAATGCTGGCGCTACTGGCGAGCTTCTCCTACGGATTCCAAGCTGTGATGGGACACTTTGGTTTTAATAACAATTCCGTAGGCACTGCGGCGACGACCCAAGAAGCCCATGGCTTTAAACGTATTAAATCCATTGAAGATCTTGAGCAAGAAATTGCAGCCGCTACCGCCCAAGGTAAGCCTGTGATGCTCGATCTGTACGCCGATTGGTGTGTTGCCTGTAAAGAGTTTGAGGCCATTACCTTTAAGGATGCCGACGTGTTAGCCCGCATGAATAAAATCGTGCTGCTACAAGCGGATGTGACTAAGAGTGACAAGGTCGATGTGGCCTTACTCGAAAAATACAATGTGCTTGGTTTGCCTACACTGTTGATGTTTAACGAACAAGGTGAGCAAAGGGAAGATTTACGCGTGACAGGTTTTATGGGCCCCAAAGATTTTGCCACCCATTTGGATCATCTCGTGAAATAGTGACGATTTAGGCTTAGACCACCAGAGTGATTTAGTTCGCGCGTGTTTTAACAGCCAAGTGTATTTACCGCAACACCAATAAAAAGCGGACTTTTTTCATTAAAAGTCCGCTTTTTTATCCAAGTGTCATAGATTTCTTATACAATCACTTACAATTTTAGACTTTTTAGATTGGAGCATCATGGAACCAGGCATCCTCATTATTACACTCATCTGCGGCATGCTCGTCAGCCGTATAGGACTCCCTCCGCTCATCGGCTACTTAGTGGCAGGCTTTGTACTGTTCATCTTAGGAATAGATAAAGAAAGCCTGCCATTACTACAAGAACTCGCCAGCCTAGGCGTCACTTTACTGTTGTTTGCCATAGGGTTAAAACTCGATATTCGTAGCCTGTTCAAGGCCGAAGTGTGGGCGGGTTCGAGTGTGCACTTAGTGCTCTCGATCGTGATTTTTGTGCCGATTCTGAAACTCTTCGGCTTACTGGGCTTAAGCCAACTCACGAGTCTGAACCTAGAACAACTGACGTTAATTGCCTTCGCGTTAAGCTTCTCCAGCACCGTATTTGCGGTCAAAGTGTTAGAAGATAAAGGCGACGTGCAATCCCTCTACGGCCGTGTCGCTATTGGTATCTTGATTATGCAGGATATCTTCGCCGTACTGTTTTTAACCATTTCTAAAGGCGATGTACCTTCGGTATGGGCCTTTGCATTACTCTTACTGCCACTGGCTAAACCGCTCATCTATAAAGCGTTCGACCGTGTCGGCCACGGTGAACTCTTAGTGCTCTTCGGCCTAGTCATGGCACTCGTGGTTGGCGCTTGGTTATTTGAATCTGTTGGTTTAAAACCCGATCTCGGCGCACTGATTATCGGTATCTTGTTGGCGGGCCACAAAAAGTCCTCCGAGCTGGCAAAATCCCTGTTCTATTTTAAAGAACTCTTCCTCGTTGCCTTCTTCTTAACCATAGGACTCAATGGCTTACCTACGGTATCGGATATCGTCCTCGCGGCGCTATTGGTGTTGTTAGTGCCACTCAAAATTCTGCTGTTTGTTTACATTCTTACCCGCTTTAAGCTGCGTTCGCGTACTTCTATGTTGGGCTCATTTAACCTAGGTAACTTCAGTGAATTCGGTTTGATCGTCGCCGCAGTAGCCACCTATAAAGGTTGGTTACCTCCCGAGTGGCTAGTGATCATCGCCGTGGCATTAAGCTTTAGTTTTTTACTCGCCGCGCCACTTAACGCCACCGTCGGTAATATCTACCAGCGATTCCAGCAGCGTTTAATCAAACTTGAAAAACGCCCGTTACACCCAGAAGACAGACCGATAGCCATTGGCAATCCACGCTTTTTAATCTTAGGCATGGGCCGTATTGGTAGCGGTGCCTATGATGAACTCAGGGAACAATTTGATGGGGAAATTCTCGGTATTGAACACAAGCAAGACTTAGTCGACTTACATAAAACAAAGGGTCGCAATGTAGTGCAAGGTGACGCCTCAGATACCGACTTTTGGGAAAAACTCGACAGAGCACCTAATCTTGAACTGGTACTGCTAGCCATGCCGCACCACGCGGGAAATATGTTTGCAGTTGAGCAACTCAAAAAACTGAATTATCAAGGCAAAATCAGTGCAATTGTGCAGTACAGTGATGATGCCGCGGCGCTTCGAGAATCGGGTGTACACAGTGTGTACAACCTGTACGAAGCCGCTGGTGCCGGTTTTGTGGATCATGTTATTTACGAGCTATTGCAAGACTCAGAGAAAAACGCCGCTCAAGCGGAAGATACTGTACAAGTGCCTGATCCTAAACTTAATGTGGAGCCACATAGTTAAGTGCCTGCTAATGCTGCATTAAATTAAAATCACGCCATAACAGGTCGCACAAACGAGCAGTAACATCCTCTGCTAGTTTGTGCGGCATCCAACTAAATGCTGACTAATCGTTACAAATCAATTAACTAGATAAAACACTCAATACGCTATTTTTCCTCCTCATCCCAGTATCGATTTACTCATTGTAGCCTATCGCCATTTCAGCAAAAAATCTCAGTTACATCACTGACTCAGTCGTGATATAAATCGATGACGGTAACGAAATTAGCTCAGCTTTTTTGGAATTTTTTACAGCATGTCAAACCCTGCGCAACGCGCCACTAAGTTATTTGTCCAAACCTTTGGCACTAAAGCCGACGATTTATATCAAGCCCCAGGGCGCGTCAATCTGATCGGTGAATACACGGATTACAACGACGGTTTTGTACTCCCGGCAGCCATTAATTTTCATACAGTGATTGCGGTAAAACGCCGTGACGATACTAAGTTTCGAGCCGTCGCCGATGCGTTTCCCGGACAAATTAAAGAGTGGGTTTTCGGCCAAGAAAACGACATGGACCCGCAAGATGGCTGGGTGAATTACCTCAAAGGTTTTACTGCGGCTATGGCGCAAACTGGCTTATTAGCCAAGGGCTTAGACTTAGCCATTGTGGGCGATGTGCCACTTGCCGCAGGTCTTTCATCTTCAGGTGCACTCGTTGTCGCCTTCGGTACAGCCATTAGTGATACCAGCCAACTGCATTTATCCCCAATGGCAGTGGCGCAACTCGCACAGCGCGGCGAGCACAGGTATGTTGAGTCGGCCTGTGGCATCATGGATCAAATGTGCAGCGCCATGGGTGAACAAGACCATGCACTCCTGATTGACTGCTTAGATCTCGATAGCGAAGCCATTCCCATTCCAGAAAACCTAAGCCTTATTATCATAGATGCCCATATCGAGAAACAACGCTTAGCCGCGACCAATGAACAACGTCGCACTGAGTGTGCACAAGCGGCAGAGTACTTTGGCTTAGATGCACTGCGTCACCTCGATTTACGCCAACTAGAAAGTGCAAAGGCCGATTTAAATGAAGTGCTATACCGCCGAGCGAAACACGTCGTCACTGAGAACCAAAGAACTCAAAATGCTGCCCGCGCCCTAGAGCAAAATAACATCCAAAAATTCAGTCGTTTAATGGCTGAATCCCATGCTTCACTGCGTGATGATTTTGAAGTCACACTGCCCGAATTTGATACTTTAGTTGAAATTGTCAGCCAAGTGATTGGCGAGCGGGGCGGCATCCGCATGACCGACGGCTGCGTGGTCGCCTTGGTCGACCATGAACTGACTGACGCTGTTGTTGCCGCCGTTGAACATGAATTCTTCGAAAAAACCGCCATCGATGCCACAGTGTATTTATGTTCCGCCAGCGCTGGCGCGGGGCGCATAGATAACTAGCCAGAACAGGCAATTTGCTAGAACAAGCACTTAGCCGCACTTAAACCAAAGACAACCGAATAGAGTGACTACGCCGTCGATAACATACGAATTCATCACTGAACTTTATGCTGTTGATGGCAAATAATAGGGTTAACATACTC
Source organism: Shewanella sp. SM69 (assembly GCF_025653985.1). NCBI lineage: Bacteria > Pseudomonadati > Pseudomonadota > Gammaproteobacteria > Alteromonadales > Shewanellaceae > Shewanella > Shewanella sp. SM69. The sequence continues at coordinate 102,771 of NZ_JAKKRV010000008.1, forward strand.
ATTTAACACAATAAGCAGTGAGCATATTCAACACAGAGGGAAGCTAAATGGTACGTTTCAGTGTTTTGGATCCTTGGACCGATCCCCGCGGCGGTGAAATCGAACGGGTTCGGATCGACAACGGCATACTCGCATTAGAAGTCATCAGCTTAGGCGGCATTATCCGCGCTCTGTGGACCCCAGATAAACACGGCGAACGTGCCAATATCGTCTTAGGTTGTGATAGCGCTGAAGATTACTTGACCCAATCGGCTCACTTAGGTGCCATTGCAGGCCGCTTTGCAAATCGCATCGCTAACGGCAAAATGCACTATCAAGGTCATGATTATCAATTAGATGTCAACCAAGCGACTAACTGTTTGCACGGCGGCCGTGAGGGTTTTAATCGTAAAAACTGGCAACTAGGTCAACTCCCCGATGGTGTGCGTTTGACCTTAATGAGCCCAGATGGCGACATGGGCTTCCCCGGTAATTGCACGGTTCAGCTGGATTACCGTCTCGCAGGCAATAATTTGTACGTAGAAATCTTAGCTTCCGTCGATAAAGCCTGTCCCGTAAGCCTCACCCAGCACAGTTATTTCAACCTCGATGGTTCAGAGACCAATCACGAGCATCTGATGCAAATCGATGCCAAGCGCTATCTGACCATGAACGATGTCAGTGTTCCCACTGGGATTGCCGATACAACTGGGTCGATTTTCGATTTAAGTCAACCAATACGCTTAGGTGACAAGCTGCATGCCGCTGAACTCGCAAGCACTCGCGGTTATGATCACTGTTATATGATGAATAATCCCGATGGCTCACTCGCCCGTTTTGGCTGTTTAAGCAGCCCCATTAGCGGTCGTGCTATGACGGTTTATACTAATCAACCGAGTGTGCAGCTGTACTGTGCTAATTTTTTAAATGGCACAGTAGGTCGCAATCAACAGGTATTAAATCAACATCATGCTGTGTGTTTAGAGCCGCAAATGCTGCCAGACTCACCGAATCAAGGCGAACGCTTTGGTGATGATGTTTGGTTAATGTCAGGCAAGGTTTATCACCACATCAGTCGTTATCAGTTCGATGCCGATGCGTAGCTATTCGCAATAAAAATTGAGAAAACGAGGAAAGCGCGGTTTAGCAGAAGGGAATAAATAAAGCGATAAGGAATAAAATAAACACTACTTTATTCCTTACACTCACAGTGTTAGCCCTTAGGCCGACACTGTGTTAATCATCAAAATCATCGCCCCAATCATCGTCAAAATCCACGCCAACGGCATCAGATTCGACTTCTGGTTCAACTTCAGGCTTCGCCTTACGTACAGGCGCAGTTTCCTTCACGTTGTTCAAGTCAATGCGAGCTTGATGTTTACTCATAAATTGAGATCTTGCCGCCTTCCATGCACCACCAAACTTAGCCTCAGCAGCTTTTAACGCAGCCTCATCTAAGTCGTATAGGTTCACTTTGACTATATCTTCCACATACTCAATGATCGCATCGCGATCGGTATTGTATAGGTAGATACGTCCTGGGGAGGCATCGGGCAGCTGGTTGTCATGGACGACAATCGCGTTGCCTTTCGATGTTCTCAGCTCACCATACCAAACCTGTTTCTTTGCTGTGTTATACATATATGCTAATACCCTTAAATCAACACATACACCATGAGTTTTTTAGCCTGAATAAGCGAAGCATCGCTTGCTTTGATCCACGAATAGCGCCTGAAAGTCTCTGACGTTTTCAACTGGGTATTTTTACAGAATATTTCCGATAATCAATGCCTCATACCATGAAATTTTCACTAATTACGTATTAATTTCTGCCAAAGTACCCAAAAAGTTTAATCATTAACGACTTTAGTCTAAAAAATCGACGCGGCAAGTTTTATTCCCAAGAAAAAGCAATCATATCTATGGTGTTTGATGAGTCATCAACGTTAACAATTCGAGGTTGCTGTAAAGTTAACCATCAAGGTTATCCATGAAGATTTAATTACAGCGCTACAAACTCATATTTACCGAACAATGACTAAGCCACTATGATGTCAGAATGTCTTCTAGATTGACTCGAATGGCAGCGACTTAAAGCAAATATGTCGCTGCAAAACCAAGTATGCCTAGCTCAAATGACAGTCAGTATGACTTTGCCCCTGTGCTCACCCGACTCCATCAAAGCATGGGCTTTAGCGGCCTGTGCTAATGGAAAGGTGGCAAAAATATTGGGGACAATTTTATGGGCGTTTAACAACGGCCAAACTTTCTCCAATAATTCAGCAGCAATGGCGGCTTTGGCCTCCACGCTCTGCGGTCTTAGGGTCGACCCTGTCCACATGATACGTTTTGCCATCAGGCGGAAAATCTCAACCTCGGCTTTAGGCCCCCGTTGCATGGCTACCGACACCATACGCCCGTCCATCGCTAAGGCTTGTAAGTCGAGATTGATAAAATCGCCACCCGCAATATCAAATACCACGTTTACGCCCTTATCTTGAGTGAGTGCCATCACAGGTTCAACAAAGTTTTGAGTACGATAGTTGATGACTTCAGCGGCGCCAAGACTCAAGCAATAATCGCGTTTCTCATCCTGTCCCGTCGTCGCTATCACTTTTGAACCCAGCGCACTGGCCAACTGAATAGCCGTACTCCCAATGCCACCTGAGCCACCATGGATCAGTACCGTCTCGCCCGCTTTCAGTCCCGCACGCATAAACAGGTTACCCCATACGGTGAAGAAGGTTTCTGGCAGCGCAGCTGCCTGCACATAACTAAAACCCGTCGGGATCGGCAAACAATGGGCAGCATAGGTGAGCACATACTCGCCATAACCGCCGCCCGGCACTAAGGCACATACCTTATCGCCAACTTGCCATTGGCTCACGCCATCACCGAGGGCACAAATATCCCCAGCAACCTCAAGACCAATAATCGGTGATGCACCCGGTGGCGGTGGATACGCGCCCACCCTTTGTTTAACATCGGGGCCATTCACTCCTGCTGCATGCACGCGAATCAACACTTGCCCCGCCGCAGGGACAGGCAAAGGTGAGCGCGATAGCCGCATCACCTCGGGCGCTCCAGGTTGCTCAACATGAATATGGGTGTACTCGCTTGGTAAAGCTGACATAAAAGCTCCTGTGAGAATGGCACCAACCTAATAGCAGATTGCTATGCTTAAACGGTTCGTTTGCTAAACCTTAATGCGGCTAAGCTAGCGCAATTTCAAGCCAAATAGCCACAGTTATTCCATTCTATATTCCATCACACTCAATCAAGCGGCTGACGTTAACCATTTGAACTGAAAGCTGAACCTAAGCTGAACAGAAAAGATGTATCAAAAAAATATTATGACAAATACTAGATATATTAAAAACTTACAGCCATTATTCTGAGGCATTATTTGCTGGCTGCGATGTTTGTCGCGCTATTGTTATCACGCAAATAATCCAATGAGGTTTGATGCAAGTCTGTGTTAAATGCATCAAATAACGCCCAAGGAAGATCTGCTTTGCAGACTAGATAACTACGGATACACAATGAAAAACACACTACTCTTCGCAGCAATTAGCTTAGCGATTGCAACTCCCGTTCTTGCCCATAACACCCATGCAAGCCCCCCATTAGGCAACAACAGTTCACCAGCTCAACCCGTCCCGCCACCGCCCTCTGCACCGATTAGCTTAATTGAATCACATAGACCACTGCTACGGGAGACGCCATTGATGGCATCCCCTAATGATCCGACGATGACAGAGCAGCCTAAGATTCATTCACGCCAAAAACGTCAGATAGAGGTCTCGGAACACCCCCCACTTAAGTTGCAGAATCGTAGCGCCGCGATGCAAGTCAGCGACTGCAGTGACTTTGTTGGGAAATCAGGTCAGGCACTAGTCAATGAACTGAGCCAATCTACGCCCGAATGTGTCGGTAAACTCTATAGCCTCAAAGGCAGTAGCGCGACTGCACTATTTAGCGAGGCCAATGTGATCAGTGTTGCCAATGCCATTGCCACTAAAGCAAAGGACTACACTGGGGTCGATATTCAGCATCTTGAGTCCCATATTTACTTTGTCCGCGCCGCCCTCTATGTGCAGTTTTACAGCCCAAATGATGTGCCCGCTTACAGCAATGCTGCTAAGGTCAGCTTAAAATCTGCCCTTAATGCGTTATTTGCGAACGCTGCGATTTGGACAGTCTCCGATGCTAATGCTGGCGTGTTGAAAGAAGCCTTAATCCTGATTGACTCAGCCGAGCTCGGCGCCGATTTCAATCATGTCACTATCAAAGTGCTTACGGACTATGATGCTAATTGGCAAGCCAGCTTCGCCATGAACGCCGCAGCCAACTCAGTGTTTACCACCTTATTCCGCGCCCAATGGAATGATGACATGCAGGCGCTGTTCGCGCGTGATCAAGGGATTTTAGATGCGCTGAATAACTTCCAACTCGAACATCGCAACTTGTTAGGCACCAATGCAGAGTACCTTTTGGTCAACTCAGTTAAAGAGTTATCTAGGCTGTATTACATTGATGCCATGCGCCCGCGAGTGACCCAGCTGGTCAAAAACATCCTCAGCAGCACCAGCAAAACCGAACCGAGCAAAGTGCTTTGGTACGCGGCGGCAGAAATGGCAGACTATTACGATCGCAGCCATTGTAACGATTACAATATCTGTGGTTTTAAGGCGCAGTTAGAAGCCGATGCTTTACCTTTTAATTGGAAATGCTCCGACAGTCTCAAGATCCGCGCCCAAGATCTCTATCAAGATCAAGCCAAGTGGGCCTGTGATGTGCTAACCAGCCAAGAAAGTTATTTCCACAGTAAACTCGAAACGGGCATGCAACCCGTGGGGCAGGATAACAACGATGACTTAGAGCTAGTGATCTTCGGCAGTTCGTCTGAGTATAAATCCTTAGCCAACAGTATATTTGGTATCAGTACCGACAATGGCGGCATGTATTTAGAAGGCTCACCCGCCGGACTCAAAAATCAGGCACGTTTCATCGCCTATGAAGCCGAATGGCGCACGCCGGATTTCCACGTCTGGAACCTGCAACACGAATACGTACACTACCTCGATGGACGCTATAACCTGTTTGGTGACTTTAGTCGTGGCACTTCGGCCAATACCATTTGGTGGATTGAAGGCCTCGCGGAATACATCTCTTACCGTGACGCAAACCCTGCGGCAATTGCCATGGGCGAAACCGGTGAGTTTATGTTATCGACCATCTTCAAAAACAACTATGAATCTGGCCAAGACCGCATCTATCGCTGGGGCTATCTGGCGGTGCGTTTCATGTTTGAACACCACAGGGACGATGTGAGACAGATTCTGGCCTACCTACGCAACGATCAATATGCAGAATATCAAGCCTTTATGGATAATATCGGCACACGTTACGATAACGAATGGCAGGGTTGGCTCGCCAGTGGTTTAAGCACGGCTGACGATGGCATAGTCGATAAGGGCCCGAGTGATGTCGACGCTGAGCCTAGTGGCCGCGAAGGCAACTGGACAGGACCAGCAGGCACTATCAGTAAGGATTACTCGCCTTGCCAAGTGACTAACGAAGCCTACCGTTACACAGAATCGGCCAGCCTGAAAATTGATGTGCCGATGGAATGTATCGATTCAAAACTCGGCCGCGCCAGTTTCAGCTTCACCAATACCGATCGCACAGCCCAAGAGCTTTGGATCAAGATTGGCGGTGGTTGGGGGGATGCCGACATTTATTTCGATTCTAGAGGCTGGGCAAGCCCTGAGCAAAACCAAGGCGCTGGTATCGGTAATGGTAATTATCAAGTGATTAAGGTGCAGTTAAACCCTAACGAGTATTGGCACTACATTACCTTATCGGGGGACTTTGGCGGCGTCGATATGCAAGTCAGCACCACTGAGCTATTTGCTGATATCGACCCCGATCTGGGGGATGGCGGCGTGGATCCTGAGCCACCAGCCAATTGCGGCGCAGCGACCTTAGATTACGGTAAGCTCACCCTAGGCAAAAATGAGTGCATCAGTGGCGGGCGTAACAGCTTCTACTTCTGGGTTGAGGAAGATGATACCCAGTTCACTATCACCACTAAGGGCGGCTCTGGGGATGCCAATATTTACTTCAATGCCAGTCAGTGGGCCGACGCAGATAATGCCGATGCAAAGAGCTCTCAAGCAGGAAATCAAGAATCGCTTAGCTTCAGCGCCAATCGTGGCTGGCGTTATATCACGATTGATACTGCCACTGAGTTTAGCGGCGTAACACTGACCTTAAGCACAGGCACGAGTAACACACCCGATCCGGTGCTCATTGCCAACGCCTGCGCGACGCAATCACCCTTAAGTTATGGTGAGCTCAGTGCTGGCAAAGCCATTTGCACCGCCGATGGGCGCAACGATTATTACCTTTGGGTACCAGAGGGAACTAATCAGCTAAGCATCAACTCCGCCCACGGCAGTGGTGATGTTAGCCTGTTTTCGGGGACGACTTGGGCGAATGCTCAACACTTCGATGCAGCCTCTGTGACACCCGCCAACACGCGGGAAAGTATCACAGTCAATGCACCAAACGTGGGTTGGTATTACATCACAGTGCAGAGTGAGCCCCAGAGTGCGGGAGTCGCACTGCAGGTTGATTTACGCTAGTTTGATGACTTGCATCGCTTAAGTAAGCAGTTTTAGCCATTACGCATAAATCAAGCATTTGAATAAATAGCAAAATCCCTGCTTCTGCAGGGATTTTTATTGAAGATAAGCTGAATAAGCGACACTGACGTCATAGAGTCTTTAGCGGCAATACGTTATTAGCGCATCCCTTCGAGCACTTGCACTCTCTCCTTGGCCCTTGCTGCATAGTCGTTTGAAAACCGCTCTGCCATTTCAATGCTCTGCTGATAAAGCGTTAACGCTGCTTTTGCATCGGCCGGTCCACCCTCGCCTTTATCTAACAGGGTTGCGAACTGGAAGTAAGCATTGCCTAGAATATCCGCTTGCAAGCCTTGTTTGGCACCCAAGGTTGTCACTTTTTCTAACCAGTATCTCGCGTTAACCGTATCTCGATAGGGTTCCAATAACAGGATATTGGCAAGTTCAGCGGCGGCGTAAAGATCTCGCTCGGCGGCAATTATCCAAAACTCCTCGCTCTGCTCAAAGTCCTCTTTAAAGTAGTAATAGGTTTCGGCGGCATCTCGCGCTAAATCAGGTTGAGCTTTAACGCTTTGGCGATAATTTTCCAATGCCGTTGTAGCATTAAAATAGGGCGAACAAGATAACACTTGATAAAACGCCATCAGACTTCTTGCCTCAGGCAACCCTTGGTCAACTAGCTGATTTAACTGCTGCCATGCTTGCGTTTCACGAACCTTATCCGCACCTGTATTAACCAAGCCACGCTCGATAACCGATAAAGGTAAACGGATTAACTCAAGCTTTGCCGCGTTATCGCCAAAACTCGCGGCGCGCTCCAGCCAATAGATCTTTTCATCGGCACGCCCCGCGTAACCCGCTTGATCTCGCATCCAATGCAGCGCCTCAATATCGCCAGCTTCAGCGGCTTCACGGTAATATTTCTGTGCCTTAATTTTATCCTTGGGTAAGGCGTGCCCAAGCTCATAGATACGTGCCAAGAAGCGCTTATCTTCGGCCTTGGCACTCTGAGCTAACGTCTTGATTTGAGATTCAGGTTTACCATAGGCATACAATTTCACATCACCGTTAGCATAAGTATATTGAGTACCATCGGGATAATTCACCTCAACCGTATCAGGCTGATACCAAACATTGACCTCATACTGTTCGGCAATCTGTGGATTAAAATTCACCCGCATCACAGCCTCATCACCGCGACGAACCGCTTGAGTATAAGGACTAGCCCATAGGCTAGAAATTTGCTGCAAACTACTTTTCAGCCTAGCCTCGAAGGGTTTGTCTTCCTTAGGAGAATGAATAAATACTGGATAGTAAACTGGTGCTAAAGATAATGGCGTAGTCGCAAGCAACGAATTATCCGCCTCGCTACCCGCATAAATTGGATCGATATTAAGTTCATGACTTAAATAAAAATCATCGTGGGGTGACACTTGAGTCGGCAACGTCGTTTGGCTAGCAACTTGTGCCGCATCCACAACAGAAGTGCGCTGCAACTTAGCAAGGTATTGTTGTTTAAGTGCTTTAGCCCTTTGCCACAACGGATGGTTCGGCAGTATTGTCACATCGAGCATTAAATCCTCAAGCCGCCACTGACAATCGCCGCCACCGTTCAAAGCTAAGGGCAGCGAAAACTCACTCGCTTTGCTACCACTGCTAATCACTTGTCGCAGCACTGAGGTTTCTTCGAATGTCGCGCGGTAGGGATTAGCAATATCACCACTGGGAAAACGGATTTCCTTTCGGGTACAAACAGATGAAACGTAATAACCGACAAGTTCTAATTGCGTATTAGCAGGTAATACACCAACAAACTCGAAACGCGGACTGTCTACAGGTGCAGTCACTTGATCGACGGGCAACTCACTACGAAATAAGGAATCCCAAAAAGAGGCCATGGCGGGAGAGGCAAACATCAATCCAGCCGAGCAAGCCAAATATAAAAAAGCCCTATGAAAGCAATGTAACAAACTCATAATGCCAGCTCTCCGTCGCTGATGAGGCTAATCCACTCGCACTTAAACACTCGCTTAAATACAACAAAGATCATTAAGTTATCGACAAAAAATTAAGCCAACGCGTTTAGCCGTTGGCTTAAATCATAACGTATTTACAGGCAAGTTGAACCCATGCCTCTCAGCCTAGGGGCGATAAACCCAGCGCATAAAACTCAACTTAAGCACTTCGCAGTCTAGCAAGCACATCCTTGGCCTTCAATTCAGCCATAGCGACATAGGCCACAGGCACTACAAATAACGAGAAGAAAGTGCCCGCTAACAGACCTCCGACTAAGACTAAACCTATGTTAGCTAACCCTAACGAGCCCGGTCCCGATGCCAAGGCTAAAGGAATCGCACTTAAAATCATGGTTAAAGACGTCATTAGAATCGGTCTTAAACGAGATTTGGCACTGCTTCGCGCCGCCTCAATCGCACTCAAACCTTGGTCTTGTTGCTTATTGGCAAACTCCACCAGCAAGATACCGTGTTTAGTCACTAGCCCCACTAAGGTTAATAAACCAATCTGCGAATAGATATTCACACTCTGGCCAAACAAGGCTAAGGTCAATAAGGCACCGACAATACACAAGGGCACAGTCAGTAAGATAATTAAGGGATCGACAAAACTTTCGAACTGCGCAGCCAAAATCAAATAGATAAACACCAATGCCAGCAAGAATAGCGACTGAGTGCCCGCCTGCGAATCCATAAGATCCTTTACCACGCCATTGTATTTAAAGCCTTGGGCATCATTAAGCAATGTCGGCAATTGTTCATCTAAGTAGGTTTTGATTTCATCAGTTGAATAACCGGGCATAATATCTGCCGTCAATTCAGCGCTATCAAGACCCATAAACGTCTTAATGTTAGATTCTGCCGTAGTCTGTTTAATCGACACAAATTGCGACAATGGCAGTGCTTGCCCAGATTCTGAAGTGACATACAGCTTATTCAACACTTTAAAATCACTCAGTTTGTCTAAGTTTACTTGCACTTGAATAGGATAAGTAAAACCATCGGTAGCATGTAAGTCCGCCGCCTTCACTGAGCCAAGGAAGGTAGAAAGCGCATTAGTGACATCACCATAACTCACACCTGAGAGGATAATGGCGTTGCGATCGATAGACAGATCGTAGCGTAGTTGATCCCTAAGCACTGAGTTACCCACGTTATTCAGGCCAGGATAATCCTCGAGTAACTTTTGCACTTTGGCGGCGGTTTTGCTGAGTTCGTCCTTATTCCGATCTAAGGTCGTCAGCTCTAAACGCAAGTTATTGGCAATATTAAGATTATTCGCTGAGCGAATGCTAAACGACATGTTATAGGCAGAAACGTTTTCCTTTGATGTTGTAATCAAGTCGCTGATCACATCATCTATACCCTCACTGCGCTCACCCCAAGGTTTGAGTAGTACATGGTTCACTGGCTCTCCCTCGATATAGGACAAGTTAGCCCCAACCGCGGGATGCTCATCCATCACGCTATTAAGCTCAGCATTGTGATTGAGATGATACTGCCGACCGACACCGGTAGGACCATTAGACGCCACATCAATAAAGCCAGAGTCCTCCGCAGGCAAGAGTATTTTGGGTAATTGCCAGTAAGCAATACCCGCAAGACCCACCAAAACCACAGCCGCGCCAAACATCAAACGCTTGCGAACAAACCACTTATTCAGCTCATTGATATACAAATGATTTAACTGCTGCAGCGCATTCTCGACTCGGCTAAACCATTTAGGGTGTTGCTCAGTGGTATTGATAAGATAAGCGCTCATCATAGGCGACAAAGTTAACGCCACCACGCCAGAGATCATCACGGCCGCTGCTAAGGTAAAGGAGAATTGCCGAAACAGATCGGCGGTTAAGCCCGACATTAATCCGATCGGCAGATACACGGCGGCGAGCGTTAACGTCATGGCAATGATAGGGAAAATGATCTCCTGACAGCCTTTAATCGCCGCATTGAAAGGCGTTTCACCGTTTTCAATATGGCGATAGCAGTTCTCGACCACCACAATGGCATCGTCCACCACAAGGCCAATGGCCAAAATAATCGCCAGAATAGTCAACACATTGATACTAAATCCGAGCGCCGACATCACAGCAAACACCCCAATCACGCACACGGGAATGGTAATAATGGGGATCGATGCCGCCCGCAGGCTACCCAAAAATAACACTACAATCAGCGAAACTAAGATCACTGCTTCAATCAACGCAGAAAACCCTTCGTCGATGGAGGCTTCAATAAAATCAGCTTGGTTGTAGGCCAAGTTCATTTCTAAGCCTTGGGGTAAATGTTTTTGCATGCGTGCAATTTCGGCTTTAATGTTCGAAGCCACTGTCACTGGGTTAGCGTTGCTCAGCGGTAAAATCTGCAATGACATTGCACTATGTCCACCGATAGACAACATACTCGGCGACAGACTTTCCTCGCCCATCACCACATCGGCAACATCGGACACACGGATGATCTTACCCTCGCTGACCTTAATCACCAGATCCTTCACGTCTTCAAGCGTTTCAACTTGATTCAAAGGGTTAATCGAGAAATCCCGCGACTTACCTTTGATCGCGCCCGAGGTAAAACTGGCATTGTAGGAGCCTAACGTGCCCACCACATCGGCAGCTTTAATATTCAACGCCTTCATTTGTTCAGGATTGAGCCAGACTCTGACCGCCTTTTGTGAGCCGCCATAGGGCCCCCAAACAGCACCAACGCCTTGAACTTGTTTGAGTTGCGGTACTAACTGCTGGCTAATGTAGTCGTACATAGCCTGCTTTTCCATGCCTCCCGCGTTCACAAAGGTGATGATATTACTGGCAGAATCTGTGGCCGAGGTATCGTCGGTGACTGTGGGCTTATCTATCATGCTCTGGGGGAAATCGTTAATCCCTTCGACGCTGCTACGCAACTTGTTCATTAAGTTGGTGTATTCAATATCGCTAGCGTCATCATTGAATTTAATCGTTAATGAGCAACGCCCCTCGCTACAGTCGGTCGACATAGTATCGACTTTATCTATGCCCGAAGCCGCAGCAATCAACTTATCGGCCACGTTGCTCGACATAAAATCGGCGCTCGCCCCTGCAATCGACGCATTTACAGATGCCGAGTGGGTGGTATGCTCAGGGAAGTATTGGATATCGAGTTTTTGAAAGGCAATCAAGCCCAGTAACACAGCCATAATACTGAGTACGGAGGCGAAGATAGGATGACGAATACAGACTTCGGGTAAACGCATTATTCAGCCACCTCAATATTGGGAGTAGCGCCTGAATCAGCACCTTTGTCAGCACTTGATGTTGCCGGTTTATCTGCAGTGTTTCTATCCTGCACGACTTTGATCTTGCTATCAGACTTGAGGTTTTGCATACCCGTTTTAACGACTAAATCGCCTTCGGCTAAACCTTCAGTCACGACGGCATAACCGTCATTCGTATTTTGAGCGAGTTTAACTACTTGTTTTACTACGCTATCGCCCTGCACTAGCCAGACAAAACGTTCATCGTTATTGGCAATAATCGAATTTTGCGGCACTAACAGACGTTTAATCCCCAGACTATAGAACTGCTTAATGTTGGCGAACATGCCAGGAGCAAGCTTAAACTCAGGGTTTTCAAGGGCGGCATGCACTTCAACCCGTCCAGAGCTTTCATCTACCGCAGGGGCAACATAGTTAACTAACCCTTTGAATACCTTATTACCATAGGCCTCAACAGTCACATTCACCTTTTGGCCCTTTTGCGCCTTGCCTAAATCCTTCTGACTGATGGCATAACGCACTTCGACCGGATTTAAACTATAGAGGGTGACTAAGGCCGTACCAGCACCAATTTGACTGCCGATAGACTGACTAAAGCTGGTCAACTGACCATCGAAGGGAGCCTTGATCAGGTAATCGTTCATGGTGGCTTGTTTCTGGCGAAAATCCGCATCGGCCAGATTCACATTTTCCCGTAGCTCATCCACATCTTGCTTAGCAAGCGCAAAGGGTTCTTTAATCAGTAAATCTTCGATACGCTCCAGCTTAGTTTTAGCCAGTGCTAAGGTGCTCTTGGCTTTGTCTAAATCAGCCTTGGCTTTAATGTTGTCCTGCTCGGCAATCACTTGACCTTTAGTCACTTTGTCGCCGTTACTAAAATGAATCGCGCTAATTTTTTCGCTAGCATTAAAGTTCAGCGTGGCTGAATCGATAGCGTTGATTTTACCGACTTCATTCACTACATCGGCAAAGGACGTTTCTTTAACGGCCTCGACCGTCACAGGGATGATGTCGACCTTGTCCGCCGACATCACGGCCATAGGGGCTAAAGCGAAAACACTCGCCAGTAGAAACGGCAAAGGCGCGAATAAGGGCGCCTTTGGGAGATGATGGGGATGGCTTTTTAATGAAATATCGCATGCACTGCGTGCTTGTTCAGTTACTCTTTGTATAAACAGCGTTCGTGTAAACATAGTATGCAAACCTATCGTTCTTACTATTCAACGGACATCCTATCCGACAACAGCAAACCGGATTGAACCCAAAACTAATACCAAGTCCCCCAAAGTGCCTGTTTCAGCAATTTGAGGTTATTTGGGTATACAGCCTATAGGCTTAATCCCAGTCAGTGCCAGTAAAAACTCGGTTACACAACCAAACAAAACAATAACTTAACGATAAACTTAATAGTGAGCACTTAAATCACACAAACAACCATAAAATACAGCAAACTTGAAACAAGTGTAGAGCCAGCCTATTAGCAAGCCACTATTTACCTTTTAACAGGGCTCCGATGGTCTTTTTCACGTCTGCAAAACAGGGGCGCTGAGCCACATCTAACTGCATGCACTCGTCTTTAATCGCACTCAACTGTGTGTAGTACAGAGGGCCAATCGAGGCACTCACATAGGCAGATGCATCCACATAGGCCAACAGATCTTCAATCAAGCAACCAAGCGCCCGCACTTCAATAGCTTCTATCGCTAAGCGTTCTGCTGTCGATAGATTACGTAAGTTTGATGCCGCACCAAAATCCCCAAACAATAAGCTCATCTGTTGATTAACCATAATATTATGGGCGTAGACATCACCATGGCTTACTTGTTTGGCATGCATGTGCGCCATTGCATCGGCCAACTGGTGTGTGATTTTGGCGACTTCATCAAGGCGAAATTGGCTACCGTCTTTAAAGGTATCGCGAGTGCAGGTGACAAGACTTGGTGGTAGCCCTAAGTTACTAAACCCTGGCGGAATAAGTTCCATCACTAAACCCAATTGATCTTTCTGGCTAATGTGCGCCACGACCTTAATAAGGCTGGGATGATCACCCGTTGTGAGACAGCAATCTAACTCGTCAGCGGGATAACCATCGCTCGTCACTTCCCCCTTAAAGAGTTTTACCGCAATCTGCGCCGACCCCGTCGCGGCTATCATGGCTTGATTCAACCAATCGCCTCGATAAATGACCCCAGAAGCCCCTTCGCCAAGCTTCTCAGCCAACTTGATATCACCCAGAGTCACATTCGCCACTGTGGCCACATCGGCGTGGGGATCGACTAAGGTATGGCTGAATGGATTTCCCGCAAAGGCGAGCCAAGTCAATTTGGGCAAACTGAGTAACCAAGCTGGCAGTGCGTGGAGTTGATTGGCCGATAAACGCACTAACTCTAAGTTGCGGCAATTAGCCATGGACTCGGGCAAGGCTGTTAAACGGTTACCCGCTAAGGCTAATTTTTGCAGACGATGTAAATCGCCCATGGCCGCAGGCAACGTCTCAATGAAGTTATCGGTTAGGATGAGCCAGCGGGTTTGCAGCGGTAATGCCGCAGCAGTCACTGTTTTGATTTGATTGGCCTTAAAGCCAATCATCTCTAAATTTGTGCAGCGCCCTAATGCCTCAGGCAAATGTTCAAAGCGATTATTCGAGGCGAAAATTATCTTTAAATGCGATAAGCGGTGTAAATCCTCGGGCAAAGTGCTCAGTTGATTATTCGATAAATCGAGGATTTCGAGGGTATCGGCTAAATCAAAAATCTCCCGCGGGAACTCGGTTAAATCCTCAACCAATTGTAAACGTGTGATCCCTTGTAACTGCCCTGCCCTTAACTGCGCTAACGTCTGCACTTTGCTACCCAAGTTAATGAAAAATCGCGGCTATGGTAGCGTATAAATCGACAAAGCTAAACGCAGGATCTGCAATCAAAGGGCGGCACAATCGGCCCTAAGACAACTTTGATACGATAGGTAAAACTTGGGGGAGCTATCCAGAAACTCGAAAACAGATTAGCATGTGCACCAATATGGAATGCCCAGTCAACTCATCACAGGACAATCATGCGGACACATTTTCGCCAAACGCACTCTTTTACAGTGCTTATGCTTGCCATGCTAATGGCCCTACTGAGCGGTTGCGCTACGACATCAGCAAGCCCATCAACCACTGAATTCAATGCCACAGCAAGTGATGTCAGTAATGATAACGACCACTCGCCACAACAGCATCAAACACCACCCGAAGTGGTTGAGCAGTACAGCGATGTATGGGAAAAGATCCAACACGCCAATACCATTGACGTCCATGATGATGCCGAAGTACGTAAACAGCGTAACTTTTTCGATGATAAACAAAAATTTATGAATCAGGTTGGCGATCGCGCCGAGCCATTTTTATATTACATAGTCAGCCAGCTCGAAGCGCGTAACATGCCATTAGAATTGGCGTTATTGCCCATAGTCGAAAGTGGCTATAACCCTTTAGCACAAGCTAACGGCCCCGCAGGACTGTGGCAAATGATCCCTGCTACTGGACGTAATTTTGGCTTAACGGTGAATTCTGCCTACGATGGCCGTAAAGATGCGCTGGCCTCAACCGATGCAGTGCTCGACTATCTACAGCACCTATACGACACCTTAGACAAAGACTGGATCAACGCCGTCGCCGCCTACAATACCGGTGAGCTAGTGATCAAAGCCGCCATTGATAAAAACAAAGCCAAGGGCAAACCTACGGACTTTTGGTCACTGGGTATCCCCGCTAAGCGAGTACAAACAGTCCCTAAGTGGCTGGCATTTATTCAGATTATTCGAAATCCCAACCACTACGGTTTAAAAGTCCCCCCTATTGCTAACCGCCCTGTCTTGGAAAGAGTGCCAGCACCTAATGGCGTAGATATTGGCCAGATTGCTAATGCAGCAGGGCTCAGCAAAGCAGAATTTAAAACCTATAATCCAGGCTTTCGCCAAGGTGTAATCCCCAGCAAAGGCAAATATCAAATCGCCTTACCACTGGAAAACATAGGTCATTATCAGGAAAATCAAGACAAGCTCTACGCTCAAAAACGCTATGACAGCCAAAGCTATATCGTCAAATCTGGTGACAGCCTAGGCACAATCGCAGCCAAGTTTGATATGTCAGTGAAAGCATTAAAACAGGCCAACAATCTGACATCTGACCGCCTAAAAATCGGCCAAGAGCTCACACTGTTAACGCCAATGGCGGGCAATGATAATGAGCCTGAACCCACTAAAACCAAGGCGAAGACAGATAAAAAAGTGAGCAATAAGTCGTCGACCAAAGCTAAAGCGACTACCTCAACATCGGCCGATAAACCTGCTGTAAAAGCGACCACTTACAAGGTGAAATCTGGTGATTCGCTGGATAAAATCGCCCGTAAGAATAAGGTTAAACTGGCTGACTTAATGAAGTGGAACCAGCTCAATGGCAAAAGCATTATTAAGCCAGGCCAAGAACTGAAAATTTCCGAATAACGATTGTAGTTTGAACGGCAAAAAGCCCAACAAAGCGCGGTTCCAAAGCGCTGTGTTGGGCTTGTTTCTATCCCAATATCAGAGTTAACCGCCACAGCTCAGCGTTACTGCTCAGTTGACCTAATCAATACTCCCAGACAATCATTCCAAAACAAACCATTCTAATTGCACGCCATTATTTTGTGTCTTTCTTCGCTAAACCAAGGGGATACAATTGCTGCTTAAACATGCCAACAGGCATGTAATCGCCCACGACACCATATTGCTCTGGCCACTCTTTCTGACCTCGAACTGCAGTCCCAAATAGGTAATCTAAAAAAGAAAAATGGGCAGCATAGTTACGGTCGATTGCCGCCTTATCGGAAGCATGGTGCCAATGGTGGAATTGCGGACTGACAATTAAGTAACGTAGCCAGCCAAAGTTAACCTGCACATTGGCATGATTAAAGACCGCCTGCACGCCAACGATAATCACATAAATACTGATGATGTCTTTGGAGAATCCCAAGATAAAAATCGGCGTGAGCACTAAACAACGGGTAGCAATCAACTCAAACATATGTTGCCTTGAACCAGCCAACCAATCTAAATGTTTCGCGCTATGGTGCACCGAATGGAAGCGCCACAGGAAAGGAATTTCATGGTAGGCACGGTGCGCCGCATATTGCATTAAATCGGCGACCAATAGAATCAACAGTAGTTGCAGCACAAAGGGAAGACCCGCAATAAAGCTTTGCACTGTGCTGGAAATAGCCCAAGAAAAGCTCGACTGTACAAATTGGTTGGCCACCAATAATACAAAGCCAATCGCTAAGTGATTCACCAAAAAATGGTTTAAATCCCCTTGCCACTCGGGTCTCAATATTGCTTGTTCTGGTTTATGGGGTAGCCATTTCTCGATAAAAATGAAAATTAAGGTTGAGCCTAATAAGTCTAAAATAAACCAATCTAAACCCAGTGAGACCTTATGATTAGCAAAAGGCTCGACCTCAACTTGATGACCACCAAAGGCAATCGCTAAACTCACAAATACCCAAGCCACAAAGCCGAAACGCTTATTTTTATTTCGAATAAAATTCAATAAACCTAAACTGCCCGACACCACTAAGGCGACAAATATTAAGCTACGAATAACATCGACATTATAGCTTTGACGTAATTCAGGAGTGGTGAGATATTCGGGAAAATGAAACGCCAATACGCCCAGAAACGATAATATCGCTAACATACACGCTATTGTACCGCTAATACTGCCTTCACCAATTTGGAAATGACCGTCTTTAAATCCTTTACTCATCACAGTGAACTCCTTTTCCTATATTGCTCGCGTTATTCATACCACAGCTTATTCACACCACAGCACCACAGCAATGCTCGGCTTAATTTTTGCCGATCAGCCTACATTAACCCCGCAGCCACAATCAATAAAAAGTGAATGCTAAGACAATAATGCTCAATCTACTAAGCCCACTAAAACGAGCACAAAAAACAGCAAAAAAAGCGCTACCTAAGTAGCGCTGTTTTATTAGACCCGTTCACTCACCATAGCGGTTAGATCTTAATCAAGTTATAACCAAAGCTAGTAGAAGGATCTTTATTCAGCACCATAGTCACATTATCTTCATTGCTGAAATCCATTAAATCGGATGCATAGACAACGGTTTTAGTACCGTTTTCCACAGCGATAACCTTAATAGAATATTCACCAGCTGGCACAGTCACTGACTGAGGGCTCGCAGGATTGACTGCGGTGATCTTATTTACAGCCGTTTCAATCGTGTCATTTGCCTTTAAGAAATACACGGTTAGATTGCTTTTATCGGCAAAACTCACAATGTCGAACTTAAAGCTATAGGGACTTGGGGTCTGAGTTTGCTTCATCTCCATCGCCTTTACTTGACTGCCCTGCTCGGTCGTTTGCTCATAGATGAAGATGGTTTTAATGTCATCTTGGTTCAGGGTGATAAGCACATTATCGAGCAATTTATTTTGCGTACCGTGGTCGAACACACTCACACCAAAATCATTAAACTCAGCACCTTGATAGCTAGTCACCCCAAAAGATGGCACTTCGCTAAACAGAGTATCCTGCTTACTGCTGGCCACTTTCACATCGATAATGTGCGAACCTAAACCGTTAAAGACGCGATAATCGACACTCGCTTCTAATGCCACATGGTTGCGAACATTGGTGGTTGAATCGACACTGTCTAAGGTGATTTTTGAATCCGAAGCACCAAAACCTTCACGGATGATCAGCTTATAAGGCACCTTAGAACTGAATTTAATGTTTGCAGTTGTATAAGAAACATTGGTTGTTCCCGCTGGTGCGAGGTAAACCTTATATTCACCCGTATCCATCACTTGCGGCTGCGACACTTCACCATAAGCCACACTGCCTCCTAACATCACGGCATCGGCAAAGGTTTGGGTCGACTTAGAAACATAAGCGTCAAAGGCTTGGGTATGTACAGCAGTATTGGCAATCAAGAGCTGCATTTTACTGTTTTCAGCCACTTCGTTGAGCTTATCGAGTTCAGTGCGAGAATAGTTGATATTAAGTAATTTAGGTTCGGTAAAATCACCATGTAATACAAAGAAATGGTCCGTTGCAACTTTCAAATCGATATTTTCTTTATAAATAGAGATATCTTTATCAGAGGCATCCTTAGCCATCACTTCAATCGCAGTTACGCCAGCCGTCGACGTAAATCGCGGCATAGTGTCCCCATAGATCACACTTTCATAGGTTTTATCGGCAACTTTGAGTGCAGTAGCAGTGCTTCCAGCTGAAGCATTATAGAATTGCACATAGGTGGCATTTTGATCTGTGCCCTCTTCATTATTATCATCTGAGCCACATGCCGTTACCGCTAAACAGGCAACAGCCACCGCAGCGAATCCCTTTAGCTTACTTTTTATCATTGTTTCCCTCATTAGCAGACAAAAATTCAGTTCAATCTACGCAGTTATACAATGACAACAATGGCAATTTCCACTAAAAACAAAAACAAATACTTTACAAACTCAAACACTTAACAAACATTTCAATAACACACCAAAAAGTGATACAAACCACACTTTTCAGGCCCTTAATTGATACAAATGCGGCTGCTGATACTTTTGCTCGCCTCTCAAAAATTCTGCTCCAGTGGAAAATGGCTGATCTATCGAACACCTCTCTTTTAGGCTTAAAGCGACTATGGATAAACTATCCTCAGACGGTACAAACCTTGTTCGACTAATGCGATTAGGTTACTCTCGCATCGCCAATTAAGCCTTTGGGATGGATAGGATTTGCAAGGGATTCTCAACTACTACAAACAATGTTTTCAACACGATAGTGCCGAAATCAATCTCTGGTCTAGCCACAAGCTTGCCGAGCAAGATCAGCTATTACTCCAACATGAAGACGAGTTAAGCAGTGGCTTCCTACCCCGCTTGCCAGTGCCATTTGCTCCCGCCAGTGCATTACTAGCACGTAGCGCTTTGTATTTACGCGAAAAGGTATTATTGCACTGCTGTCTGTTTTTCTGCGGCACAGTCGACCTTAATGGCGAAAAACGAAAAGTCGTGACACCACTCCTTTATCGCGAATGCCAATTACAGGCTGACGGCGATAATCTCTACCTAGAGAGCAATAACACTCTAGCTGGCAGCGGACCATTCACTATCAATGAAGCTCTATTAGAAAAATTAGTCGTTGAAGGACATAGCCTAAGCCAAGATTTACGCGATAATCCAACGGATGTCAGTGGCTGGATATCTTGGCTGCGGGCAGGCCAAGCCGATGTTGATACCAGTCATTTATTGCATTTTCCCAAGCTGATCAATGAGGCTGAATTCACTAGCTTATGCCGTAAACGTAGGCAGTTTCTTGTCAGTCGAAGCCAAATCATTTTGGCAGAGCGTTCGATCGCAAGCCGCGGCATTTTGCACGAACTCGACAAACTAATGACAGCGGCTGAACCATCAGCACCGCTTAAAGCGCTATTCGCAGAAACACAACAAACAACATCAATAAACACCAGTGTAGACACACAAGAGGCATATCTTCCTGGGCTGTTAAGCCGCGCGCAAATTCAGGCCTTAAAGATTGCGGCCAATCATACTTTGGGGCAGATCTCAGGCCCACCGGGAACAGGTAAGAGTTACACCATAGCCACAGTGGCGGCGGAGCAGGTATTAAGGGGCAAATCTGTCCTCATCGTCGCCCACACCGATATTGCTGTTGATGTGATTGCCGATAAGTTACAGCAACAATTCCAGCTTGGGAGCAGTCTTATTCGAGCCGGCTCGCCGCAGTTTATAAAAGTCCTTAAAAACCAGATTGATGAAATGCTCCATGGTCAGCACCCTGCATCAAATGAAGCCATCTCGGATAGGTTGCTATTAAATGCAAAACAGCAACTTAATACTGTGACTCGTCAGCAAGTCAAAATGGAAGCGGACTTTATACGTCATTGCCGCCATGCCATACGTCGCGGCCAAAAACTGGCGACCTTACAACAAGGACAATCCCGTTGGCGCTTAGGATTTTACAACTGGGCTTACCGTGCAGGTATAAAAAGGTTTGCCCAGCAATGGAATGAACTCGATAAATTAACGACACTGATAGCGCAAAAAGAAGACTTAAGCCTCAAATACTTACAATTGGCAACTCACTATCGATTAAACCAATTACTCAAACATAAGCGCAGTACGCTGGTGAGTTTTGCCAGTGCACTGCGCGCTCGGCAATCCGCTAAGCAACTCGATGGTTTCTACAAAACGGATTTTGATGCCTTAAAACAAACCTTTCCCATTTGGTTATCTAGTCTTGCCAGCTTACATAAAGTGCTGCCCATGGAGCAGCAAATGTTTGATTTAGTGATTATTGATGAAGCCACCCAAGCCAATATTGCCGCATGTTTACCGGCCTTGCAGCGGGCAAAAGCGGCATTGGTGGTGGGCGATAGCAAACAACTGCGACATTTCTCGTTTTTATCCCGCGCAAAACAAACTCAAATCCAGACCCAACTCGGACTTGCCCCAGATTGCCGCGGCCTAATGAGCTACCGTGATGCCAGTATGCTCGACTTAGCGTCACTGTCCCTTGCGAGCCAATCCCAAGTGGTATTTTTAAATGAGCATTTTCGGAGTAAACCTGAGCTGATCCAATTTAGTAATCAGCAGTTTTATCAAGGCATGCTGAAGATTATGCAGCACAGACCTTGCACAAGTTCGGGACACTTACACAGAGTCCACGTTACTGGCAGCCGTGATAGTAAGGGAATTAACGCCATAGAAGCTGAGGCATTAATTCAAAAGTTAGCTCAACTGATTGATGAACAAGAGAATGCATTAGTGCCCGCCAGCATTGGTGTACTATCCTGCTTTCGCAATCAGACGGAGTATTTATCCCAGCAAATTCTCGCACGCTTTAGCGCACTACAACTCGAGCGTCACCAATTACGGATTGCCACACCCTTTGGATTTCAAGGTGAGGAACGCGATATTATGCTGCTGTCGTTTAGCATTACGGCCAACGACAGCCGCGCCGCCGTGTATTTAAATCGCGAAGATATGTTCAATGTCGCGATCACCCGAGCTAAACAGATGCAGTGGCTATTTTTATCGGTACAAGCGCATGAACTCCCCAACAATAATTTACTGGCCACTTACTTAGCATCGGCGGGCCAATTTCAAGCGGCACACAATTATGTCGATTCCCTCGATACCTTCGGCCAGTCTGTGGCACTCGCGATTGAAGAAAAAGGCATAACAGTCTGGCGCGCCTACCATATGGCGGGGCTAGAACTGGATATTTTATGTCGCTATGGTAACCAATATTTAGCAATAGATTTAATCGGTTACCCAGGACCTTGGGCGGACTTTTTCGATATTGAACTGTATAAACTCTTACAGCGCGCAGGGATTAAACTTATCCCCGTCAGCTATGGGCTATGGTGCCAACAGCGGGAACTTTGTATCCAACATATTTGCCAGCAATTGGGTATTACCCAAACAAGTTAATGCAGTAAATAACAGCCTTAATCACGCACACGCGGCTGATAGATCACTTTTATCTTGTTTCTTAGCCAAGTGATTTTGGGGTTGTGGCTGTTTCTCTTATGCCAAATCAAGGTAAAAGGAATGGCGAGTTTATCAAGATATTCGCCACTTATCGGAATAGGACGACTCACTAAGTCAGGGTGTAATTGGCGAGCATATTGCTCACAATATTGTGGCGCAATTGCTATCATGCTGTGGTGAGGCTCTGCCGCGACAAACAGTGACTGCTCAAAACTGGCCAAGGTCAGCACAATATTACGGCTTAACCCAAGCTCAATAAGCACATCATCTAAGGCCCAAGTTTCGCTCTTTTCCCACAAGATATTGATATGCGAATATTTAAGAAAGGTGTCTATATTCCACTCTTCCTGCAAGGCGGGATGATCGCGGCGCAAATACACCTGAGGAAGATCGGTAAATAAAACCTCAAAATCGATAAAATAGGGTAATAAATCAAGGGATTCCTTGGAACGTGGATGACTTTCTCGGCCGGTAAAACCCATATCAGCTTCACCACGCACAATCGCTTCGAGTGAATCGTAATCCCAATTTCGTACCTTCACCTTTGCATCAGGGTATTGAGTATAAATGGCCTGAGTCAGCTCATTAAGCATGATAAGCAACAAAGGCGACTCAAGCATCAACTCGAAGGTGAGCCCTTTGGTCATCTCGTCACCGCGCTTAGCCATCAGTTGCTTACCCATTTGCAACCATTCGGATAACTCCTGCTCCATACCGTGAGCCAATGGCGTTAACTGAAATCCCTGCGGCGTTTTGACAAATAAGGGATCGTCAAACCAATCCCGTAATTTGGCCAGCGACTTACTCACAGTGGATGGCGTGACATTGAGCTTTTTGGCAGTCTTAGAGACACTCCGCTCCTGTAATAAAAGCTGCAAAATAAACAATAAGTTAAGATCGAGCCGACTCAGGGATTTGGTCATTAATTACAATTTCCGGCAATTTAGGAACCGCTAAGATCAGTGTAATGCTCACCAGCGCACCGACAGCGAGGATCACTAATAATATATTAATCGCACTCACTTCGAGCAGACCCATCACCCAAATATATAAAGCTGAAGTACACACTTGGGCAATTCCCAGTAATGAGCTGGCAACCCCAGCCCGAGCCACAAATGGGCTGAGCGCCTGACTCATGGTGACCCCAAATCCAATCGAAAAACCGGAACAAACAAAAGCAAAACCTAACAGGTTGAATGACTGACTAACCCCGCCCAATTGAGTCAAGATAAACACCAATGCCGCTGCAGCAAATAATATCTGAGAGAACAAGATTAACGATTTTTCTTTAAACAGGTTAAGCAAAAAGGGCGTCGAAAATGAGGCTAACATACTCACCAATGCCATCATTGCCATGGTATTGGAATATTGCCCACGGTCAAACCCCATCTGCCCCATGATCAACATGGGAGAGACATTTACATAGCTTAAAATCGTGGTCACACCTAAAGTCGTTATCACCACGCGACTGAGAAAAAACCGCTGTTTAAAGGATTCTTTATACCCACCCTGCTCAACTGTGGTGTGAAGTTGCTGTTTAGGATAGGTTTCGCGCAATACAAAAATACACAGGGTTAAGACTATTAATCCCATCCCCGCCATAGTGTTAAATAGGCTAGGCCATGGGAATTTAAGCATAATTAAATGGCCTATCACAGGTGCTATCACTGGGATAATGCAAGTCACGCCATTGACCATAGAGAGCACTTTTGCTCGGCGCTTATCGTCTAATACATCACGCAAAATCGCAAAAGCCACAACATAGCAAGAACCCGCACCAATGCCTTGTACAAAGCGTGCCATTAAAAAGAGATCACTGGTTTGCGCACTACCGGCAAAGTAAGAGGCAATAGCAAACAGCAATGCGCCAAACAAGGTAATGGGTTTACGCCCAATCCTATCGGCTAAGCTCCCCGCAAACAGCATAGTGGTCGCCATGCCCGCAAGATACACTGAAAAAGCAATATGCAGCTGCGCCTCACTCGCCCCTAAATCCTGCGCAATTTGCGGCAAACCGACCAAGTACATATCTATCCCTGTCGGGTACAAAAGCACCAGACAAAAACTGCACAATAGATATCGAAACATATACCTCACCCCGTTAGCCATCTCACACATAAGTTGCGCCTAGCCTAGTTTCACTCGCGCAGATCTGTGAGTGGCATTTTCGACAACAGGTATTTCCATTGACGACCTATGGGTGGGCATAACACCACGAACGTGAAATAAAAGTTGGTAAAAGAAGATAGAGGAGGAAAGGGGTAGAAAAATATCCCCTGCGGTTTGCGACCACAGGGGATATGTCGGTGAATGATCAGTCCACTATTCTATGAGCCCAACACTCATTGCTGAGGTTCTGGCGGTGCAGGCAGGACTTGGATCATTAAACTGCTATCGTCTTGCAGATATTGCTGCGCCAATTTATTAAGTTCTGCAACTGTCATCTGCTGCGCTAACGCTTGCCTTTGTTTAAAGGCAGCAAAACGACCGGGATGACTCTGGGCGGTTGAGGTGAGATCTAACCAAAAACCATTGGTTTGCGGCGCCGCTTGCATCCACTCAAGCACAGGTTGGCGGGCTCGATTAAGTAAGTCCTCACTGATCCCCGAAGGCGCTTTAACTTGCTTAACTGCGGCGGTGAAATACTCGGCAACCGTTGGCAACATGGCTTGAGTCGTCACGCTAAACAAACCTAAGTAACCATAACCGCTGGCATTGAAATCGTTGTAAGAAAAGGCCGATGGCGAATAACTCGCGCCCGCCTTCTCCCTCACGTTTTCCGTTAATAGAATGCTTAGCACTTGCTCCAGCAGACCCAATCCCGCGTGTTGACTCAAGTGAGTCATGTCCGTTGTAGGCCACACCATGGCAAGTGCCGCCATATCCAGTTGACCATAATGCGTTAATGTTTTCTGAACGGGCACTTTCGGAAACACAGGTACTATCGACTGAGCATTAGCAATAGGGCTGCGCTTAATGGCGCCAAGCGTTTCAGCCACAGCAGCAATAGCACTCGCTTCGTCAAAATCGCCCACAATAGCGAGTTCAATCGCCCCTTGCTCGACGGCCGAATGGAAACTCGGCGCTAATTCTCCAAAGTGACGTTTGAGAATTTCTTCAGGCTCACCATAACCATAGCGTTTATCGCCATTATGGGAGATACGGGCAAACTGATTAGAAAACTCAGATTGTGGGTTGCTATGAATACTTTGTTGCTCGGCAATCACTTGTTCACGAAACAATTGCTCAGCCTGCTTATCCATACCCGGCTCAATTAAATAAGCCGTCATTAAGCCAAGCTGCGTGCGTAGCTCTGCGGCATTAGTGCTAATCTCGCCGCCAAAACTTTGCTCACGCAGGCCTAAGTTGATGGAAATATCTTGCCCAGCAAAAATATCCTGCAAACTGTCATAATCATGGGCCTTGAGTCCCCCCTGCACAAACGCACTGTTAAACAGATAAGACAAACCATCCAACTCAGGGAATGGCACTTCACCAAAGCCAATGTTTAGGCTGACCAATGTGGTGCCTTTGTTAAAGTTGGTAGGCTTAAGATTAAGGCGCACGCCATTGGCAAATTGCAGTTGGCGAATCCCCGTTTCCTTATCGCGACTGTCAGCCACTAACTTGCCTTGCTCACCAAACTGAGTATAAGCAAACTCATCAATCGCCTTGATTGCTGGTGCGCTCACCGCTTGTTTACGGCTTTTCTCGTAGCTGGCGATAAGCTGTTTTTCAGCATTTTCAATGGGCTTATTGCTCGTCAGATACAAATACGGCGTAGCGTTCCATGTTTGGTTAAACACTTGGCTTAGCTTTTGCGGTGTCACTGTTGGCATTATTTTTTCAAAAAATGCGAGCTGCCAATCGGGTTCGACAGGGACGCGATTGCCCGCCACCGAATACACTAGACTCTCGGCAATATTCACACTGTGAATGGTACTGCTACCCGCGACACTTAGCTGATATCCCTTATGCATACGTTTGATTTGCTGGTCAATTTCCTGCTGGCTAAAACCAAACTCTTTTGCTTGACGCAGGGTTTTCTCCAAGAGTGCGATTCCCTCTTGCCAGTTATTTTCCTGCGTACCTAGGCTCATTTGTGTGCCATAGGCAATATCAAACTGCGGTCCAACCTGCAGGTTTACACCATATAAACCTTGGCTATGCAGTAATTGCGACTCCATACGGCGATACAAGATGCCATGGGCAAGCTCGAGCAACATTTCCTGCTCCCGCACAGCAGGGCTATCGGTAATCGCTGAGATGGGTTTTAGCATGCCAAGGGAAACTGACGTTGACAGACTTGGATCAAAAAATGCCGCCGCATCGACACTTTGGCGCTCTGCGACAGTACCAATAGCTTGTTCCTTGGTTTTAGCGGCCAAAGGCGAGGCTTTCCAACTGGCAAACTGTTGTTTTATCTTTTGTTCTACCGCGGCTACCTCGATATCACCCACCACAATTAAAGTAGTACGTGAGGGCGTATAAAAACGCTGATATAAAGACAGCAACGCCTCGCGATTGGCATTACTGATACTGTTCGCCTCCCCCACAGGGAAGCGCTTTGACAGCAATGTGTTTGGCATTAAAAACTGTAATTGGTTACGGTAATTCTCAAGATCCGCACCGCTACGTTCACGCAGCTCAGACAACACTACCGCTTTTTCACGTTCAATTAGCGCTGGGTCAAGTAATAGATTACTGCCAATTTCTCGCATTAAAAACAAAGCAGTATCGATTTTATCTTGGCTATTACTTGGCAAGTTGAATTGATAGACCGTCTGCTGAAACTCAGTCACAGCATTGGTATCGGCGCCAAAACTCAGGCCAAGGCGCTGCAATGTCGGCATCATCTCCCCCGCAGCCAATCCGGTCGAGCCATTAAAAGCCATGTGCTCAAGAAAGTGCACTAATCCTTGCTCGGTATCAGACTCGACCAAAGAGCCTACATCCACCCGCATCCGCACTATGACCGCCTGCTCCGGCGTCTTATTGCTCACCAATAAATAACGCATACCATTGGCAAGTTCACCAGTATGGACCCGCTCACTCATAGGCAAGCCTGTCGTTCCCATCCACAGCGGATCTTCACTCGCCTGCAGTGGCAACGCCATACTCAAAAGCGCCAGTAGTAACCACTGACGCACAAAACTAATTACCTTGAAATTGTTCATTAAAATTCGCACTTTGCCCCCAAAATCAAACAAGAAACCTAGGAAGCGCTCACCTATGTTTCAGATAAAATAAGCTTTCACTATAGTACCTAAAGCACTTTAAGTCACAAAATCAATACCTTATGCCGTACTAAAAATAGTTTATCGCCTTGATATATAGTCAGAATATGCCGAAAAATAATGAGCGAGGAAGGAAGCTGAAACAGCTGTGGATTTAATGGTTACTGTGGAATGGTATGCATATATTAGTGAGATATTGAGTGCTTAATTAGCCAAGCCCTTTCTTAAATCTAATTACAGAGCAATATCTTGATTGAAAATCTGAGTTGAACCCTCACAATTTTGGCTTTAAAAATCACAACACTGTTTAGATATTTCGGCTCATGGCCTCGTGAAAAAACCACTTCACAGGTAAGCCATTAATGACAAAATGCAAAAACCCTACGAATATTCGCAGGGCTTTTGTTTTATCACGCAGTTGAATCTTAAAACTGTTGAAACCAACGTTGGATCTGCTGTGGATCTTTGCTTTGCGTTAACGACAGCATCAGTAAAATGCGGGCTTTTTGCGGGTTAAGATTACCTGCTGCGATAAAGCCATATTTAGCATCGTCTATCTCGGCATCAAGCGTGGTTGCGCCTGTGGGCACTCGGCTAGAGCGAACGACTAAGGTGCCTTTTTGACTCGCCTTAGCTAAGGTATCAAATATTGAGTGGTAAATATTACCATTACCTACACCGGCGCTGACTATGCCATCAAAACCCGCTTCAACCATAGCTTTGACAGGTACATCACTGGCATTGGCGTAGTTATACACTATGCCTACCTGCGGTAACTTGTCGAGTTTGCTGACATCAAAAGGCGTTTGCGTAGTATGTTGACGCTCAGTTTTGCCCATGTATTCAATCTTGCTGTTATGGATAACGCCCAGTGGACCAAAGTTAGGCGCGGCAAAAGTGTGTACACCTGTAGTGTTAGTCTTAGTCACATCGCGGGCATTCAATACGGTATCGTTCATCACCACTAACACGCCTCGACCTTTAGATTCGAGGTTAGCGGCGGTCGCGACTGCGTTATACAGATTTATCGGGCCATCGGCACTCATGGCGGTTGATGGACGCATTGCCCCAACCAGTACTACAGGCTTATCGCTCTTGATGGTGAGATTTAAAAAATACGCCGTTTCCTCTAAGGTATCAGTACCATGGGTAATGACGATACCGTCGACATCTTTATCAGCCAATAGCAGATTGATGCGCTTGGCTAAGGCTAGCCAAACTTTATCGTTCATATCCTGCGAACCGATTTTAACCAGTTGCTCACCTTGAATATCGGCAAGTTGTTTCATTTCAGGCACGGCTGCAATTAAGCTACTAATGCCCACTTCACCAGCCTGATAGTTAGACTCAGTAGCCGATTGTCCGACTCCCGCAATAGTGCCACCCGTGGCAATAATACGTACCTGTGGAAGCGCCTGCGCCGCGGAGGAGAGAAATAACCCTAAAGTGACCGAGAGCAAAAGCTTACGCATTGGAAAATTCATGCTTACATCCTTTGATTAATAATAAACGCCCACAGTGTGCACTATTGTCTAAGCCTCACTGTGATAGCTCTCACTAAAATGAAATAACATATTTAGCGTTATCTAATTGATTATTTAAACTTTAAGGAAAACACCATGCATTTATTATTGAGTAGATTTAACTAATCAATGATTATTCGCTATTGACGCAGTGACAATTAAATATCGTATGGTTTATTTAATTTTAAAAACACTTGAATAAATATGTCGCCGATTGGTTAACGAATAACAAATCTATAGCTAATTTGCATCAAAAAGTAATGGCTCACACTAGTGATCCGAGTTGAGAGACTTATCTAAGAAAAAAAAGAAATACACTATTTCATACAGTTAAGTGATCACCATCCTAATCCTGTTATTGCCAAAGCGTTAAGATCTACTTCGATAGTCAAGGAGACGATTCTCCTTCATGTTTTCGATGAGTTATTCTTGATGTGTTACGTATACTTATTGTACACATCCACAACTCAATACTCGGAGATATATCTTACTATTAATTGGATTTAATAGGATCGAAATGAAAGATACTAATAGCGTACGGATCGAAGAAGATTTATTGGGCACGAAAGAAGTTTCCAATGAATTTTATTATGGCATACATACACTGCGTGCCATCGAAAACTTTAAGCTGAGTAATCAAAAAATTTCCGATGTACCTGAATTAGTCCGTGGCATGATGCTAACAAAAAAAGCCGCTGCCATGGCTAACAGTGAATTAGGCGCTGTAAGTCCTGAAATCGCTGACAAAATTATTGAAGCGTGCGATCTGATACTTACAACGGGTCGATTTGTTGATCAATTTCCGGTCGATGTTTATCAAGGAGGCGCAGGCACTTCAGTCAACATGAATACCAATGAGGTATTAGCCAACGTTGCACTGGAAATCATGGGGCTAGAAAAAGGCCGTTACGATGTCATCAACCCTAATGACCATGTTAATAAATGCCAATCGACCAACGATGCCTATCCAACAGGTTTCCGTATTGCGGTCATCAACAGTACCGATATTCTGTTAGATGCATTAACCGACCTTATCAGCGCTTTCGACACTAAAGCCACAGAGTTTAAAACCATCTTAAAAATGGGCCGCACTCAATTGCAAGATGCCGTGCCTATGACCTTAGGCCAAGAGTTTCATGCCTTTGCTGTTACATTGCGAGAAGAAATTAAGTCCATCAAGCGTTGCCAAGAGTTGTTGTTAGAAGTGAACTTAGGCGCAACCGCCATTGGTACAGGGCTCAATACGCCTGTCGGTTATTCTGCATTAGCCATTAAGTATCTGGCAGACATTACTGGCCGCGCCTATGTGCCAGCGGAAGATTTAATCGAAGCGACCTCCGATTGTGGTGCCTACGTTATGCTGCACAGTGCAATTAAGCGTATGGCGATTAAAATGTCCAAGATTTGTAACGACCTACGCTTACTTTCATCGGGTCCACGTACAGGTCTGAAGGAGATTAATCTTCCTGAGCTGCAAGCGGGTTCCTCCATCATGCCAGCCAAGGTTAACCCTGTGATCCCTGAGGTCGTCAATCAGGTTGCCTTTAAGATTGTCGGCAACGATATCACTATCACTATGGCCGCCGAAGCTGGCCAATTACAGCTTAACGTAATGGAACCTGTGATTGGACAGGCGATGTTTGAGTCGCTCAGTTTGATGGGCAATGCCTGTATCTCCCTGCGTGAAAAATGCGTTGAAGGTATCACAGCCAATCCAGAGATCTGCATGGCCCATGTGATGAACTCTATCGGGATCGTGACCTACCTTAACCCAATCATCGGCCACCATGAAGGTGACATCATAGGCAAGATTTGCGCCCAAACGGGTAAAAATGTCCGTGAAGTGGTACTCGAACGCGGTTTGTTAACGGTTGAAGAACTCGATGACATTCTCTCAGTTGAAAACCTGATGAATCCTAAATATCAGGCTAAACGCAACACCAGCAAAGCCAAAGTGTAACTCAGTGGGGCTGGGGAGCCTTCCCCAGCCCACAACTCGATGATTCAAGAATAAGCATGCGCAGAGTGAATATGCGCAGGCTATTGAAATTAAAAATAAAATAGAGTTAACACTATGATTATATTAGAGATAATTATCGTCCTCGGGGCTATTTACCTTGGTGCAAGGATGGGTAGCATGGGAGTCGGCTTCGCTGGCGGTGTCGGGGTACTGATACTGACCGCGGGGATGGGACTCAAACCGGGCAATATCCCGATTGACGTGATCCTCATCATTATGTCAGTTATCACCGCGATTGCGGCCATGCAAGTGTCTGGAGGGATGGATTATTTAGTCTCACTGGCAGAAAAATTATTACGTAAGCATCCAAAACAAATCACCTTTCTGGCCCCTGTCGTCACCTATTTCATGACACTTTTTGCGGGTACAGGCCACACAGCATTCTCCACCTTACCTGTTATTGCCGAAGTCGCAAAAGAGCAAGGCATTCGCCCCTCTCGTCCCTTATCTATTGCCGTTGTCGCATCTCAAGTCGCCATTACCGCCTCACCGATTTCAGCGGCTGTCGTGTTCTTCTCAGGCATCTTAGAGCCGTTTGGCGTAGATTATTTAGTACTGTTAGCCGTTTGTATTCCCTCAACTTTTCTCGCCTGCATGGTCGGAGCCGTTGTTGCCAACTTAATGGGCAAAGAACTGGCCGATGATCCTGTCTATCAAGAACGCTTAGCCAAAGGTTTAGTCAAAACACGCGGTACAACTCAAATCGAAATTAAAGCCGGCGCGAAACGATCTGTGATGATTTTCTTGCTGGCGATTGCGGCTGTCATGGCCTATGCCACTGCGATATCTGACAAAGTCGGTTTGATTGTTGACCCTGTATTGCCACGCGACGCCGCCATTATGGTGCTGATGCTCACGGCAGCTGCCGCTATTACGATTTTCTGTAAGTTAGACGCAAGTGAAATCTCCAATGCGGCCACCTTTAAATCAGGCATGTCCGCCTGTGTTTGTGTGTTAGGTGTGGCTTGGTTAGGCGATACCTTAGTGTCGAATCATATTGAGGAAATCAAAGATTTAGCTGGCACCTTACTGCAAAGTCAGCCTTGGTTATTATCGGTAACCTTATTCTTTGCCTCCATGCTGCTCTACTCCCAAGGCGCGACAACAAAAGCGCTAATGCCCGCAGCCTTGGCGATTGGCGTAAGTCCATTGACAGCCGTAGCCTCGTTCGCCGCCGTCAGCGCGCTGTTTGTATTACCGACTTACCCCACGCTACTGGCTGCGGTCGAGATGGATGATACTGGCTCGACTCGGATTGGTAAGGCGGTATTTAACCATCCGTTCCTGGTCCCTGGCGTTGTGACGATTGCCACCAGTGTGGCATTGGCCTTCCTGTTTGGCGGCATGATGCTGTAGCTCAATTTTACCCTAAGTGCTCTCAGGGCTAATGCCTACAAATGGATTAACCCTCTTCTTTTAATCTGTATCTATAGACTTTGTGTTGGCGTAATGCAGGTACATTCACGCCATAGCAAATCGAGTAAGAGGTGAATTAATGTCAGCAAAAACGCGTGTTCCTACCGCCATTAACGGCGGACCATTTGGCCAAGCCTGGTCGGCTAAAGCAGACTGCTTACAAAGTGCGACAGGGCTTATATTAGGTATTTTCCTCTTATTTCATATGCATTTCGAGGCGAGCATTTTATTTGGTAAAGAAACCTTCTTTCACATGGTGCAATTCTTAGAAGGCAGTATGTTTAGCTCGACGGGTCATGGCTTCCCCATAGTGACCCAGATCATTTCAGTCATTATGCTCGTGATTGTTGCAGTACATGCCGCCACCGCACTACGTCGTTTTCCGGTGCAATTAGGTCAATGGCGAGCGATGCGTGGCTTTATGTCGACTATCAAGCATAGAGATACCCAAGCATGGTTCTGGCAGATGATCACCGGTTTCTTACTGTTTTTCTTAGTGTCAGCCCATCTTGCCACTATGATTTTAAACCCTGATATTGGCCCTCACCTTTCGGCAGAACGGGTTTACCACGATAACGCTTGGCTCTTATACGTGGTGTTTTTACCTATCGTGTTATTCCACGGCATCGTTGGTTTATACCGAGTGATATTAAAGTGGGGTGTGAGTAGTAACCGTCCACTTATCCGCACTATAGCGCAAGTATTGATCGTCTATTTATTGTGTTTAGGCACATTAAGCCTAGTGACCTATATCAATATTGGTATCGAATTAGTTTTGCCAGTACAACCGTTTATTCCTCAGTAATGGGCATGACGCTATCGGCGATCCTAGCCTGTATAGCAAGACAAACAACATACGGATCCTCCTCTGATACATAGTTGCAGCGCATCTATGCCCGAGGAGCGCAATGATAAATCCATGAAATGTTATCTAAATTATTAGATAAGGATCTGATTTGAAAATCATTTATACAGACTCATTAGTCATTGGCGCAGGATTGGCAGGCCTCAGAGTCGCGATTGCCACCAAAGAGCGAGGCCTAGATACCTTAGTGCTATCGTTAATTCCCGCAAAACGTTCACATTCGGCCGCCGCACAGGGCGGAATGCAAGCCAGCCTAGGCAATACCGTTAAAGGCATGGGCGATAACGAAGACATTCACTTTCAAGACACAGTCAAAGGTTCTGACTGGGGTTGCGATCAAGACGTCGCCCGCATGTTTGCCCACGTTGCACCGAAAGCGATCCGCGAACTCACCAACTGGGGCGTGCCTTGGTCAAGGATTTCCGCCGGCCCGCGCGAAGTCATCATGAATGCGCAAAGGGTAACGCTCAATGAGGCTGAAGAAGCTCACGGCCTGATCAATGCCCGCGATTTTGGTGGCACTAAAAAATGGCGAACCTGTTACACCGCCGACGGCACTGGCCACTCTTTACTGTATGCCGTCGATAACCAAGCCATTTCTATGGGCATTCCTGTACATGAAAGGATTGAAGCCCTGTCGCTGATCCATGACGGCAAGCGCTGCCATGGGGTGATAGCCCGCTGCTTAGTCACAGGTGAACTGCGCGCTTATGTGGCCAAATCCACCACTATCGCCACCGGCGGTTATGGCAAGATTTATGAAATATCGACCAATGCCACCATCTGCGAAGGCATAGGCCAAGCGTTAGCACTCGATACTGGTGTCGCCACCTTAGGCAATATGGAAGCGGTGCAGTTTCACCCTACCGCCATAGTGCCTGCGGGGATCCTTACCACTGAAGGGTGTCGTGGTGATGGCGGTATCCTGCGTGATAAAAACGGCCATCGCTTTATGCCAGATTACGAACCCGAGAAAAAAGAACTCGCCTCTCGTGATGTGGTTTCACGCCGCATGACAGAACACATGCGCAAAGGCAATGGCGTCGAAAGCCCTTATGGTCCACATCTGTGGCTGGATATTACGCAGCTGGGCCGTGAACATATCGAAACTAACCTGCGCGAAGTGAAAGAGATTTGTGATTACTTCCTTGGTATCGATCCTTGCAAAGATTGGATCCCCGTCCGCCCTACCCAGCATTACTCTATGGGCGGCGTACGCACCAATGCCACCGGCGAGAGTCCACAACTCAAGGGGCTGTTCAGCGTCGGAGAAGCGGCCTGTTGGGACATGCACGGCTTTAACCGTTTAGGCGGTAATTCGGTGGCAGAAACTGTGGTCGGCGGCATGATCATCGGCAAATATGTGGCTGATTTTTGTGAGAATAACGATTTAGAAATTGATACTGCGCTGACTCAAAAATTCATCGATAAGTTACAGCAAGAAATCGATGGGCTGGTCGAAGGCAACGGCACAGAAAATCCCTTCCAAATAAAGAAAGAAATGCAACGCATCATGATGAACTACGTCGGGATCTTCCGTAATGGACCCGAGTTAGATAAAGCCATCAAAGGCTTGAAAGACTTACTGCTGCGGGCAAAAAATCTCGGTCTTAAATGTAAAAAACGTCACGCTAATCCTGAGTTAGTCGAAGCACTACGCGTCACCCGTATGTTGAAAGTGGCCCTCACCGTCGCCTGTGGCGCAGAGGCTCGCACTGAAAGCCGCGGCGCCCATTCACGGGAAGATTACCCACAACGCAACGATAAAGATTGGCTTAACCGCACACTGGCAACTTGGCCAGATGCCGAGTCACTGGAACCTGTACTGCGTTATGAAGCGTTAGATGTGATGAAAATGGAGCTACCACCGGGATATCGAGGCTACGGTAACGATAACACTATCGCCCATCCTGATACCGAAAAACGCGTACAAGAAATCAATCAAGTGCTCGCGCGCTTAGGTGACGATCCCGATAGAAACACACTGCAGCGAGCCCTGATGCCATACGAGCTGCCAAGTCATCTGCAGGCTCCCAATGGACGCCTCAGCGATACCTTAGCGATCACTCCAGCCCAACCGGTAGGGAATAAACCACTATGAGCCGTCAAATCAGCTTTAATATCTTCCGCTACGATCCGCAAGATGGCCAAGACAAGCCAAAGATGGAACGTTATCAGTTGACTGAAACACCGGGCATGACAGTGTTTATCGCCTTGAATCAACTGCGTGAACAACAAGATCCCTCACTGCAGTTTGACTTTGTCTGCCGCGCGGGCATCTGTGGCAGTTGCGCCATGGTAATCAATGGTTTCCCCACATTGGCCTGTCGCACGTTAACGGCGAATTATCCCAATGGCGAAATAACCCTAATGCCACTGCCCGGCTTCGAACTGATTGGCGATTTGTCGGTGAATACGGGCAAATTTATGCGCGAATTAGCCGAACGCTTAAAACTCTGGCTGCATCCTAAACCCGATGATCAGGACATTCATCGCCTCGAAAATCCAATGGCACCTGAAGAAGCCGCGCGGATCTATGAGCTAGAACGCTGCGTCGAATGTGGGGTTTGTGTGTCGGCCTGCGCCACCAAACAAATGCGTGACACCTTTGTCGGCGCGGTTGGCATGATGAAAATTGCCCGCTTCGAAATGGATAGCAGAGACAGCCGCAGCGCGGATGATTTCTACCATGTGATTGGCAATCAAGACGGCGTCTTCGGCTGTATGACGCTACTCGGCTGCCAAGATAACTGCCCTAAAAATTTGCCGCACATGCAGCAAATTGCTTACCTGCGCCGCAAAATGGCCGCAAGCATACTCTAGTTTTCCTTAACCTAAAGTTCCGCTGCATTAGCGGGGTTTTAGGGCAACACCTTTCCCAACCAGCGGGCAAATCATATCTGCCCGCTGCAGATATGCGACGCCTTGCCTCTGAGCGAGACGCCTCCTTGAGCACTATCACAAGTGCAGATCCTTACTACTAGCAGTACTGTTCCATCGGCAACAAAATCCATTAACGGCACGCTAGTAGTTGTTATGTAAGGAAACATAAATGAAGCAGTTCAAACTAACATCAGCCGTGCTTGTGCTGAGCTTTGCCACACCTATCTTTGCTGTTCAAGCCAATGATACCGCTGCAACCAATGACGAGTTACGCACTGAATTACAACAAATTCAGCAAAGACTCGCCATGCTCGAAGCCCAAGAAAAAGAGGCATCGGTTTTATCGGATACTCAGTTTAATTTTTATGGTTCTTTACGCCCGACTTTCGGCCTGACCCACACTAACTCGGACGATGTGTGGGATGTGGGCGATGCGAACTCGCGAATTGGCTTTGCCGCAGAACACCAACTTGGCAATGGCTTAGTCGGGTTTGCGAAAGGGGAATTTAAGGTCGATATCAAAGATGACGGCGACTTTGGCGATGCGCGTAAAGCTTATGTCGGATTAAAGGGATTTTTTGGTAGTGTTGCCATAGGTAAACAAGCCGTCACTCAGGAGATCATTTCCGATCCCGTCGACATCTTTAACCGCTCAGGAACCCCACTCGCCTATGACAGTGCGAGCCCCTTCAGACTCAATAACTTAGTGACCTATCGTAAAGAATTTGGCGACCTGTTATTTTCGGCCGATGCACAATTCGATGGCAACAAAGGCAGTGGCGGCAGTGACTTCGTTAACGCGGGTATCCGTTATAAAACCGACCTAATCTATATAGCCGCGGCTTTTTATAACAAAGAGTTAGACGACGGCAAAGATGAGAACACTGTCGGCGTCACCCTAGCAAAAAGTTTCAATGACTTGTACCTAGCGGCTGCCTATCAAAACATTGAAAAAGACGACATTGATGGAACCACATTGGATGGCTCAACACTCGATGTGGTCGCCAGCTACCCCATCACTGACAGCTATAAAATCAAGCTGGGCGTGTCCAGATACGACGATGGTGGCAATGACATCACCTCTGCTAAATACAACGCCTATAACACTACGCTGGAGTGGCATAAAACACCGCAATTCAGCACCTTCATCGAATATCAAAAAACAGATTTTGAATACCGCGAAACCAATGACCAGATCATGCTGGGCATGCGTTATAACTTCGATTACACGTTCTAAGTTTTATCTCAAGCTTATCGCTAATGTGAATAAGCGAGATGAGGGGTTTAACGACCTCGCCCACAGCTTCACAGCATAAAGACTAAAAACAAAAGACCAGAAACAACAAAGCCACGACTCGCGTGGCTTTGTTCATTTAAGACGATACCGTCTTTACACTTCGATACGTTCTAAATTAAAACGGAATATCGTCATCCCAGCCATCATCCAAATCTGGAGTGAAGTTTTGCTGTGGTTGTGGTGCTGGACGTTGTGCCGGTGCGGCTGGCGCTTGATAAGCTGGCGCTGGAGCGGCTTGTGGCTTAGGCGCATAACCACCTTGTTGTGGTTGAGCTTGTTGCTGTCCATATTGCTGCTGAGCAGGTGCTGGCGCAGCATATTGTTGCTGAGCTGGCGCTTGGTAAGCAGGTGCAGCTTGAGGCGCTGGCGCATATTGATTTTGCGCTGGTGCCGCTTGTTGCGGTGCAGATTGGTAACCTGCGTTTTGTGGCATGCCGCCGCCCATTGGCGCGCCTTGTGCTTGGCCACCTTGACCACGGCTACCTAGCATTTGCATGCTACCGCTTTGGTCGATAACCACTTCAGTGCTGTAACGGTCTTGACCGCTTTGGTCTTTCCACTTACGGGTTTGCAGTTTACCTTCGAGGTAAACCTGTGAACCTTTACGCAGGTATTCACCTGTAATTTCAGCTAATTTGCCGAACAGAACCACACGGTGCCATTCAGTACGCTCTTGCTGTTGACCCTGTTGGTCTTTCCACGATTCGCTGGTCGCAACTGTGATGTTAGCGACTGCATTACCGTTTGGCATATAACGCACTTCTGGATCTTGTCCCAAATTGCCAACCAAAATTACCTTGTTAACACCACGACTGGCCATTGAAATCTCCTGCGATTCTTTAAATAATCTATTAATTCAGTATGTTGTTTATCAGTGTCGCCATAGAGGAAAATCAGCTTCCCCAAATACCACACGGCGGACCCAGATATTATTGAGCAGAGCCTAACACAGCTCGTGCTTCTCTTAAATCGAAATGCTCGTCGACCTTAAGATAAGCAACTTTTTCATCAAGCACGACGATCGCTTCGACGACGCCCATGAGCTGTGATAACTGAGCCGCCATATCCCGCGCTTGCGCCTTGTCTTTGACTTCGGCTTCTAAGGTGTAACTCTTTAACAGCACGGGATTTTCCATGCCCAATGTCAGGAATAACCAGATAGACATTAAGATCACAGCAACAATAAACACCCCGACCGCGCCCACAAGCTGGAAAGCACCGCCACCGAGCATACCACCACAAAAGGCCCCTAAAAACTGGCTAGTGGAATACACACCCATGGCCGAGCCTTTTTCACCGACGGGGCAAAATTTGGCAATCAAACTGGGCAATGAAGCTTCTAAATAGTTAAAGCCAGTGAAAAACAGCACCACGGCAAAACTCAACACCCATAAGTTGTTAGAGAATAAAGCCATCGCCAACAGCGCCACTATCATGATCACTAAGGCGATTTGGAACATAGCTTTAGTATTCTTACGTTTAACCCCAATGATAATTAACGGCACCATCAGGAAAAACGCGCCCACAAAAGCGGGGAAATACAGCATCCAGTGTTTTTCTTTCACGAGCCCCGCATCCACCAGATCCAGCGGCAAGGCTACGAATACTGCGGTTAACACTAAATGCAGAATAAAGATCCCCGCATCGA
This sequence comes from Shewanella sp. SM69, assembly GCF_025653985.1. NCBI lineage: Bacteria > Pseudomonadati > Pseudomonadota > Gammaproteobacteria > Alteromonadales > Shewanellaceae > Shewanella > Shewanella sp. SM69. Next base: position 142,120 of record NZ_JAKKRV010000008.1, read on the forward strand.
GTCTAAACAGCTGGGGATCGGTCAACATACGCTTGAGTCTGGCAGGCGTGGCCAAGGTGTCGCCCTTAGGCGCGTGGGAAATCGGATTCGGTACTAAAAATTGCACGATCAACATGCCCGTCACAGCGAGAATCGCCGTGAGGAAGAACAGGCCTGATAAGCCCACATGTTGTGCCACAATCGGCCCGACCAGTAAGGACAGCGCAAAAGAGCCGCCGATACACATACCAATAATCGCCATGACCTTAGTACGCTGTTCGTCGCGGGTTAAATCCGCGGCCAGCGCCAACACGGCAGCGGCAATCGCGCCCATACCCTGTACTGCTCGACCAAAGACAACGCCATAAATCGTATCTGCGTTAGCAGCGATAACACTACCAATAGCAAACAACACTAAGCCACCGAGAATAATCGGCTTACGACCATATTTGTCAGATAAAATCCCCATGGGGATTTGCAGCACGGCTTGAGTCAGGCCATAAGCGCCGATAGCAATACCCACCCACAGAGGCGAAAAGCCTTCGAGATGCTGACCATAAAGTGCAAAGACGGGCATGATCATAAACAAGCCCATCATGCGCAAACCAAATACACTGGCTAAAGAAAACGCGACTTTTTTCTCAGTACCCGAAAGTCCGTTGTTACCCATGATTTTGCCCTGGATTGAAGTCTTTTAAGGGGCGCATGTTACCACACCCAAAAGGATTTGCTCAAAAGGAAATAGTGGCCTAAACCACTGACTATACACTTAGCTTTTATCCCGTTAATCACGGACCTATATTGACTTTGTCTGAGTTAACATCTTTATTTTTAACGCTCAGGCACAGGGGAATGAGTCTAACATAGTGTTCACAATTGTCCTGTGAGTCAGTGCGCAACAACAGTATTAATCTTAGTTAATCCATTCCATCCACAACATCCCGCGAAGCAGGTCGACTTAAAGCCAGTGCCAGCCCTAGGATTGGTGCAGATCACAGAATCAACTAAACTCAGCGGCGGAACTGTGCGATACTTGTGCTCATTTTTTTAAGCATATGGCATTAGAGCGATAGATGGATAAGATTGAAATACGCGGCGCACGCACCCACAATCTCAAGAATATCAACCTGACTATCCCAAGGGATAAACTGATTGTCATCACGGGCTTATCGGGATCTGGCAAATCCTCCCTCGCTTTCGATACTTTATATGCCGAGGGCCAGCGACGTTATGTCGAGTCCCTATCTGCCTATGCTCGCCAATTTTTGAGTTTAATGGAAAAGCCCGATGTGGACCATATCGAAGGCTTAAGCCCGGCGATATCCATAGAGCAAAAATCCACCTCCCATAACCCACGTTCGACCGTGGGCACGATTACCGAAATTTATGATTACCTGCGCTTGATGTTTGCCCGCGTGGGTGAGCCGCGTTGTCCGACACATAATCAACCCTTGGCGGCACAAACCGTCAGCCAGATGGTCGATAAAGTGTTGGAAATGCCCCAAGACAGCCGCTTGATGCTGCTCGCACCTGTGGTCAACGCCCGTAAGGGTGAACACGTTAAATTGCTCGAAGGTCTATCGGCACAGGGTTATATCCGCGCGCGTATCGACGGTGAAGTGTGTGACTTAACCGATCCGCCAACCTTAGACTTACACGTTAAACACACGATTGAAGTGGTCGTCGACCGTTTTAAAGTGCGTGACGATATCAAGCAACGCTTAGCGGAATCCTTTGAAACCGCGCTGGAACTCTCCGGCGGCATAGCGACCGTTGCCAGCATGGAAGACGACACGGGTACTGGTAAATCCAAAGGCGAAGAACTGATCTTCTCGGCCAACTTTGCCTGCCCGCACTGCGGTTATTCGATGGCGGAATTAGAGCCAAGGATCTTCTCCTTTAACAATCCAGCCGGCGCGTGCCAAACCTGTGATGGTTTAGGGGTACAACAATTTTTCGATCCTGAGCGCGTGATCACCAATACCGAGCTTTCACTGGCGGGCGGTGCGATTCGCGGCTGGGATAGACGCAACTTCTATTACTTCCAAATGCTCAGCTCACTCGCCGAACACTATAAGTTCGATGTCGAAGTGCCCTACGAGCAGCTTAGCGAAAAAGTCCGCAAAATCGTACTTTACGGCTCAGGTAAAGAAAGTATTGCCTTTAAATACATTAATGACCGCGGTGATGTGGTGGTGCGTAATCACCCCTTCGAAGGCATTCTAAACAACATGGACAGGCGCTATCGCGAAACCGAAAGTAACTCGGTACGTGACGAATTAGCCAAGTTTATCAATACCCAAGCTTGTCAAAGCTGTGGTGGTTCGCGTCTGCGCGAAGAAGCCCGTAACGTGTTTTTAGGTGATATCAACCTGCCACAACTCACCACTTGGTCGATTGGCGAAGCCTTGGACTACTTCGAGAAAGTCGAGTTTAGTGGCCAAAAGGCGCAGATTGCCGAGAAGATTTTAAAGGAAATCCGCGATCGTTTAGGTTTCCTAGTCAACGTGGGTCTCAATTATTTGAGCCTATCGCGCTCGGCAGAAACCCTCTCGGGCGGTGAAGCCCAACGTATTCGACTCGCCAGCCAAATCGGTGCAGGGCTCGTCGGCGTGATGTATGTGCTCGACGAACCCTCAATTGGTCTGCATCAAAGGGATAACGAACGTCTGCTGCAAACCCTGATCCACCTGCGGGATTTGGGCAACACTGTGATTGTGGTTGAGCATGACGAAGATGCGATCCGCATGGCGGATCACGTGATCGATATCGGCCCAGGCGCAGGTGTACACGGCGGCGAAGTGATTTGTGACGGTCCAATTGAGAAGATCATCGCCTGTGAAGAATCGGTCACTGGCCAGTATATTTCCGGTAAGCGCAGCATTCATATCGATACGCCGCGCATTCCATTCGACAAAACTCAAGTGATTGAGTTGTTTGGCGCTCGCGGTAACAACTTGCGTAATGTGGATTTAACCATTCCCATTGGCCTATTCACTTGTGTGACGGGTGTATCGGGTTCAGGTAAATCAACCTTAATCAACGATACCTTCTTCAAAATCGCCCATAGAATGCTCAACGGGGCGACTGTGGATGAGCCATCACCCTATGACCGTATCGAAGGGATGGAACTGTGCGACAAAGTGGTCGATATCGACCAAAGCCCAATTGGCCGCACACCGCGCTCTAACCCTGCCACTTATACGGGCATCTTCACCCCGATCCGCGAGATTTTTGCCGGAACCCAAGAGTCACGTACTCGCGGTTATCAAGTCGGCCGTTTCTCCTTTAACGTAAAAGGTGGACGCTGCGAGGCCTGCCAAGGCGATGGCTTGATCAAGGTAGAAATGCACTTCCTACCCGATGTGTATGTGCCCTGTGATTCTTGTAAAGGTAAGCGCTACAACCGCGAAACCTTAGAAGTACGCTATAAAGGCAAGAATATTCACGAAGTACTGCAGATGACAGTGGAAGATGCGCGTCAGTTCTTCGATGCCGTACCTGCCATTGCCCGTAAGCTACAGACCTTGATGGATGTAGGTTTGTCCTATGTGCGTCTCGGCCAAAGTGCGACCACTCTTTCAGGCGGCGAAGCCCAAAGGGTGAAACTTGCCAAAGAGTTATCTAAACGTGACACGGGCCAAACCTTGTATATCTTGGATGAACCGACCACGGGCTTACATTTTGCCGATATCCAATTGCTGCTCGACGTATTGCATCGTCTCAAATCCCACGGCAACACGATTGTGGTGATTGAGCATAATCTGGATGTAATCAAAACCGCAGACTGGATTATCGACTTAGGCCCAGAAGGTGGCGGTGGTGGTGGTATGATTTTAGCCACAGGCACGCCGGAAGAAGTCGCCGAGCATCCAACCTCCCACACGGCACGCTTCTTAAAGCCACTGCTAAAACGGGATATCGAGCTGGCAAAGGCCAATAAAGCTAAGGCTTAACATTCAGCTCACGCCACCGTTGGTCTGAATAATAAAAGCGCAGTCGCCCTAAGCACTGCGCTTTTTTTCGCTCAGCAATCCAATATGCTTAAGCTATCGCATACATATAGATCTCATTGAATTAGAATCGGATTTAGGCAAAGATGATATTCATCTTCTGGCGAAGGCTTCAGCGATAAGGAATGTCCATGCGTGATAGCACTCAGTCCCCAGTGACTCACCCTATATTACCGAGGCAGTATCAATCACTTTTAAGTAAAAATCTAAGCGACATAAACCTAAGCGCATCGACTCTATTCAACCACAGTCGTATCGGTCAGCTGCTCGCCAAGTTCAAGATCACGCACCTTATAAGACATCAATCCCAAAGACTTGGCTTATTTGCACTGGCCTGCGTTGTTGCGACTACCCTCACTGGCTGCGCTAACTCAACCGAAACCTGTGCACGCACTGAGCTAAAACTCACTTGGGCCGAGCCCACAGAGTTACAAGCGACAGTCACAGTATTAAGTTCGGATGAATTTGAAGGCCGCAAAACCCAAACCCAAGGTGCGGCAAAAAGTCGTGACTATATAAAGCAGCAATTTCAGGGGCTAGGTTTACAGCCTTGGGGAGCGGACTTTATCGTGCCCTTTGAATATAAAACCTTCTTCACCCAAGAAACCGGCGCCAACGTGGTCGCCACCGCGATGGCGGGAGAACCGACGAATCGATGGCGCATTATCGTCGCCCACTATGATCACTTAGGGTTGAGCGGCAGTAAGATTTACCACGGCGCCGATGATAACGCCTCGGGCGTCGCCGCTATGCTCGCCATTGCCAAACATTGGCAACAGCAATTTGCCCTACAACCCAATACCTTGCCTAAGGTAAACCTGATGTTTGTGGCAACCGATGCCGAAGAACCTGGGCTCTATGGCAGTATCGCCTTGGTAGAGCAACTCAAAACCCGCCTGCCAGAAGCGACTTTTGAGCTGATGTTGAATTTAGATATGGTGAGTCACCCCGGCAGGCCCTATGCGATTTACCTCGAAGGCAGTCGAAACTTCACTCAGTTCAATCAATTTAAACCCCTACTGAATCAACAGAACCGACTTTGCATTAAACTCACGCACCCTAAACCCGTTGGTCGAAGCATACAAAGTACCGATTGGCTGCGGGCGTCGGATCATTACCCCTTCCACAAAGCGAATATCCCTTGGCTGTATTTTGGTGTGCCGACCCATCCCCAATATCACACACCAGAGGATACCGTCGCGACAATCGACATCACTTTTCTTGCGGCAGTGACAGAGTCAGCATTCGAGTTACTTCAATTAAATGTTGAATATTTAAAGAATTAATGGGAAGTGGCGCGTTTCTTGCTCAGTTTTAGCGAAAAAAATGCAGAAAACAGGTTAAATAGCGTGACTCTGATTGGTAAAGTGGCCGCCATGCTGCTATAATCCGTCGTTCGCGGGAAATCGACACGGGGTTGATTTTCTGTCTGTGAAACTTTAGCGCCATTTCGCGCGCGCATCCACAAGGCTACAACCCAATGTCATCCGATGAAAGAACTTTCCGTGAACTCGGCCTATCCGAGAATTTGTTGCGTGCTCTTGACGAGCTAGGTTATGAAAAACCAACGCCAATCCAATCAGCCAGTATCGATCCACTTATGGCTGGCAAAGATATTTTAGGTCAAGCGCAAACAGGTACAGGTAAAACTGGCGCCTTCGCGTTACCACTATTAAACAAAGTTACCAGCCAAACGACACCGCAAATTTTAGTATTAGCACCAACACGTGAATTAGCCGTGCAGGTTGCCGAAGCGTTCAGTAGCTATGCCAAATTTATGAAGAATTTCCACGTTCTTCCAATTTATGGCGGCCAAAGCATGCAACAACAGTTGAATGCCCTGAAACGCGGCCCACAAGTTATCGTTGGTACGCCAGGTCGTGTTATGGACCATATGCGTCGCGGCACCTTGAAACTCGACTCATTACAAGCTTTAGTGCTAGATGAAGCCGATGAAATGTTAAAAATGGGCTTCATCGATGATATCGAATGGATCCTTGAGCACACGCCAAGCGAACGCCAACTGGCGTTATTCTCTGCCACTATGCCAGAGCAAATTAAGCGTGTTGCTAACCAGCACTTACGTAATCCTGTACATGTTCGTATCGAATCAAGCCAAACTACGGTTGAGTCAATCGAACAGCGTTTCGTACAAGTATCACAACACAACAAACTTGAAGCCTTAGTACGTGTATTAGAAGTTGAAAACACTGAAGGTGTAATCATATTCGTCCGTACTCGTAACTCATGTGTTGAGTTAGCTGAGAAGTTAGAAGCCCGCGGTTATGCTTCATCACCACTACACGGTGACATGAACCAGCAAGCCCGTGAGCGTGCAGTTGACCAACTGAAACGTGGCAAGTTAGACATTCTGATCGCGACTGACGTTGCGGCCCGTGGTCTTGACGTTGAGCGTATCGGTCACGTTGTGAACTACGATATTCCGTATGATGCCGAAGCTTATGTACACCGTATTGGTCGTACAGGCCGTGCTGGCCGTACTGGTATGGCGATCCTGTTTGTAACTAGCCGTGAAATGCGCATGCTGCGCACTATCGAACGTTCAACTAACAGCCGCATTTCACCAATGAAAATCCCAAGCCCAGAGACAGTTGCAGAACGTCGTCTGTCTCGCTTAGGTGAGCAATTGGCTGAAACAATCAACGGCGATTTAGATTTCATGAAAGAAGCTGTTGCTCAATTATGCCAACAGTTAGAAGTCGATACCGATCTGCTAGCCGCTGCATTATTACAGCAAGTTCAGCAAGAACGTCCTTTGCAATTGCCAGCCATTCAAGAACGTGTTCGTGATGAACGCAGTGAGCGCACTGAACGTAGCGACCGCGGAAGTGATCGTAATGACCGTGGTGGTGAGCGTGGTGAACGCAGAAGTCGCGAACCGCGTCCAATGCCAGCCAGCTTAGGCTCAGCTGAAGCGTTGAAAGACAACCCAGATTTAAAAATGTGCCGTTACGTGATCGACGTAGGTCGTGAGAATGGTGTAGGTGTGGGTAACATCGTTGGCGCTATCGCGAACGAAGCTAACATCGACAGCCGTTACATTGGCGCAATCCAACTTTACGATGCAGTGACCACTGTTGACCTGCCAGACGGCATGCCAAAAGACGTGTTACAGCACCTACGTAAAGTACGTGTTTGTGGCAAGCCATTGAACATCCGCGAAGCTGGCGATCAAGTATTTGTTGATTCAGGCCGCAGTGCTCGTTCAGACCGTCCTGCTGGTGACCGTAAACCACGTGGCGATCGTCCAACAGGTGACCGCCCAGCGGGTGATCGTAAGCCTCGCGCTGCGTCTACTGGTGATAAGCCATTTGCTGACCGCAAACCTCGTGCAGACAAACCTGCCGGTGAGCGTAAGCCACGTAAACCACGTGAAGACTAATCTAGCTTAAGCTAGAGACTAAAAAAGGAGCCTAGGCTCCTTTTTTGTTGTCTTAACATCGCACTAGCTCAAAGCACACTGGCCAGTTGATATTTCAAGCTGATATAGTCAGTACAAGAATGCCTAGCTTAAGGATATAAAATGGATTTTTTAGCACTGATAACTTCCCCATTTACCTCGGCACTGCCTGAACTCGCTAAGTCATACCACAAAGATAAAACATTATTAATCATGGTACTTGTCGGTTGCACTCTGTTTGCGGGCTTTATTGGAATGTTAGTCGCAATGGCAAATTAACTTGCAGTTAAGCCAACATGTCAATTAGTGTCGACTTAGTCTTTAGCAACGCATCTAGTGTATTTCGATGAAAAAAGCCTTTAACGCCGGCCTGTTATCCGCCTTTGTCGCCCCCGGCAGCGGCCATTTTTACCTAAAACATAAACGCTCGGCACTGGTATTTTTTAGCTTAGCGGTCGTGAGTCTTGTGCTGTTGCTCATGCAAATCTATCAAGTGGCACAAGTGATCGCCTTAGATATTCAAAACGGCACCTTACCGCTTGATATCGGCGTGATTTCTGCCGAAATCACCCAACAAACCCAGACCACAATTGCCAATGCCAATGAGCTGCTCTATGGCTTTTTGCTCTGCTGGTTAGTGGCATTACTCGACAGTATTCGGCTTGGGCTTAAACAAGATAAGCTGGATACACAAAGTAACCGCTAAATATCTTTTGACTCTTAGCTAGGCCGTAGCGACAAAAGCGATTTTGATATTGACCTAACATTTTTAATCAATTGAAAAATTGGATATTAACCTTTAGCTACCATGAAAATAACACCATAAACAGTCAAGATGGATGACGATATGTTAACTGAGCAACAACACAATTTTATCCTAAGTGAAGTGTCACAACCTGTGATAACGATAGCTACAGAGGTCAATTTTGCCGAACGCTATGCCTCTATGTTGGCACGCTTTCCTAAACTTCCTGGCGATTTTAATCCTAAGGTGCCGTCCGAGCGTCAACAAGCACTGGTTGCCCAGTTTCCATATCCGATTCGTTTTTATACAAGCGAGGGGGGATATTTCATGCTAAATGCGAAAAAGTTCGCCTACCCTCATATGACGCTTATGATGGAGATGCAGCAGTGGGTTCGCTTTCGTTTCAACCTATGGCGTGAAGATAAGCGCATCGGTGGCGGTTCTTATCAAGAGATTGCCGTGGCGGAGCGGTTAGCACGAGGTGAAGAGATTGACTGGGACAAAGACTGGAATGTACCAAACTCCCCATGGTGCTATAACGAAGATCAATTACAGACGGTGCTAACAGAAAGTTTTGCACTATTTGATGACCTTTGTAAGCAATTACCTAAGTAGTCACAGAAGTTAATTGAGATATATGCGGCTAAACAGGTTAACCGCATAGGAATAAATTATTTAGGCCATGCTTTAATCAGGCTGTGGTAGCAAGAGACCAGTAAATCAGCCGCTTGGGCATAATCGGGAATAGTTTCAGGGCAATAGAGGGCGCAGTGACTACCCGCATTGCGCGCAGTTTGCAGATCAAACAGATAATCGCCCACATACAAGATATCCGCCGGACTCAACTGCCATTGCTCGCAAATCAAGTGGATACCCTGCGGGTGAGGTTTAGGCTCGGCATCGTAGCGCGTTAATACCAGTGCGATATCTATGCCGAGTTTATCGATAGTGATTTGCGCCGCTTCTGGCATATTGCGAGTCAAAATAGCCAAGGGCAGTGACTTGGCCCGTAGGCATTCGATAAGCTCCCTCGCGCCATCAATCCAACTGGCCTTGAGTGAACTTTGTCTTTCGTACTCATGGACAATGTCTAACACCTTAGCCCGTGCTTCATCAGTACTAAGACTCTCGACATAGGCCAAGATATCCGTACCAGAATGAATCCCCAACTCCCGCCGCAGCCCAGCAAAATCGGGATTAGAATGCGCTAAGGTGCCGTCGAGATCGAAGATGACGCCACGGATATCCTGAAGTTTTAACTCGCTGAGTCTAGTGATCACTGGCCTTTCCCATAGATAAAATGTCTGCGTTAGACAGCCTGCAAACGCTTCGCCTGACGATTACGGTACATAGGCAGCAATTGCACCACCATCACAGAGACAATAATCACGCCAATCCCCAGCAGAGATAAACCATCTAATTCATCAGCGCGAAATACTTCTGGCCACCAGCCAAGACTCACCACTAACGCCGTGGCACTAAAGCTAAATACTGGCGTTAGGGCCAACATGGCACTGACCTGCGCCGTCGGCCAATACTTCATCGACTGGCCAAAACAGCCATAGGCGATCAAGGTATTGGCGGCGCAAAACAGTGCTATCTGCCAATCGAAGCTGTCCATACGGACAAACTGACTAAAGTCGCTAAAGGGAGCCATTACGAAAATACCTAAGCCATAGATCACTAAGAGCACGTTCGCGGGCGACAAACGATTCAGTAAGGATTTTTGCAATAAGGCATAGCTAGTCCACGACAGTGCTGAGAACTGGATGATCATCACCCCAATCCAAACCTGATGATTATTAGCCCCTGAAAAATTTAAATTAGGATGGAAAAACATCAACATACCTAAAGCTAAGGTTGCAAAACAGCTGAGTTGCACTGCATTAAGCCGTTCCTTAAAAAACAACACACCACCAAACGCGAGGAAAAAGGGTGAAGTCTGGAAATTAAGTTGGGCGGCGCCGGGTGCGAGGTAATCGAGTGAGTAAACAAAAGACACATAATTGAGCATCAAGAAGATGCCAGCAAGCACTAACCTTAACCAAACTTTGGCATCGAGTGCTGCAAATTGCTTAAGACTACCTGCGCTCCATTGGATCACTATGCTGACTAAAAGCGCGACCAGAAAACGAAACCAAGTAAGAGTTACGGGATCAATAAAGGCCGCAGAGAGCTTTAATGCTATCGGTAACATGCCCCAAAATAAAACCGCAACTGAGATGAACAGGAGCCCGAGTTGAGCATGATTATTTGCCTGAGGGGCGTTATGGCTAAGATTCACGAAGGAGTCCAGTAGAAACCGCAAAATGGACAGCCATTCTGGCACTGAGCTAACACAATATCTAGCGGATCATCATGGAAACATTCGCGTTAGCTTGGATACTTTAGCTAACACTTATATGAGGCAAGTTTCAGCATCTTACGATAATTGGAATATTGGCCGCACTCTTGATTCAACTGCAGCAGATTTACCCCGAAAGCCAACATTGGCATTTCCCGCGTTGCCAATAACCGAGTATATTTGGCCCATAAAAATGGCTTCTGCCACACACACTCTAGGCCACTTCTTTTTAAGCTAACGCTTTAAATAGGAAAGTTAATGTTATCTACCGCCACGATCGAACAAGTTAAAACACATATTAATACCGCAGCCAAAGAATTAGCCGAGCGACGCGCAGCAGGCACGAGCGGCGATTTACTGATCCCAGAACTAAGGCCAACCAGCTTCGAACAGGCCTTCGCTATTCAACAAGCTGTAGCAGAAATATTTAAGGCAAGCGATAACAATCCTATCGCGGCGTGGAAATGCCTATTACCCACGGCGGAAAAAACCGTCGTAGCGCCTATTTATCAAGATGATGTGTATCAACAATCGACCACTTGCCCGCTCTATCCATCGACTAAAGGCCTGGCCCGAGTCGAACCCGAACTCGCCTTCGAGATTGCTCGCGATTTACCGCCAAGAAGCACGCCTTACACAGAGGCTGAAATCGACGAGGCCTTAGGTAACATTCGTTTAGCGCTAGAATTGATCAAAAGCCGCTACCACACACCCAGTGAAGCGACGCATTTTGATGCCCTCGCCGATGGCTTAGTCAATCAAGGACTGTGGTTAGGGCCAGTGCTAAATCCGCAAGAAGGTTTAGAGACCAGCAGTTTCGAGCTCAGCGTTGATATTGCCAATGGCGAGCACCAGCAAAGCGACACACTGCAAAAATCCGCCATTCATCCTAACGGTTTCCCTAAGGCGGGACTCTACTGGTTAGTTAACTTTTTATCCGCCCAAGGCATTGGCTTAACTCAAGGGCAATATGTGATCACAGGCTCTTACGCTGGCGTCCTCGATCTGCCATTGGCACAGGTCTGCAAATTTGAATACGGCGCGCTTGGACAGTTCGCCGTGACTTTCACAGCTAAGTGATTGCGACTTATAAAGCGACAAGGCACTGATAAATAAGCGAACTCAGTTTCAGCTGGGCTCGCTTATTTTCAATCTCAGTTCTCAGTGCTCAGTTATCTGCATTCACCACAAGCATCATTAACAAAAGCCAAACTAACTTGCCTCAAAATGTACACCTATGTATCATCTAAATTCATCAATAATAAGGATATATAGAATGTCACACGGAAAAATGCTGCCAATTGCCTGTCTTCTTGCCCTCACTTTAGGCACTTCTCTTAGCGTGCATGCCTCAGAAAATAGCTTTGCCAAAGCCTATAGTGACTATCAAGCCGCCGTAGAAAAAGGCGATGCTGCAAATATTGAAGCAAGCGCAAAAACCGCTTATCTACTCGGCGAAGCTCAATATGCCAAAGACAGCGTCGACTTAGCTAACCTCGCCATGAACTGGGCCGCGACGATAGAAAAGCAAGTCTCCCCTTACCCATTTGCAGAAAAGAATCTGCCAAAAACGGCGAAGGCGAATGAATTGTATCAGCTCGCTCTTGCAAACTATAAAGTTCATTATGGCAAAGAAGCGCTTGAGCTTATCGACCCCTTACTGGGTGCTGCACAAACCGCCGTTGAAGCCAAAGATGCAAAAAATGATTTGCTTACTGCTATCGCAATTGCTGAAAAATCCGATAAAAAGAAACTGCTCGCTGATGTAAAAATGGCCGCCTTCAACCGTTTATCAAATACAGAGCTATACACCAAAAGCGTAAGACGCTATGCCTTCGATGCCTATGATATTTATAAAGAGATTTTACCAGAGAACGCCATAGACAGAGTCAAGGCAACCTATGTGGTGGGTGCAGTTGAGTATGCAGAAAAGCATGATGACAAGGCGATGCCATTGCTTTTAGAAGTCGTGAAGCAGTTTGAAGCCCTTAACTTTAGCCATCCCTATGCCTTAAGTGCCCACGCTTATTTAGTCGAACTCTATGAGCGCCAAGGAAAGCGTGACGAGTCCACCGCCCACTGTATTGCTATCGGCAAAATGCGTCCTTGGGCCGACGCACAGGAACAACAACCTATTTTCCGTATCGTACCAGACTATCCAATGTCCTATGCTAAGCAACGTAAAAGTGGCTGGGTTCAGCTTAAATTTACTGTCGATGAACATGGGTTCGTGAAAAATCCTGAAATTTTAGCCTCTAAGGGTGGTGCTTTATTTGAAAAAGAGAGTATTGAAACCTTAAATAAATGGCGTTACGCACCCAAGTTTGAAAATGGTATAGCCGTGGAAGCACAAACTAGCGTGCAAATGGATTACACCATAAACTAATAGCCCGCTATTTCACCTCATAACCTAGCCCGTCGCTCACACTCGATGGGCTTTTTTCATCCTGCTCTGCAAGCTGCCCCAGACTTAACCCCTGCTTAGGTTGGATTAAACAAGCTTGGCAAATACACGCATCGGCAGACGGTAAAATATGGTTGATGACCCCTAGCGGCGAATCTGATGCTTGCGCTTGCAAGGCGGCCAAAGGTGGAAATGTTTGCAGAGCGCACCAACAATCCTCAATACCCTTACCTAAAATCACAGCACATTGATTCGCGCCTTGGCACAAAGGGCAAATTTGTGCAGTTTCTAACTTAGGTTCTTCCAATGGCTGAGACACGGTAATCCTTATAGCAAGATAAGTTGTTATAGCGCGGAGATCATAATAGATTTTTGCAACTCAAACTTAGTTGATTGGCACCAAAGTGAGACTTTAAAACTTTCCAAACTACGTTTGAATGCTTTAGTTAAAAAGTCGTGGGGCTTCACCCTGATTTTTAATAAAGAGTCGACCAAGGAGAACTACTCGTCCTATCAAAAACATCCATGTTAAATAGCCAGCTCGATATCCCTTATCGCGCGCTGTCCTTCGCCCTTGGATGCTCCTTTGCCGAACAACGTCCATGTCTAACTGCCAGTTCGCCATCCGCGGCTCTCGTTCGTAACGCTGCTATGCAGCACTCACCCTAGCGAAGTGACATGCATTAGTGAGTGGCTTCGTACTTATTCGAAAATCGCTAACGCTTCCGATGGGGCGTCACTTCCCCCGAAAGCTACGCAGACGTCCTCTCTGCGTCACGCGCTATCCTTTTAATAAAGAGTCTTCAACGCTCTTCAGCAACTTCGCAGGGGGAAGGTGAACTTCTGTCGCCACAGTACCAGTTATTAATCCCCAAACATCTATGCCTGTCAGATCTTTCTCTTAGTCAGAGCGTTTATTTTCTTGTTAGTTTACGTTTTTTCTTTGTAAATAAAACACTTATAAACAAGTAGCAAAAATATAAATTGAAATAAACCACAAATCACCCAAACACGATCCTCTATTTTTTCAATCATAGTTTTATATCTGGTCTGAGCCTCTAATTGTGTTTCTAAAAGCTGAATGCGGGCGTTGAGAATTGCTACATTTTCAGTTTGATATTGATCTAATTTACTCGCAGAAAGGCTTTGCTCCATAATGGAATTAAAATTTCCAAGCCGTGATCCTAAGTCTAAGGAAGAATAGATCCCAAAAGATACCAATGAAAATAGAGCAACTAATATAAATTTCTTAGATAACTTAAACTTAATAACATCCATGCTCGACATTTCCTAGTAACCTAACGCCCTGTTAAGATGTGAGCCACGCAATACCAAAGCTCCTGTATACCACCTTAAACACTAAACACTAAACACAACACATCGTAAAAATGCCATGTGTTGCGAATCGCTCTTGAACAGTTAACTGTTTATTAGACTCAGTCTAACAGCGTTTTGTATAAAAATAGTCGCATCATCGTCAGACAATCGCTCAAATGGAGTGTATTCAACGCCCATTTCGATTAATTTATGTTTTTGCCCAATTAAGTAGGCAGTACCACGATCAAACCTAGCCTCAAAAAGGCTTTGAATACGGGGTGAAGCGGCTTTTGAAAAAACTGTTCGAAATAGCGATAAATCAATGATTAAATCATCAACCTCCACCCAAGCGTGACCGTCCCATTGTCCGATTACACCAGTCTTTTGATTTAGTGTTGGTTTAATTGGGTGATGATCAAATATCTTGGAATCAGCCACTGACAAACTTCCCGTCACAAATCTAATCTCGACAGGCAAGTGATCATTCATCATTGCAGCTAACATTGCACTCATATATAAACAGCTACCATCAACTGGTTCGAAGTTCTGAGTTATATTTTCAGCCATAAATAGAACTTCTTCTACCAATTCGCTTCGTGTCATTTAAACTCCAAACTCAAGAAACAGTTAATAGTGTGTTACCCGCACTTCTAATAAAACCCGCCCTCTAAAGGGCTAAGCATCTGCGTGTTACGGATAAATCAACATATGGATAATCAGTGCTAAGAAGGTGGGTATCATTTAATCTTTCCACTAAATAAAGAAATACCGTAAGGTGTAACAATACTCTGTTTCTTTTTATGTTATTCAACCAAAAACCAGCGTAAATCAGCTTCTTAGAAAACGTAGAGAGGGTTCGACTCCCTCAATACGTTTTGCACATTCGAGATAGTGAATAAGCCACTTATAGCGAAAATCTCCGTATGCTTTTAAAGCGACAGTTAACACTAATGCTCGAAAGGTGAGTCATGGTGATTTGCGAGACGACCGTCCGCCCCATGGACGGGGCGGTCGAGCATCCACGGATGGACTGGCTGCGAGTTGACGAGCGAATGCCATGACAAGCCTATACTAGCGGGCTAAACCACTAAGTACTAATACCCTGAAATCACAGAGCACTCTGTACAATTGACCAATAAAAAAAGCCAGCAAAGTTAAATGCTTGCTGGCTTTTCTGTCTAACTTATTCACTCGCTTTATAACATCACACGAGCACTTAATCTCAGCGGCTCAACTATGACTTCTTAGGAAAAATCGGATAGGACTCAGTGCCTAACACTTTGCCATCGACCGTGAGACCATAGTAATCGCTGTCATTGTGGTATTTCTCCTGCGCTTGCTTCACATCGCCTTTGTTACGTGGGTCCTGTGGACGCTCGTGGGAGTTGATATAAGCGGCAACATCCCAAGCCTGTTGGTTCGTCAGCTGCATGCTCTTACCAAAGGGCATGTTTTCATAAATGAAAAATGCGGCAGTATTGACCCTGTGCATTCCCGCTCCCCAGTTATAACTTTGAGGTCCCCACAGCGGCGGCAGTGCATACACCCCCGCAATGGCTTGACCTTGCCCATCAACACCATGACAAGTTTGGCAATGGGCGACATACACGGCTTTACCTCGTTCAGGTGAATAGGCTTGTTCGGGTTTTGGGATCTCAGGATAAGCTCGCCCCGGCAAGTTAGCACGTTGCTCAACTGTCATCGCCTTAGCTAATGCCTCTGGTAGTGGGAAGTCATCCCGCTTGGCACCTTTGACTAACTCAGCATCACTGATCTCAGGAACAGGGCCACTGATATTAGCCTCATCCATCAAGCCGCCCATGCCTAACCAATAGGCGTAGGCAGAAAGCGCCACTAACTCAGGGCTACCTGATGCGGGGGCTTTACCATTCATCGAATAGTTAAAACAACCTTGGATGCGTTCTTCAAAGCTACTGACTTTATTGTCTTTTTTACGATACGCCGGATAAGCAAAATACGCGCCCCAAAGGGGTGATGCATTGGCTTTACGGCCTGCATCCATATGGCAATTGGTACAGTTAAGCTCATTACCCACATACTTATTACGCAGCTGTTGGGTATTCACAAACAGTTGATAACCTAAACGCACTTTATCACCAAAGGCGCCTTCGGGAATCGCACTCAAAGGTCTAGGGGTAAGATAGGTTTGATCTGCTACCTTAGGGAAAGAAGGCAGCGGAGCTTGCTTATCTGGGCGTTCTTGTACTGGCTCAGTTTCAGCTTGCGCCTGAACGGTTAACGACCCCATCGCGGCCAGTAATAACATTGCGGAATATTTCATGGCCGGCTCCTTATTTTAAATTCGCAAAATAGTTGGCTAACGCATCAATCTCGGCGACGGTGAGCTTATTCGCGACGCTCCCCATCATGCCATCGACGTCACCTTTACGTGTTCCCGACTGCCATGCCAATAATTGCGTTTTGATATAACTCGCCTGTTGACCTGCTAAGCGAGGAAATAAGCCGCCACCTAATGCAGAAGGACCATGGCAGGTCACGCAGGCTGGTAAACCACGGGACCAATCACCTTGATAGGCTAAACGGGCGGTGTCGTCATTAAAAACAACTTGTTCACCGCGGATAACAGGCTTGACGTCATTGGCAGGCTTAGCTGAAAAATAGCTCGACACTTGCTCAATACCGTCACCTTGGAGCGTCATTGCCATCGGCATCATGGTCGCGTTTTGGCGAACGCCCGCTTGGAAATGCTGCAATTGTGTCGAGATATATTCTTTAGATAATCCCGCTAATCGAGGGCCAAGTGGTTCAATACCCTCACCCGCAGCCCCATGACAAGACACACATAGCTGTGCAGCTTGTGGGATAACGTTCATCGATTGTTTGTCAGAAGGCTCGGCGGCAGCGGCATAGCCGCTACATAGCGTTAAGCCTATGACTAATGTTTTAATCTTCATGTTCTATCCTTGAAGAGAATTAAGCTCTAAAGCATAGGGGTTATTGTTATTTATGTTTGTGCTCACACACTAAACCCATTTTAAAATCAGCCGCCCATTTTTAAAACAGCCAATAAATGAGCCTTAACATTCATTAAGAGTCACTTATTGTTCAATTCAAACGGGATAAATTTACCTTACTCTGTACAAGGTTAAGCTGCAAGCCTTAAAGACTTAATGGCCTGATCAATAACCAAATCGCGTCGATTCGAAACGATTCAATAACTTATGTATCAAATAGCATAAAAGTAACGTGCCAACGATAGCGATTAAAATACTGCTCACTCGGTATAAGGCACTGAAGATTAAGTCGTTACCTGGGGTCAAATACTGCCCAAACAAAATCCCTAACGTGGTCATAGCACCAAAACCCACGCCAGAGCCATTCGCCTCGCGCACATGGGCTTGGCTAAAAATCATCAGTCCAATCCACAACAAGGGGACAACTAACATCAATAGCCCTGACCAATCATAGAGCAGCAACTGCACGAGTATCCCAAACGACACCCCCAATAGGGTGCCTATGGCGCGCTTACGGGCATAGTCAAGTGCACCATTCCAATGCATGGGAAACAATAGCAAAAGAGTGGTCGCTTGAGCCGACATCGAATCCCGCAGATCAAATATTTGGAACACCAGAAATGATGCCGTCGCTATGGTCGCACCGAGCAAGGCTTCGTGGCGCATTCGATGCGGCGCCTTAGGCCCAGGTTTGTAAGCCGCTCTTGGTTCAACATCGGGCCAGAGTGCCGTCATAGCGTAGGCGATAACAACTGACAGTGCTGTCGCCCAAAAGTTACTGAAAACTAAGTCGTTTAAGTCAACGCCGGGATAGCTGGCAAAGTGCAGCATGATACTGAGACTCAGCACACCGTTGGCACCAAAGAGAAACAAACTGCCGCGGGACATGGCCGCAAAGCGGTATAAAAATAATAGGAAAACGATGGGAGTCATCATACCGGGATGGCTGCCAAAGAAACCGCCGAGTAACCCAACCTCTAACCCAGCAATGGCAGATGAAGCTAATAATTGGCGCATAGCATGGCCATTCATCACTGGCACTAATCCGAGTAGTAGCATAGGTGTCACAGTGAAGAAGACTCCATTGCTCCAACCAAAAATTTTACACAGGGTAAAACCTAAGGTCGCGCCAGTCGCAATCCGTAAACACTGGCGTAAATCGTTGGCCGTCAATGGGCTATGGCGTAGTAACATGCTCGTCGCCTTGTTCTATCGATACATTAAATGAGGATGTTTAGCTGGCTTATGCTGCGTTCACACTTATGTTGCTTTGAAGCGTTCACTCAAGCGACTCGTGGCAAATACAAACCACCGCGAGTCACTCGTGCTCGTCAACACAGATAAGTACTAATGGATATGTCGGTAAATATGCTAGTAAACATTCTAGTAAATATAGTGCAGCAGGCTGATTGTTTTAATTTGCACCTTAGCGAGCAAGCTAAACAGGCTATTCTCGGGCAGCAGTTGCACGGTCGCGCGCGCACCCGCAGGTAAGCTGTTCATTGCCATACCATCTAACACTAGATGTAATCTCAATCTTTGGGCATCACGTACCCAACGGTCCGATTCCTGTGGCGCGGCTAAACGGCCATTGGCATCGAATTGCCCTGCACTCACGCCCGCATCGACACTGCTCACCGTCGCCCGATATAAACGCCCAGGTTCGCCATCGAACGCAATCAAAGCGGTCGAAGAAGCATTCACGCCACGCAGGCTCTTCTCGCGAAAATCGGCAATAATATCCACTTTATCCGATACCACGGCCAACAGAGGTTGCCCCACGGTCGCAAAACTACCGACTTCTAACTGCAGGTTAGTCACTATCCCATCTTGATCAGCACGTATTTGGGTATAAGACAGATTAAGCTCGGCTTGGGCTAAATGGTTTTGCGCCTGACGCACTTTAAGATTCTCTTCGCCATAACTGCCACGACTCACTTTGAGTTTTTCTAAACGCGCATTGGCGGCAAGCAAATTAGCTTCAGCAGCTGCGGCATCGCTATCGGCTAGCTCCTTTTGCTGCTGCGATACACCATGGGTGGCATACAGGGCATCGAGACGTTTAGCCTCGCTGCGTTTTTGTTGTGAGGTGGTTTTATTGGCATTGACCTCGGCCTTAGCGGCCAGTAGCGAGGCATCTAACTCAGCATTATCTTGACGGGCTTGCTCTAAGGCCAATTTAGCCTGCGATACCGCTAACTCATAGGGTGCGGGATCGACTTGAAACAACAAATCACCCTTGGCAACCGCTTGGTTATTGGTCACGGCTATGGTCTGGATTTTACCGCTGATCTGCGGTGTCACTTTAGTCACTACACGGGTCGCCATGGCTTGAGGCGTCAATGGCATCATAGTGTCGGCCAGCATGAAATAGCCAAAAACCATCACAAAGCCAAACATGGCAAATTTTACTAAACGGGCAAACTGTTGATCCGGTGTCATCTTCTTTCTCACAAAAGGGTGTCTGTAACCTTGGTTAATTTGGCGCTTGCGTTGTCGCTGATCAGGCTAATAATGCGTTCAAATTCGCTCAACTCTTCGGCACTGATCCCGCCTAATAACTCACGGCGCACTTGAATAATCCGCGCTTCCATTTGCTTTAAAACATCTAATCCCGCTGGCGTCAGGCTCACAATCCTTGCCCGCTTATCTTTGTCACAACAATGACGCTCGACTAAACCTTGCTCTTCTAATTGCCCTAAGGTGCGCATTAGCGAAGCCAATTCAATTTCTAAGGCATCGGCCAATACTTTCTGGCTCACGCTGTCGCCTAAACGCAGCAGTTTCCAAAGGGCAGTCCAACGGGGATGAGTTAATCCTAAAGGTGCCAGCTCAACATCGGCCACGGTACGCCACAGTCGATGCAGACGGCCTAAATGCTCCGCCAGTGATAACTCTTTTAGTCGCTCTAATTCTTTTTGCATCTTGCTCACCTATTTAGTTAGCGTGCTAAGCATTATACTTAGTTAGCAGGCTAAGCATTATACTTAGTTAGCAGGCTAAGTAAATATTTAGGTCACAAATAGATCTGTGTCCAAGGGCACGAAACGAGCGTAAGAGGGAATAAATAACTTAAAAAGGTTCGCGCCCTCTCAAATCTTATCAAGTTGTATCTCTATAATATCAAACGGATAAATTGAGTTGATTTGCACATGAATTGGAGGCTGTTTTGATAAATCTAAAAATTAGTACGAGGATCGTTATTGGGATCTGTCTATTACTGTTAACAGTAATGAGCTTTATCATGCCGCTCGTTCTCTCTGAATTCAGTCGCCAAGTTGCAGAATCAGAGCAAAGAGAACTCCATAAGATCTATGAAACCGCTGTTGCCGAGATAGCCTCATCGGGCAAATTAGCCGAAGCAATGGCAACCATCATCTCACTCACGCCAGAAGTTCAAAGCACCTTTGCAACAGGTGAACGTGATGAACTCACCGCCCGTACCTTACCTATATTTACCCAACTTAAGCGCGATTTTGCGGTTCAGCAATTCCAATTTCATAGGCCACCAGCCACTTCTTTTCTACGCTTGCATCGTCCCGAAAAATTTGGCGATGATCTCACCAGCATACGCAAGACCATAGTTGAAACAAATAGCCAAAAGCGCCCTCTTTATGGCTTGGAATATGGAGTGGAAGGATTAGGTATTCGTGGTTTAGTTCCAATGAGTTACAACGGACAACACACAGGATCAGTTGAGTTTGGCATGTCCTTCGGTCAACCCTTTTTTGATAATTTTAAACAAGCCTATCAAGCAGAAATTGCCCTCATCTTGCCAGATGATTCTGGATATAAGTTATTTGGCGCTACATTCACGCCTGATACCCAAGCGACAGATGAACTCAATAACGTCATGCAAGGCCATGAAGTCATACGCACTATTTCCTTAAATAACAAAACCTACGCCCTGTATCGCCACGCCATAAAAGATTACTCAGGAAACGTGTTTGGCGTACTCGATATTGCGATGGATAGAACCCATTCAGAACAAGCGATAGCGGATATTCGCCTTAAGTTGATCCTTATCGGTTTAGTGGCTCTGGTCATTGGAACTGCCATTGCTTGGTTTATTGCCAAAGGCATTACTCGCCCTATCGCTGAAACCACCCAAGCCATGAATGATATCGCTGAAGGTGAAGGCGATTTAACCCGCCGAATCGCGGTAAAAGGTAAGGATGAAATTGCTGAATTATCGATGGCATTCAACCGCTTTGTAGAAAAAATCCACAACACAGTTTCCCACGTCGCCGACTCAACAAGCCTGCTCGCCACCTCTGCTGAAGAAATGTCGAGCATTACGCGGGAAACCCAGAAGATGGCGAGTCGTCAGCACCTCGAAACCGAGCAAGTTGCCACCGCAATGAATGAAATGGCCGCAACGGTACAAGAAGTTGCCCATAATGCGACCGATGCGGCCGATGCAGCCAATCATGCCAATGACTCAACCGAACAAGGCAAATTGGTTGTACAAAAAGTAGTAACCACTATCGCCATACTGGCCGAGGAAATAGCCACAGCAGCGAGTGAAATCAATGAATTAGAGCGTAATACCGCTGAAATCGATTCTGTACTTGTAGTTATCCGTAATATTGCCGACCAAACTAATTTACTCGCACTCAATGCGGCAATTGAAGCCGCAAGGGCGGGAGAACAAGGTCGAGGGTTTGCAGTCGTTGCCGATGAAGTACGCACTCTGGCGAGTCGCACTCAAGCATCTACGGCAGAAATTCAGCAGATGATCGAAGCGCTTCAGCATAAAGCTAAGTCTACAGTCAATGCGATGGAAACCAGCACCCGCACCACCCAAAGCTGTGTATCCCAAGTTCACCAAGCGGGTGAAGCACTCGAAGCCATTACCCATGCGGTTTCCACCATTAGCCAGATGAATATCCAGATCGCCAGCGCTGCAAATGAGCAATGTGCGGTTTCGGCTGAGATTAATAAAAATGTTAATAACATCAATGATATTGCGACCAATGCGACAGATAGTGCGGTACAAACCGCACGCGCTGGCGATGAACTTGCCCAACTCGCAGCCCGTTTAACAACTTTATTAGCTCAATTTAGAATTTAAACAAAACAAAACGCCGCATTCTCTGCGGCGTTTTTATTAGCTTATTTTATAAAGTTTTATTTAGGACGTACGCCTAAAGTGTGGCAAATCGCGTAGGTCAATTCGGCGCGATTTAAGGTGTAAAAATGGAAATCCTTCACGCCTTCGCGGGACAGCACTTTCACCATGTCGATGGCCACGTTTGCCCCCACCAATTGGCGTGTACCCGCATCGTTTTCTAGGCCGTCGAATTGCTTATGTAACCAATTCGGTAACGACACATTGGTCATGCCAGCAAAACGTTTTAACTGGGTAAAGTTAGTCACAGGTAAAATGCCCGGCACAATTTCAACGTCGATACCGGCGGCAACGCAGCGGTCACGAAAACGCAGGTAAGATTCCACATCGAAGAAAAATTGGGTAATGGCACGGCTAGCGCCCGCATCAATCTTACGCTTAAGGTTGATCAAATCCGCCTGTGCATTGCTCGCATCGGGATGCACTTCTGGATAGGCCGCAACTGAAATATCAAAGTCAGCCACTGAGCGCAGTAAACGCACTAAATCGACCGCAAAACGGGTTGGCTTTGGGCTACCCGCGGGTAAATCACCCCGCAGTGCCACTATGTCACGAATGCCCGATTTCCAGTAATGCTTAGCCAGTTCTAACAGCTCTTCATCGCTGGCATCCACTAAGGTTAAGTGCGGCGCGGCAACGAGGTCAGTTTCCTGTTGGATACGTTCAATCACGCCGTGTGTGCGGTCGCGCACGCCTGAGTTAGCACCGTAAGTCACAGACACAAACTTAGGATTCAGCGGCTCTAAACGACGGATAGAGTTCCACAGGATCTGTTCCATTTCGGGGGTCGATGGCGGGAAAAACTCAAAAGAAACATTAATATCGCCATTAAGCTCAGACAAGCTCTGGTTCAGCGATTGTGAATGTTGTGCGTGATGAAAAGCCATGTGTATTTCCTCAACCGCCCTTGGCGCTACTCTTTGCTAGTATGAATTAGTTCAAATGGACGTTTGGACGTCTATATGTCCATATACTAGAGAAACTGAGATGTAAGTCAAGCCCAAAAATACCCATAAACCGCATTTAATCTCGGTTAATTCGATAGATTTATTCTAGCCAATAAAAAAGGACTCGAATGAGTCCTTTAAGAGGCTTGATATCGCGTTATTCCTGCAGCAGATCGCGACAGATCTGAGTCAGATCCGACTGCACCGCCGCAGCGGTCACTTCGCGTCCAGCGCCCGGTCCACGGATGATCAGCGGATTACCTTGGTAGAAGACACTGCGGATCACAAACACATTATCACCAGGGGTTAAGTTGGCGTAAGGGTGATGAGTATCGATCCACTGCAAGCCCACTTCGGCCTTAAGCTCTGGACCGCTGTTGTCTAAGGATGCCACATATCTAAGCACCTTATTTTGCTCCGCCGCCGCACCATACTGTTGCAGCAGATCGGCATCTAACTCGGCAATGCGGGTGAGAAATTGATCTAAGGGAATATCCGCCAAAGCGGCTGGTACGAGTGAGCGCAGTTCAATATCTTCGAGCTCGATTTCAAGGCCAATTTCACGGGCCAAAATAAGCAGTTTACGCTGCATATCTCGGCCGGAGAGATCGTCGCGGGGATCAGGTTCAGTAATACCTAAGCCTCTGGCTTCAATCACTAATTCTGAAAATGGCTTGCTGGTATCGTATTTCTCAAATAACCAACACAAGGTGCCAGAGAAAATCCCGCCTACCGCTTCAACACTATCACCGCTGTTACGCAAATCATTCAGCGCATGTTGGATAGGTAAACCTGCGCCACAGCTGGCGTTATAGCGCCAAAACAAACGACGATTACCCAGTTGCTGCTTTAACTCTCGATAGAAAGGCAGTGGACCCGAGCCCGCAAGTTTATTCGCGCTCACCACATGGATGCCACGCTCGAATAGCTCTGGATATTGCAGCGTCAAACTGGCGCTGGCACTGATATCTAAGGCCACCAGCTCATCGCAGTTAACTTGCTCTAATTGCTCGAATAAATGTTCATACTGCCAAGGCGTTGCTTCAGTATTAAACTCTGTTTGCCACGCAGCAAGATTAATCCCAGTGGATTTAATCAAAGCTTTACTCGAACTGACTAAACCGACTAACTCAACACTGGCTTCGAGTTCATGGTCCAGTGATGGCGAAACCGACTTAAACAGATCGATCCATGCCTCACCGATATTACCCACACCGAGCAACAGGACACCAATGCGTTTACGCGGGCCAGCGCAGCGACGGTGAACTTTTTGGGTTAACAGATTCACCTGTGACTGGGGCACTAACGTCACTAAACTTAAATCGCCACTGAACAAAGGTTTAGCATCACGGCTCAGTAAACGCGCGAAGCTGCGGCGATAATGTTCGGCGTCGGCACTCACTAATGCGACTAAACCAAAATCTGTGTTGATCTGCTGCTCGCTGATCCCTAATGCTTCTGCCTCGGCATCGAGTAATCTTTGAACTTGTTTTTGATTCTCAGCGGTATAGGCAAGTTCAACCCTTTGATGGGCAGAGGTCCAATGGGCCAATGGCGTTAAACCCGCGGCAATCAATAAATCTAATAAACGAGTTAACTCACCCGTGAGTTTAAAGCCGAACAGGACAACAGCATTGAGGTTAGTCACCACAGGCGCGCTCGCCGACGAACTGTGGGGAGCGATCAAGGTAAAGTCAGTGTGGGACGCATAACTTGAACGCACAGCTAAGCTCACTTCGGTATTGAATAACGGCTGCAAAGTGCGCGAATGCAATACTGGCGAGCCTAAACGCGCTAGGCGATCGGCTTCGGCAAGTGACATGCTTTTCAGTAACTTGGCATCGTTGATTTTATTAGGATCGGCGTTGAACACCCCTTCCACATCGGTCCAAATGGTCACGCGCTCGATATCGGCAAGGCTGGCAATCAGGCTGGCACTAAAATCTGAACCATTACGGCCAAGTAATAGGGTATCGCCACGCTCGTTAGCACAGATAAAACCTGTGATCACTAAGCGTTCATTTGGGTGGGCGGCTAATAGGGCTTGTACTTTAGCGCGGGATTCTTGTACCCGAATTTGCGGCACAGCGGCTTCATCGGCCACTAAAATTGAACAGGCATCCACATGGCTTGCCGCCACGCCAGATTCGCGCAGCAGCGCCGCCATTAAACGTGCCGACCAACGTTCGCCAAAGCTCACCACATGGTTGATTTGATATTCGTTGCGCTCGTCTAAGGACAACAAGCTGATGAGTTGCGCTTTATCTGTGGCCAAACGCTCACGCAGATCGCGGGCTTGTTCATTCGACAACAACTGCTCAATCAACCCCTGTTGGTAGCTGATCAGCACTTGTAACTCTTCTTGCCATAGCTGACCCGCATCACGCAGCGCTAATAATTTATACAGGAAATTCGTGCTTTTACCCGCCGCAGAGACCACAACGAGATCATCACTATGACCGTGGGTTAACAGGATATGGGCGACTCGGCGATAACAATCGGCATCCGCTAAACTGGAGCCACCAAATTTATGTAAGTGACAACGTGCCATCTATTATTCCTCTACTGACAAGCCGCAACGGCGGCTAATCCTGCTTGAATATCTGCAACTAAATCGGCGGCATCTTCAATACCCACCGATAGACGCAATAGGGTGTCCTTAATACCAGCCTCGAAGCGCGCTTGCGGCTCCATGGCTCTGTGGGTCATAGTGGCGGGCACTGCCACTAAACTTTCGACGCCACCTAAACTTTCCGCCACACTAAATAAGCTGAGTGCACCTAAAAAGGCCACGACTTCGGCCTCACCGCCTTTGAGCTCAAAACTCAGCATAGCGCCAAAGCCCTGTTGTTGCTTGGCCGCAATGGCATGACCTGGGTGATCCGCAAGACCGGGATAATAGACTTTGCTCACCACAGGGCTTTGCGTTAATACCTCAATAATACGCTGGGCATTGGTTTGATGCTCGCGAATACGCACCGCTAAGGTACGTAGGCCGCGCAGGGTCAGATAACTGTCAAAGGCTGACCCCGTTAAGCCTAGAGTGTTCGACCACCAATGTAAGCTTTCGCCGATTTGCGCGTCTTTGGCGACCACAGCGCCGCCGACCACATCGCTATGACCATTGATATATTTAGTGGTGGAGTGGATAACGATATCCGCGCCTAACAATAGGGGTTGTTGCAATATCGGCGATAAAAAGGTGTTATCGACCACCACCAGCGCGCCGACCTCATGGCTCGCCTTAGCAATGGCTTCGATATCTACCACACGCAATAACGGGTTCGATGGGGTTTCGAGCCACACAATCTTAGGATTCTGCGCAATGGCGGCGGCTAACGCTTGGTTGTCGGTTTGGTCGACCACAATGAGCTTAAACTGGCCTTTCTTCGCCAAGTTGGTAAATAAACGGTAGGAACCACCATAGCAATCATGGGGCACAACTAATAGGTCATCGGGGCCGAGCAAAGTCGTCACTAAGGTGATGGCCGCCATGCCAGTGCACGTCACTATGCCAGTGGCGCCCTTTTCTAATTGGGCTAATGCTTCGCCTAAAATGCAGCGCGTTGGGTTGCCTGAACGACTGTAATCGAATTCGCGGGGATTTTTATGACCATCGAAGGCGTAATTAGTCGACAAATAAATCGGTGGCACAACTGCGCCATATTGAGTATCGCTTTCGATACCCTGACGCACTGCCAGTGTGGCTAATTGACGCTCTGCCATGGGGGGACTCCTAAATTCGGTAGACTGATAGAGATGTCTGGACGTCTAAATGTACCTAAGCCCAACGCCATCGTCAATAGGCGTGAAGACGTTTAGACGTCTGAACATAAAGAAATCTGTTTGCAATCACAAAGAAATAGTAGCAATAATTTGACTGTTCTTTGTAAGGGTTTAAAATCTGCCCCGAATTTAGCGTTATAACAGGTGAGTCAATGACTGAATGGAATGGGGAATACATCAGCCCCTATGCTGAACATGGCAAGAAGAATGAACAAGTAAAAAAAATTACTGTGTCTATTCCGCTCAAAGTGCTTAAGGTCCTCACGGACGAACGTACTCGTCGTCAGGTCAATAATTTGCGTCACGCCACCAACAGCGAGCTGTTGTGTGAGGCATTTTTGCACGCCTACACTGGCCAGCCATTGCCCAACGATGAAGATCTGTCAAAAGATAACCCAGACAGCATTCCCGCCGAAGCCAAGTTGTTGATGGATCAAATGGGAATAGAGTGGGAAGACATGGAATAGCGACTCGTCGCTTTCAAAGTCATATCACAGTGCTCATCAATAGGGATCGTTAACGATCCCTTTTTGTTTATACCCAAGCGACTTCAAACTTTAAATTTCACCATCTTGAGTTGGTTTGGGATATAGGAAATCCTATGTTTTCTATGATAGATCCACAGACACTCGCCTTAGCCTCGCTGGTCGTGTTTCTGGGCGCCTTAACCCAAAGTCTGATTGGGTTTGGGCTTGCGGTTGTCGCCAGTCCTTTGCTGTATATCGTCGATCCACAACTTGTACCTGCGCCTGTTATTGCTATGGGTTTCTCCATCGCCCTGCTGACCTTAGTGCGTGAACGAGGTCACTTAGAATTCAATGGCTTGCAATATGCGCTCCTAGGTCGCGTGCCCGGCGGTTTTATCGGCGCGAGTTTATTGCTGTTTGCGCCTCAACCTATACTCGGTTTATCCATCGCCGCCATTGTGACTGTCGCAGTGATCCTCAGCCTGTATAAATTCAGCCTGCCAGTGAATAAGAAAACCCTCTTCGGTGCGGGCGTGGTTTCAGGGATCTTCGGCAATATTGCCGCTATTGGTGGCCCGCCGATGGCGATTCTATTGTCAGGCAAAGACGCTTCGCAGTTTCGCGCCGCCCTGTCGGCCTTCTTCATTTTTAGCTCCACCATAGCTATGGTCATTCTGGCGATCACTGGCTTATTAGAATTGAAGCACCTGTGGCTGTCGTTGATGTTGCTACCTTCTGTGCTTTTAGGGTATTTAGTCGCGGGGCGATTGGTGGGCAGTGTCGATAAAGACAAGACTAAAATGGCGACATTAGTCCTGTGCAGTATCAGCGCCTTAGTGCTAACGGTGAAGTCGGTTATCGAGTTATTGCCCCAATAAGCGCTCTGCTTGTACTGGCAAACCTTCTCAAAACTCAAACAATAAAAAGCACTGACATTGCCAGTGCTTTTTCTTTATCTATCAATATGTAAAGCCAGCTTACACTCAGCTTAAATAGCTTTGCCCTGCGTACACAATAAAGTGTCTTAGAGCGAGTACGCCCGTTAAGCTCGCACAAGCCACCATGATCATCGCGCCCTTAGTGTGGCGAGTAGCGGCTGGTAACAACATGAACAGCAATGGAATACCAAAGCCGATACCGACAACGCCTATCCAGAACACGCTTGCCCATAGCCCAGAGGTTAACGATGCTAAGGCCGCAGCCGCCGCGCCGCCCTTGAAGTACAAGGCGCAGAACAACATGAACAGGAACAAGATTTCAATCGCCATCACAGGCAACTCTAAACCGTGCATCTTGACTAAAGTTTTATCGTGGCTGTCAGTTTTAAATAACAAGAGTGCCAGTACCGCGTTTGCCGCAGCGCCCGCCGATAAACCCGACACTAAAAACAGCGCAGGCAGTACCGCAGTGTTGAGCATAGGGTAAGCATTCATCGCCGAAATTAAGAAGCCAGTGTAAGCCCCTACGCCAATGGCGAGGACAAACAACAATACTTCAATCAGCTTTCGAAATGGCATAAGTAACTTAGCGATAGGCGCTAGGAAACCCAACCCCCATTTTGGTAAGTCATCCCGCAGCACAATAATGGCGTACGCAAAGGCTAAGGGAGAATACGCCAGCAGCGCCAGCACCCCAATGGCCATCACAGACTGGAAGTTATAGTGAATTAAGATCAACCAGAAGTGGAAGGGTTTGGTTAAATCAAACACTAAGCAGGCTAAACCTAAGCTAATCGCCACAGGTCCAATAATGGCGGCCGCCTTAAGAATGCTGCTTTCGGCTCCGGTGCTGAGTTCCTTATTCGCCCAGCGTAAACCAATGCCAATCAATAAACTGCCCGCGGATAACCCCGCCATAAACAGGTAAACGGCGATGACCCAGTGCCAAGTGACAGGATCATATTGCGCCATGTCGCCCCAAGTATTGTTCATAATCAAATCCCCCCTCTCTTGGTAGGAACGCGATATACCCTAGGTTTAGTGCCTAAATGGGTTTTATCTTGGTATGTGATTTTAGTGTTGAGCATGATAGCCACGTCACTCAGCGGATCATTAGCATCGCCAAACACTAAGGCATCGGTTGGACACACAGTCACACACGCTGGCTCTTCGCCCCGTGCTAAACGACTGTCTTTACAGAAGTTACACTTATCCGCCGCCTTGGTTTCTGGGTTCATAAAGCGCACTTTATAAGGGCACGCTGCCACACAGTACATACAGCCGACACACTTCTCGGTATGGATAGAGATAATGCCGTCTTCACCCACATAGGCCGCGCCTGTTGGGCACACTTTAACGCAGGGTGCATCTTCACATTGCTGGCAAGATACCCTGTGATATTTGAAATGCAGATTGGGCATCTCACCAAAGGGGCCTTCCACACGCACTTGCAGACGAGTAACGCCTTCGGGTACGCCATTTTCACTGCGACACGCCACGTTACAGGCTTGGCAGCCGATGCACTTGTTCTCGTCGTGCACCATTACATATCGTTTATTCATTTAAGCCTCCGATTAGCGCTTTGCCAGCGTGACGCCCGTGGTGTGCACTGTCATGCCACACACAGGAGCAGTAACGTGCGGCAGTAAGTTACCGCAGTGGATACCTTTGCCCGTTGCTCTGACCAACTCTTTGTTTTTAGAACCAAAGCCCATATAAGCAAATACAGTATCTTGGCGAATGCCCGGCGTGACTAAGGCATGGCCTTCTTCTGTGCCAACACTGCTGGTGAGGCGGATTGGGTCGCCATTGCTGATCCCTAATTTGCCCGCAGTGACGGGGTGAACCCACACAGCGTTATCCGACATCAGGTTAGCGAGCATAGGCACATTGTGGGTGGCGCCATTGGTGTGCACCGCCACTTTGCCTTGGATAAAGTACAGCTCATCTGCTTTTTTAAGATGTACTTCGCGGAACTTGATCACCCCACGGCCCGGTGCCATGGCTTCGACTTTCGCGGAGGTGAGTTCAATCTTGCCACTCGGGGTTTTAAAGGTGAGTGCGCTGGCGTAAGTGCCGTCTTCATCGGCAGGTCGCGCATTGGGGTATGCCTTAATAAACTCGGCAACCATCTTAGGCTCGCACAACATAATTGGCTTACCGAAGCTCACAAAACCTTCGTCTTTGATACGGCGCAGCAGGTCAGTGTCGCGGTTCACCTGCAGCATTTGCAGGGTTTCCATGTTTTCCCATGGATAGAACTCGCCAAGGCCCATAGCCACACCCACATCCTTAAAGATCTGCCAAGAAGGCTTAGTATCACCTAAGGTTTCAACGACCCGTTGGCGCACATAATAGGCCGGATTTTTACCTGACTTATCAGCAATTTCTTCATCACGTTCAAGATAAGTTGACTCAGGTAAAATCACGTCCGCATAGGCGGCGGTTTCGCTGATATACACATCACACACGGCGATAAAGTCGAGCTTTTTCATCGCTTCAACAACGCGTGCTCTGTCTGTCATGGTTTGCATTGGGTTAGTGCGTGACATCACCCAACCGTGTAACTGGTAAGGCACAGCGCTTAATGTGGCATCGAGAATGGTTTGGTAAACGCCGCCCGATGTCCACATCATGGCGTACTGTTCTTCCACCTGATCGATACGTTTCGCTGCGGGTTTTGGCATGTCTTTCACGCCAGGTTTTGCCAATACGGGCGCAACCGCTTCACCGGCAAGCTTGTTGTAATCACCGGGTTTCTGGCCGATATAAATCCCGCCCTTACGCTCAATATTACCAATCAAGACGTTGGCGGCGTAAAGGGCGCGGCGCATCTCAAACTCTTCGGTGGTAAAGGTGGCTCTGTGACCAAAATCGACCACAGCATGGGGCGCTTTAGCGGCATATTCGTGGGCGATGCGGCGAATGTCTTTGGCAGGTACATCGGAAATGGTTTCTGCCCATTCAGGGGTATAAGCTTTCACTTCGGCGGCAAAGGCTTCGAAGCCTTCCACATAGCGCGCGACAAATGCCTTGTCGTAAAGATTATCTTCAATCAATACATGGCATAACGCCAAGGCGACGGCAACGTCGGTTCCGGGGCGAATGGCGTACCATTCATCGGCTTTATCGGCCACGACGGAGAATCTTGGCTCGAACACCACCAGCTTGGCACCTTTGTCCATCTGCGCCGCCATCATGCCGCGGGTTTCGGACATATTGATGCCTTCGTACAGGTTATGGCCGAAGTTAATGATGTATTTAGAATTACTTAAATCTCGTTTGACCTTAGTACCAAAGATGGCCTTAGCCGCAATTTCATAACCACCAGGGCACGTCGACGCGTGGGTAAAGGTATTTGGACTACCAAAGGCGGTCGCGAGGTGAAACAAATGCTTTTCTTGTGAGCCCGATTTGGACGAGAATGCCACTGCCTCTGGGCCATGTTCTTTTTTGATTTTATTTAGGTTTTCGGCGATGAGTTGATAAGCCTCATCCCAACTGATCTCGGCCCATTTGCCTTCGCCACGTTCGCCAACCCGCTTTAACGGTTTAACGATACGCTGTGGATCGTACAGTAAGCTATGGCCAGCACCGCCTCGGGCACACACTTTTCCGCCAAAGGATTTAGCGGCCTTGTTGCCACTAATGAAGACGTTTTTGCCCTCAATCACCCGCGCCGAAATCGGGCAACGGGTTGAACACATTTCGCAAATACTGGCAATTTCCTTGCCCATGCCCTTTAGCTGCTTATTCTCTAATGCCGCTAAGCTGCCCGGCAGCAGACTGGCTAACGCACACGTGGCGCTGCTCGCTCCCGCTCCCTTTAAAAAGGTTCGCCTATTAAGCTCAATCATGGTTACCTCCATCACGCTCATCCCACCCGTCAGTCGCCATTTGTGGCGCCATCGAGCAGAGGTTTGCTCACTGATTTGATTACTTTTTTAGTTATAAAAGCATTAAAACAGCACCGCCATATCTTCTGATATACCAGCATCCGCTGAATACACTGCTCATCCACAAAGATTGTTATCCCGAAAGAGGTAGGCGGATATTGTGGTAAACCACATGGGGAAGCTCGGTGTGATCTATCGCAACTAAAACCTAAGACTGACGTTAAAATACGTGAATAAGATCAATAGGTCTTAAAATACGGGCAGAAAAAAGCCGCCAGCTTTGGATACTGGCGGCTTAGAAGAAAACTGATATTTCAGTCAATTGCGATAACCCTAGCAGGATAAGAACATCACGCTAGCGGGCCCAAACTGATTACAATCGCATTAATCCATTAGCTCTATATCGAGGCAGTTGAGCAGGCGAATCGCTTCGTCGCGGCTAAACTTAGCGCCTTTGATTTTATTGTTAAAAATGTCGATATCGTAATTTGAGGCCTCGCTGAAATCCGCCTCCAATAATTGAGTTCGGCCAAACAGACTATGACTAAAATCCGTGTAGGTGAAATTGGCTTGGTTGAAACTGCCCTCGCGAAAATCCACATCGTGGGCCTTACACTCTTCGATGATGATTTCATCGAGGGACAAGCCTAAAAATGAGCAGTCATTTAAGATACATTGCTTAAAGGAAAAAGGCGCGGCAAAGGATAAACGCGACCATGCGGCGCGGGTCCAATCGATACCGACTAACTTACACTCTTCAAACTCGACACCGCTGAACTGGCACTGGGGCACTTTCACTAAGCTCAAGTTGCAGCGTACAAAGCGACAATCGATAAACTTACATTTACGAAAAACGCTCTCGCTAAAATGACAGTCTTGAAAGCAGCAATCCTCGAACTCGATGCCCTGTAGCTCTTGGGCTAATTCCGACAAGCCATTAAACTGTTTTGATAAAAAACTATTGCCCTGCAAAACCGCGCTTTGCGCCAGTTGCGATGGCGCAAGCACTGATGGTTTAAGCACTGGCACTTCTTTCTGTGACGACATAACACCTCTAATCCTGCCCAATCCCCAACAATATGATAATGCAGGGCAATTGGGCTAGGTACTGCTTATTGTTTACTCTCTGATACGAGGCTTGAGACTCACCGGCTAAATGTTCGCGACGAGTTCCTCAAGCTGATCGGTCGCCTTAGACCAACCCTGATGAAACCCCATATCCTCATGATTCTGCCTATCTTCGCTATTCCAATGCAGCACCCGCGCAGTGTACTTGGTCTTACCGTCCACAGGTTCAAAGGTGATGGTTGCTGTCATAAAGGCCTTGTCGGACGGCACCCATGCCTCGGTAAAGGCATCGGTAAATACGATACGCTCATTCTCAACCACCTCGAGATACACACCGCGATTCGGGAAATCTTGCCCCTCAGGGCTGCGCATTACAATCACGTTAGTGCCGCCAGCACGCACATCTAAGCTCGCGCTAGCCACAGTCCACGGCCTTGGCGTAAACCAAATTTTGAGAAGCTCAGGCTCGGTCCACGCGCGGAACAGTTTTTCCGGCGGCGCATCGATAATCCGCTCTAATATCAATTCTCTGTCGCTATCTAGATGTGGATGACTTGTGCTCATATTCCCTCCATTGGATATTTAGCTTGATGGTCTTGTCGGCTGCAGCTACATCATAAGCTCGCACATCAGCGCGCTAAAATACAGCCCTTCAACATTCGCTCGTCCGCAGAACACCAGCCCTCCATCATGCTCAACACTGAGTGTTAGCGCGTGATTCCCTTGCAAATCCTTATGCCCGCTAGATTCAAGCCACAGAACTATGTAAAGAGCAGTGTAAAGGGCTGTGTAAAGAGCGATGCAAATAGCCGTGGCAAATTTTGTCAAAAAAGGTAGAATGTCGCCACTTTTTCGCGGCAGTCTAGAACAAGGTTCTCTCGGATTAATGGTTAGCATTTTCGAGCAAAATGGCACGGGCCCAGCCCGCTTTCGCAGACCACTTTCACTGTGGTGCCAACCTTGCCCTGCGTTTGTTCCCTCCCTTGCATTATCTCCACCCAACACAATTCAAACACCGCCCGAAAATACCCCTTTTGCTGTTCAAGATTTAACATCAAATCCCGCAAACTGGCTGAGCGCTTTACGCCCTAAGCCAAGCGCGAATAATAAAGCGGTTGCAATAAATCTGGCTGTTGCTAACGCCATAGTCCATCTGCAAACCGACACTTATAAAAACCTTATCCCTACACTCTCTATCCTAAGGAATACTCGTCATGAGTCTTGCTGATTCCGTATTAGCCGTGAATAACGATTTGCCAATCCGCACCGACAGCCCAGTCCACAGCGGCAAGGTTCGCAGCGTTTACTGGCTAACCGATGCCGACAGCCGCCGTTTAATCAAAACCAAGGGTTATAACGTCCCCGAAGATACCCCGCTCGCCATCATGGTGATCAGCGACCGTATCTCGGCCTTCGACTGTATCTTCCACGGTGAAGGTGGCCTCAAAGGCATTCCCGGTAAAGGCGCGGCATTAAACGCGATTTCTAACCACTGGTTTAAACTGTTCGCCGAAAACGGCCTAGCCGACAGCCATATTTTGGATATCCCGCACCCGTTCGTATGGATAGTCCAAAAAGCCCGCCCCATTAAAGTCGAAGCCATTTGCCGCCAGTACATCACAGGCTCAATGTGGCGCGCTTACTCTAAGGGCGAGCGAGTATTCTGTGGCATCACACTGCCTGAAGGCTTAGAGAAAGATCAAAAGCTCCCTGAGCTGTTAATCACCCCATCGACTAAGGGTATTTTAACCGGCATCCCAGGCGTGCCAGCCCAAGATGACGTGAACATCAGCCGCTGCGATATCCAAGCCAACTACCAAGCCTTTGGCTTTGAAAAGTTAGAAGATATCGACCTGTATGAGAAGCTGTTAAAAGATGGCTTTAAAGTGATTTCAAAAGCACTGGCCGACATTGACCAAGTGTTTGTCGACACTAAATTTGAGTTCGGTTATGTGACCGATAAAAATGGCAATTCAAAACTGATTTACATGGATGAAGTCGGCACTCCAGACTCATCACGTATTTGGGACGGCGCCGCCTACCGCGATGGCAAGATTTTAGAAAACTCTAAAGAGGGTTTCCGCCAATTCCTGCTAAATCATTTCCCCGATCCTGATGTGCTGCTCAACAAAGACAGAATGCCAGAGCGTGAAGCACTCGCCCGCGACAATGACCTCCCACTTGAGGCCATGATGCAAGTGTCACGCACTTACACCGGCGTTGCCGAGAAAGTGACTGGCGCGGCGATTCCGCTGCCAGCGAATCCTAAGGCAGATATCATTAAGATCCTCAAAGATGAGTATGATCTGATTGTGTAATAGTGAGTTGTAAGCAAATCTGAGGTTTTGGGTGGTTTACCCATAGCTGAATAGTAGAAAAGGCGCTTAGGCGCCTTTTTGTTTAAGTCATTCACAAACTTAACCAATACATCGCTGATGATTAAGCACTGTCATTCCAGTGACACGCCATGAACTCATCCATGAGGGCTCAACGACGGCATCCATGCCGTCAACGGTCACTTATATGCCAATGCTTAATTCAACCAACTCTTCAGCAATCTGTATGCCTTTTTACAAGCATACACTTTGCAAATTTAACAATGGGTGGCTAGTTAAACACCAAAGAACTAAATTTAAGACCCCAAAATAGAATATAAGTTTCTTTATTACTTTTCACTACTAATCGTTAGTTGTAATTTCATAATTGTTTCTTTTAGATTTTCATTCTCTGAAGTAAGGATTTCAGCCTCTGTCTTGAGTCTGCGAATTGTTATATCCTTTTTATCAACCCCACCTTTTATGTCCAGTAAGACTTCAAGTTCATCTTTATATGGCATGATAGGTTGATATAATTGATAAAAAGCTCTTCCTAAAGCTCCTCTAAATAATTCAAGCTTAGGAGGATGAGCACCACAAAAAATAATATGAGGAGTTGCAATCCCTGGATATGGGTCTATAAATACAACTTTAGAAATTCCTAATTGATAAGCTTTCTTAGCACAGAGCTCACATGGGCTAGCAGTTGTAAATAAAATACCTCCTTTAACTCCTTGCCCGCCATTCTTAGATATCTGTAAAAAAGCATTTTCTTCCGCATGTAAAGAACGTGTGTGTACTTGATTTTTCTTCTGTTCAACTTGATTCTGAAGGTCTTTAAAACAAAAAGATAGATTACGTCCATCGAGATGACTATATCTACGAATTAAGTTAAATTTTTCATGAAGAACATCTCTAAATTCAATATTATTCTTTTCATATTTACTATAAGCGGCCTCATCGAATCCATTTAATAAATCCTCAGCACTTCTCAACAAGCATGGAACCTGACCTTCTGCCGTATTATTCCACCCAACGGCTTTAACTGAATATCTTTCATCGGTAACAACAGCACCAACTTGACGAGAAATACATCCCGAGTTCTGCTTGACACTATATGCTATCTGCATACAGCTTTCTGTTGATGTTGGCATGACTAAACCAGGATGTAGCATTAAAGCCACATACCAAGCCAACTGAGCCCTTAACTCACTATGCCCAAATTGGTTTTCACGAGGATTATTTATGTGTATATCCGCAAGCTCAATACACTTTTGAATATTCTGAGAAATATATTTATTGTAACCAGACAACTTTTCAGGATACTCTTTACTGTCCAACTCTTTAATTTGACTTGATGTAAACTTATGACTTTCCATTAAATATTTCAAACGATTATCGTTATCAGTATTTACTGACATAAGATAAAATCCAGAATACCTATCTCTAAGATAAACGGCTTCATATGGATTACGAATAGCGTCAACGACTATATTACATGGTTTAGCATCCATACTACATACATATCGAGCTGATTTTATTATCCTATTTATCATAGTTGGGAAAGAAAAGATGAAGTTTTGATTAAACTCCTTAATGTTAGCTGTTCCTGAAGACCTAATATTATCTCCTACGACTTGATATATTTTAGTATATCCACCAGATTGTATCCCTAACAATCTAGATTTCAATTCATTCGAAAAATCTGGCAACCATTTAAAAAACATATCATAACATTCTAATTTACCTGCATTTAAGCTCTCAACTGTATTTACATCCTTCTCAAAATACGAATTAACTCTATCACTAGACTTAATGTATTCAATTTTGAAGTCAGCAAGATGCTCAGAAACCAAACTTAATTCAACATTTAAAATATCACTAACCAACATACAGAATGACGAGAAATTCAACCTTAATATATAACTCGTTA
Source organism: Shewanella sp. SM69 (assembly GCF_025653985.1). NCBI lineage: Bacteria > Pseudomonadati > Pseudomonadota > Gammaproteobacteria > Alteromonadales > Shewanellaceae > Shewanella > Shewanella sp. SM69. The sequence continues at coordinate 179,820 of NZ_JAKKRV010000008.1, forward strand.
TAATTGTTCTAACTTGAAGCCATTCAAATGGCTTTCTGTTCTTTTCAATATATTTCTTTATAATCCTATATTTCCTCTGCTCATTACCGACAAAATGAGACTGTCCAGGATCGGGTAGATCTAAGCTTTCAGCAGATAGAATTTTGGCAGAAGTTGAACAACCTGAACCAGTTCTGCCAGTCAAACCAATAATGAGAAAGTCACTAATTTCCTCAAAAATTTTGTCTATTGCTAATGACTCTTTTTTTCTTGTCATATTTATCCCATATTCAATTTATTAAAAACATTTTTAATAACTGGCTGAAATTAACTTATCAAGAACATTAGAGACTACTGATTAGTTTTTCATCCCTGAATGGCGCACTCTAATTTTGATTCATTCTAGTACACCAAGCATTTCCTAAATGCTTATACATTATCTTATGCTGAATAGAGCATTCAATATACTATGTCGCATTTTCAATCAAAAAAGTAAAAATAAAATTTAAGCGGCAAAGATGGGACATGCATAACGCTCTTGGAATCACGGCCAACACCGCGGCGTCAGAAGTTCACCATCCCCTCGGAGTTGCCGCAGGGCATTAGCGTTAGTTGCGTGATCGAGGCATGGATGCCGAGATAGCGTCAGTCGAATCAGGGACGAGCGTCTGACGCGATAGCATAAGGACACTAATTGCCCAAGGGGCTTTCAACTCCGTTAGGGAGCGGCAAGGGAGATCCAAGAGGGAATTGCTGTTGATCCCCTCTTGGTCGGGTGTGGGGTGAAACCCCACAACCTTGATTTTTACTTTGCTTTAAAAAACTATGAGAGACATATTAACCATATAAAAAAGGTGTGACACTTAGCGTGTCACACCTAGATAATTAATTCTTAAATTATAAATATCAACAACAAATAATTAGAAGCGATATTCAACACCGATACTGGCTTGATTAAAGTCTGTATCCGTTTTTCCGCCATTGGCGACGCTATCGACATTAATATCTGCATCATACCAAGTGTACTCAGCATTAATTAAAAATCGATCTGTGACTTTAAATGCCACACCGGCGCCGGCGAATACACCTTCGCCATCGTCATTGCCAGAAAAACCGACGACGTCATAATCTGTCGAATACCATAACTGACCACCTTTAGCATATAGCTCAACTCGGTCTGCAATGGGAAGCATGACTTTAAGGGCTGCCGTGTAACCATCGGTTTCGGCATTTGCTAAACCATTACCATAATCACCAAAGTTAATGTAACTACCTTCAAGAGCAAGGTATTTATTGAACTTATAACCAACAAGACCCTGCATTACATCACTATTATCATCAAAATCATCATCGCCATCGACTTTTAAATAACCGTAGTTAGCGCCGACATAGATTCCGTTTTCTGCGGCATCACTGTTGCTCATGTTATTAGCATGAGAATATGTACTAAAAGAGGCTAAAGAAATAATGGCAGCTAAAGTAAGAATGGGATTTTTCATAAAGTACTCCTAGTTAATTATTTAAATACACTAAGGACATTACAAAAATAATGCCAACCTCGCAAAACCACACTCAGAACAATACACAATTAAAACAATAACCTTACTTATCAATACCATAGATTTATTTTAATATTTTAAATTCGAGTTAACTATTTTTATAAAACACATGAAACTTTTTTCATACTTACACTAAAGCAGTGCTAATTTTGTATTAATGTATTTATTGCCTGTGAAATTGTAACTATTTCATAGGCAACAAAATAAACACACAAAATAATTACATTTAATTAATTCCATTATCATTTCTATTGTGCGAATAATGTATTAAAGCAAGTTTATTAAAGCAAGCTTTAACGGGAATACTGTGCCGCAGCGTTATAAACAAGAGTTATGGATGACGAACTGATTGTTAAACATGGACGTTATTTGGCAAGGAATATCCAAAAGGGAAACGGTACTTTCCCCTTTTGGTCGACTCTTGATGAAAAATTAAGAGTGAAGCCTACAACTTTAATTTGGCTTTACATAAAAACAGACTGAAAGAGAAGCGAGATTTAACGAGTAACACTGACATTATGAGCAGACCTTCTGTTACCAAACTTCAACAGAAGGTCAAATCTTCACGCAAACAAACAGCGCATTACCTGATGCTAAATCCCACGGGACAATTCTTTCATAATCGTGTTCGAAAACATGCACTTCAAAATAGGGCGCTAACAATTCCTGCAGCTCAGTGAAGCTGGTAGCGACCATAGCATGTTGATCTTGCCATTGCTCAATACTGTGGACTTCTTGTAAGCCCACTTCTTGCAAACCTGCGGCGTGTAACCCAGCTTCCAGCGAGCCTAAGCCTTTCATATCAGAGACAGGTAAAGGCGAGACCTCAGCAAACGGCTGACTGCTTTTGGCAATACTCAACTTTAATGACTGTTTCTCACCTTGTCCGCTGTAATGCCAACCAGATTCAAAGGCGAAATGGTTGCCCTCAAACTCGGCAAAATGCTTAATCGAGCTTGTGTTATCGATTCTGTGCTTATCAACCGTATTAAAACAAAACAGCCCACCATCATTAAGTGCGCTATGCACACTGGCGATACAGCTTTTAAGGCGTTCGATGCAAGCACTGTAATGGATGGAGTATAAAAAACAGGTAATCAAATCGACGCGCTCTTCTAAATAAAACGCCGTCATATCTTGGAGGTTAAACTGAGCTTCAGGGCAACGACGCATGGCCATGTCTAGCATAGGCTGATTGATATCTAGGCCACTGCACTGATAACCAAGGTCGATAAAATGCCGCACATGCGGACCGGTGCCACAGGCTAAATCAAGATGTTGCTTACCATTATTACCGAGGAACTGATGCAGACGATGGATACTCGCGCTCTGTTGATGGTAGTTTATATCGGAACACATTAAATCGTAATAACCGGATAAATCGGTATAGAGCGCGTTGGAAGACATAGTAGCGAATAGGTAACAAGGGCAATTTTAGGTGGCGCATGATATATCAGTTAGCCGATATCAGAAACAACGAATTATCCATCGAGTCTTAGCACGTGTTATCACTCTAATCGTGCAACGATATCAATCCACCTAACCATTTACTTTGGGGCGTGAAAGCTCAGCTCTTCATAGGAACTTAAATATTCGAGTTGTGGTTTGGCAAAATAATACCCCTGAAAATACTCAATCCCTATTCCAGCGAGATAATTAAGTTCGGCTTCAGTCTCAATGCCTTCGGCCAAAACTCTTGTATTAAGCTCTAAACAAATACGCAGTATTTCATCCACGGCTAACTGCTTTTCTCTATCAAGATCGATATCACGGATCAAGGTCATATCAAGTTTTAATACTTGAGGGCGCAGGGCTTCGAGCCAGCTTAAATCAGCAAAACCACTGCCAAAATCATCGATTGCCGTGATAAAACCACGCTTAGCATAGCTCTCGAAGATACGGACTAATTTTGCCCGATCGACAATTTGCTCGCCCTCAGTCACTTCGAACATAATTTTGTGAATATCAAACCCATACATGTCGGCGGCTTCAATCGTCGCGCGGATACAGGTCTCAGGGTTATATACGGCATTAGGTAAAAAGTTGATACTGAGCATCTTATCGAGTCCCAGCTTTGAAGCGGTTTCTATCGCTTTAACACGGCAAGCCTGATCAAAATAGTATTTATTATTTTCATTAATCCGCTCAAACACCCACGCAGCCCCTTCACCATCAGGGCCTCTAACCAGGGCTTCATAACCGCTAATCTCACTACTAGGCCAATGGATAATAGGTTGAAATGCCATTCGAATTTCAAATCCTAATGACTTACCACTTAAGCAATCCATGCAAGTTTGTTGCTTTATTCGAGCGGGAAAATCCATAAACGGCCTCCTAAACATTAACCTTACTAGTGTGAGGATAAATACTTAAATTTGCCAGTTTTTACTGTTCATCATCCTAATAAAATCCATCACATATAGAGTGAAGAATGCTATTTCCAAAAATATAAAACGATTGTAAACGGCATAAAAAAATGGATGAATCCCAATAGGAGCTTCATCCATCACCATAGGCCTCAGACTGATTTACTTCAGTCTATAAATCACTTCAACTCTATCTTCTATGCTCACTTGACCATATTGATAACTCTCGGCGGCGCCCATGCCATCGGCTTTAGCGCTCATGCGTAACATGACAGGTTGCACAGGGCGTTGATCGTAATAACGGATCTGCCAGATCTTACCGAGATTTTCACCAAAGCCTTTAGCCAAAGATTCGGCTTTTTGTTTGGCATCCACAATCGCAGCTTGACGTGCTTTGGCGACGTATTCAGCTTCTTTACTCGACTTAAGGGCGATGTTATTCACCCGATTCATACCCTCTTCTAAGGCAGAATCTAAGATTGCATTCAAGCGGCTTAAGTCTGTTACCGTCACAGTAATTTGGCGACTGGCAGTATAACCCGTCAGCTCAGGAGCCTTATCCTGCACATAGACGTATTGCGGTTGAAGATTTAAATTCGCGCTCTGGATCTGGTCTTTAGTCACACCCGCGGCGGTGAGACGGGCGATAAACTTAGCCACGGCGGCATCGGAATTATCTTTGGCGGCTTTAGCGGTTTTTTCGGTCACGGCCACTTCCACATTCACATCCGCCATATCGGGCTCAACTTGGATTTGACTCACCCCCATGGTTTCAATATGCGGGAAATCGACCTCAGCGGCGAGTACCGCTGGCGCCATAAACACGCTAGAAAAAAGACCACCCGCCACCAATACCGCTAAAAGAGAATTTTTCATAACTTACTCCAAAATAATGTGCTTATACCTAAACCACTTCAAATAGAACGCATATTCAAAACGAGACGGCTAAAACGACTGTGTCGCTTATTTAGCGCTTAGGCTATCAGTAAAAAGTGCCAATACTTGTGCCAATATGTAACAGCATCAAGAAATTGTCTCTTGCCCCTATAAACGCGGCCAATTTTAAAAAGGGTTAATTTTTCTGAAAATTTTTTAGCGCTTTTTATCCAGATGAGTTCGACCATGGATCTTTGGCTTATCTTCCTATATCCACACCCAGAATAGGCCTTAGGGTTAACTGGCATATTCAGCGCCCCAGTTGTACACTTTTCAGCCAAAGCTACTGTACCTTTTAATCACTTCAGGTATAATCCGCCAACTTTTTTAAGGCGGCTTATACCTCAGCGAGAAACCATGACAGTTGAAACTTTTAAACCCAAGCAAACGACCACGCTTGATATCCCAGTCAAAACATTAGAAGCAGCAAGCACTAATGCTGTTACCACTGGGAATCGCATCGGTTTCGTGTCTTTGGGCTGCCCAAAAAACCTCGTGGATTCAGAGCGTATTCTGACTCAGTTACGCATCGACGGCTACGAAGTCACGAACAGCTACGACAATGCCGACTTAGTTATCGTCAATACCTGCGGCTTTATCGATGCTGCGGTGGAAGAATCTCTGGATGCTGTGCGTGAAGCCTTAGAAGAAAACGGCAAAGTGATCGTCACTGGCTGCCTTGGCGCTAAAGAAAACCAAATCCGCGAAGTGCACCCAGATGTGTTAGAAATCACTGGCCCACACAGCTACGAAGCGGTGTTGAAGCATGTTCACAAGTACGTGCCTAAGCCAGAGCACAACCCTTTCACCTCATTAATCCCACAAACTGGGGTTAAGTTAACGCCTAAGCATTACGCTTATTTAAAGATTTCAGAAGGTTGCGACAACCGTTGTACTTTCTGCATCATCCCTTCGCTACGTGGCGATCTCGACAGCCGCCCAGCGGGCAGCATCTTAGATGAAGCTAAGCGTTTAGTGGAATCAGGCGTACAAGAAATTCTAGTTGTGAGCCAAGACACCTCGGCCTACGGCAAAGACAAAGGCGGTCGTACCGATTTTTGGAACGGTATGCCAGTCAAGCAAGACATTACTAGCCTAGCGCGCCAACTGGGTAAAATGGGCGCTTGGGTGCGTCTGCATTATATCTATCCCTACCCATGGGTTGACGATTTGATCCCCTTGATGGCCGAAGGTTTGATTCTGCCGTATTTGGATATTCCAATGCAGCATGCAAGCCCGCGCATCCTCAAGATGATGAAGCGTCCAGGCCGTGTTGACCGTCAGTTAGAAGCGATTCAACGCTGGCGTGAAATCTGCCCAGATCTGGTGATCCGCTCAACCTTCATCGTCGGCTTCCCAGGTGAAACCGAAGAGGATTTCCAAATCCTGCTCGATTTCTTGAAAGAAGCTCGTCTCGACCGCGTAGGTTGCTTTAAGTATTCTGAAGTCGATGGCGCTGTCGCCAACACTATCGCCGAGCTTATCAGCGAAGAAGTGAAAGAAGACAGATACCACAGATTTATGGAACTCCAAGCCGAGATCAGCGCCGAGCGTTTGGCCCGTTTCGTTGGCCGTACTTTAGATATTCTGATTGACGATGTCGACGAAGAAGGCGCCATTGGCCGCAGCTTCGCCGATGCACCAGAAATCGACGGCATGGTGTTTATCAATGGTGAAACTGAACTTGAGCCAGGTATGTTGGTTCGTGCCCGCATCACCCATTCAGACGAACACGATCTGTGGGCTGAAGTGGTAGACGCTGACACCCAAGACTAAGCTGTTCTGATACAGGCTATTACTCAAAAGCGAACCTCTGGTTCGCTTTTTGTTTTTTATCATTCGATGCACCGTAAACATTAACACTGCGAATGCTTCAGCATCCTTACTCCACTGTTTCTTCACACTGTCTTGGCCCACGATATTGATTCATTGCCAGCCTCAATTTCGCTGATTTATCAGCAGCTAGGATGAGACGTTTTGAATTAAGCATTAAGCATCGGGTCCCAACATCTTATTGGCATCGACCCAAAGCTCGAACTCTTCTGCAGTCACAAACTCAAGTTCTAATGCCGCTTGGCGCAGTGTCTTATGCTCACTATGGGCTTTTTTAGCTATCTTAGCGGCCTTTTCATAACCGATATGTTGATTTAGCGCTGTCACTAACATAAGTGAGTTCTCCACATGCTGCGCGATTTGTGGCTCATTCGCCACTATGCCGACTACGCAATGGTCATTAAACGACTGGCAAGCATCCCCCAATAAGCGCCCCGATTGCAGCACATTGGCGATAATCATCGGCTTAAACACATTGAGCTCAAACTGACCATTGCTGCCGCCAATCCCAACGGCGACATCATTACCCATGATTTGCGCGCACACCATAGTCATGGCCTCGACCTGAGTCGGGTTGACTTTTCCCGGCATGATCGACGAACCGGGTTCATTTTCAGGCAGTAATAACTCACCAATGCCGCAGCGCGGGCCAGAACCTAACATCCTAATATCATTTGCGATCTTCATTAAACTAACCGCCGCCACTTTATAGGCCGCCGATAGGGCGACTAATTCATCGTGGGCAGCAAGGGCAGCAAACTTATTCGGCGCCGTCACAAAGGGCAAACCCGTGAGTTTTGCAATATTGTCCGCCACCTTAACGGCGTAATCCTTGTGTGTATTCAGCCCAGTGCCGACGGCGGTCGCACCTAAAGCTAACTCGGCCACCCGCTTGAGACTGTGCTCAATGCCTTCGATGGCATGACTTAACTGCGCGGCGTAACCCGAAAACTCTTGGCCTAACGTTAACGGTGTTGCATCCATAAAATGTGTGCGACCGATTTTGACTAGGTGCACAAACTCATCGGCCTTATCCTGCAAGCTCTGCTGCAATAACCTCATGCAGGGCAAAACGAGCTCAACCGCTTGGCGATAGGCGGCAATGTGCATGGCGGTGGGGAAAGTATCGTTGGAGGATTGCGAGCGGTTAACATCATCATTGGGGTGCAAACATTTAACCGTATCGGAGAGTTGCCCGCCCGAGAGCACATGGCCGCGATAGGCAATCACCTCATTGACGTTCATATTGGTTTGCGTGCCCGAGCCCGTTTGCCAAATCACTAAAGGAAATTGCGCATCGAGTTCGCCTGCAATCAGCTCATCGCACACTTGGGCAATCAGTTGAGCTTTATCTTGGTGCAAGACGCCAAGCTGTTGATTGGTAATAGCGGCGGCTTTCTTTAAATAGCCAAAAGCGTAGATCACTTCGACAGGCATAGATGCCTCAGCACCAATACGAAAGTGCTGCCGCGAACGCTCGGTTTGTGCGCCCCAATAACAATCGGCGGCGACTTTAACCTCACCCATAGTGTCGTGTTCAACTCGATATTGCTGTGCCATGTGCATCTCCTTCGCTAAAACGCTCTAAGCGTTCACCATACTCGCTCAGGGCGAAAGTACAATTAACCTCCAACAAGGAGTATCAATAATAAGGCTGATTTAAGCGTAAAGATTGGCGTAAAGGCAGGTGGAGGAGCATGAATTGGCAGGATTAACGAGGCACTAACACAGCAGACTAAAACAGCGAACTAAAACAGTAAAAAGCAGATTAACAAAAGCGCAGACCTAGAAAGTCAAAAGGGGCATCGCCCTTGTGCTGATGCCCCTTTCGGTTTTGTGCTTTACGGTCATATGACCCTTTGCCCTTTTTCGCTTTCTCGGTGCGGGTCCTAAACAAGGGACTCGTCACTAACGCTTTGAGTGCGTTGTCGGTAATGGTGCCTCGACCACTTTCGTGTTCTAAGGGCATATTTTGCGGTTTTTGCTTCGTCATTTTATGCCTCACTGCTTAATGAAAGTTAAGCCCATAGCCTAACAGCGCAAACTATAACGCAATCAAATCAGATGTACAGAGTTTGTGCACTCCAACATAAAAAATGGCTTTTACTAGTAGGAAAGTATGATAGATTATTCAAACATAAATAATATATTAGCTTAATAATCAATAAGATTTTATTAATAGGTTTAGTGAGTGGACTTTGCCATAACCTTTATTGGCACTCAGGTTACACTTTGTAATCGACAGATAAGGAGATCAATTTGACATCCGTGTTAGTCGCTCAACCTTGGCTCGGCGCACTGTTTTTACTGATAATGCTTCAAACCCCGCTTGCCAACGCTTTTTCCAGTTCAGACTCCTGCGTGATGACTATGGGGTATCGCACCAGCGAACGCTTACCCTTTATTGGCGACGAGTCCAATAACACGGGATTTTATCACGAACTCTATCAAGCGGCGGCGGACAAGATTGGCTGCAAACTCAATGTAGTGCGCGCACCTAAATTACGTATTCTGCGGGATCTCAAACTCGGCAATATTGATTTTTATCCCGGCCTTAATTTCACCGAAGAGCGGGCTCAATACGCGCATTTTATCCCCAATGGACTTTCACAACGTGCGATTGGCATTAGCCGTGCTGGCGCCGCCGATATTCGCTCCATTGAGCAGTTAGCCCATAATGAGATGACCCTCTTAATCGCCCCCGGCAGTTACGACTTTGACGGCCTGCCCGACAAAATACAAGTACGTAAACCGCCTGAACTCAATGTGTCTAAAACCTTGGGTTATTTGCTTTCAAACCAAGGGGGTTTTTTCATCTACGATCAAACCACACTGCATTATTACCTTAACGATCGCGACCCCACTCAGTTCAAACTCCACTACGACTGCTGCCAATCTGCGCAGGAAATGTACCTCGGCTTCTCGAAAAAAAGCCGTCACTACCGCGGTAGGCACAACCCGAATTATCGCGCCGATAACCCCATCAGCCCAGACAATAGCCCCACAGTGTTAGCGCCTGATTCTAAAGCTTTCCAGTTTGCCAAAGCACTCGCCGCCATGGATTCCCAAGGCGAAACTCAGCGACTGTATAGCAAGTATTTTGGTTAGCTCAAATCTTATAAAGTCACCCCACCTCTAACGGCCGATAAAGCAGGTTCCATTGATACGCTTATCGATGATTGATGAGCACAATATTTAAAGAGTCAAAGAAAATCATGGTCTAAGTGATTAACGTGCGAGGAATTTACCTTCTGCTCAAGCTCAATTCTGTTTTTAACCCGCTTTGTTGCCCTCTGCGACAATATGCCGCACCTGCCACTCATAGATGCTCTTTATAATGCAGCGCAATTAATCCAAGTGAATGGAAGACAATAAGATGGCTGCAAATTCTGCGTATTTATCTCACCCGTTTAAAACTTCAGTAATTTCCTCATCCCTCGCAATCGCCATGGGCTTATCGCTAGCACCGCAGGCAATGGCCGATGACAGCGAGTTAGCCAATATTGAACGCTTAGAAGTCCACGGCCAACAGACCGAAAACCGCAACACGTTAGGTTCGGCTGAAAACCTGCTGAAAGGACAAGGAGTAGATTTCTCCGAAGCGGGTGGCGTATCAGCTCTGCCTATTCTCAATGGCATGATGGGCGATCGCATCAAAGTGTTAGTTGATGGTGCGGACATTACCGCTTCCTGCGCCAACCAAATGAATCCACCGCTGTCCTATATTTCCGCCAATCAAGTCACCACAGCCGAAGTGATTGCGGGTGTATCGCCAGTCAGCGCGGGTGGCGACAATATCGCGGGTGTGATCAAAGTCAGCAGCCTTAATCCTAAATTTGGCGAAAGCGATAGCATCAAGTGGAATAGCGGCGATATCTCAACGGGATACCGCAGCGTGAGCGACACCTTGCTACTGGGCACCAATGCCACAGTTGCCAGCAAAAATATCAGCCTAAGCTATCAAGGCGCCTATGAAGATGCCAACAGCTATAAAGATGGCAATGGCGATAAAGTCATCGATACCCTGTACCGCGCACAAAACCATGCACTGACCGCCGCATGGCGCGATGAGACTCAAGAAGTTGCCATCAAATTGACCCACCAAAATATTCCATTCCAAGGTTTTGCTAACCAATACATGGATATGACGGATAACAAGAGTTACGGTGCCCTCGCCCGTTATCAACTCAAACTCGACGATGACGGTGAATTCAGTGCCCAAGTAAACTGGCACGGCGTGAAACACGAGATGGGCTTTTTCACTCCAGAAAAAACCGGCAAGATGCCAATGAACACTGAAGGTGATGACTACAGCTATCAACTACACTGGCGCTTGCCAATGGGTGATGACAGCACCTTACTGGTCGGCCAAGAATACTATAGCTACCGGCTCGACGATGTTTGGCCTGCGGTGCCTGGCACTATGATGGCGCCCAATGACTACATCAACATCAACGATGGCCAGCGAAAACGTGCCGCCGTTTATGGCGAATGGCAGCAAGATTTAAGTCAAAGCTGGTGGTTATCGGCGGGTGTTCGCTTTGAGTATGTCACCACCAATACCGGTGAAGTCCAAGCTTATAGCAACATGCCTATGATGGGCATGCCCAATGTCGACGCCGAAGCGGCAAAAGCCTTTAATGCGATGGACAGAAAACGTGATGATAATCTGATCGATGCCACCTTACTGGCGCGCTATCAATTATCGACCAATCAACAACTTGAGTTTGGTTTAGCCCGCAAGAATCGTGCACCTAATCTGTACGAACGTTATAGCTGGGGCCGCGGCACTATGGCGACCACTATGATAGGTTGGTATGGTGATGGTAATGGTTATGTGGGTAATCCGGATCTTAAACCAGAAACCGCCCATACCCTGAGCGCAGCCTACAAATATAACGATGATAGCTGGCAAGTCTCGACCACAGCTTGGTACACAGCTGTGACTGACTATGTCGATGCCGAAGTCATTGGTAGCTTCAATCGCACTAGTTCGCCTGATGGCAAACGCAATATTCTCCAATTCACTAACTTAGATGCCAATCTCTATGGCGCACGTTTTAATGCGCTCTATCAGTTTGCCGAAACCAGCACAGGTAAATGGCAAGTGTTAGGCAAAGTGAATGTAACCCGTGGCGAGCGAGATGAAGGTGATGAACCTTTATATCAAATCAAGCCGTTGCAAACAGAGCTGGCACTGCAACATCAGTTAGGTCAATGGGAAAACAGTCTTTCATGGCAATGGGTTGCGACCAAAGATCGCGTAGATGACCGCCGCCTTGAAAATGAAACAGACAGCTACTCCTTGCTCAATTTGAACAGCAGTATGAAGTGGCAGGATCTGACTGTTACCTTCGCCGTGAATAATCTGTTCGACAGCTACTATGAGCTGCCACTGGGCGGCGTGAGTGTGGCTGAATTTAAGGCCGATAATACCAATGGCTTTAACCAGATTGCCGGTGCAGGTCGCTCGTTTGAACTCAGCGCAAGCTATGCATTTTAACGACTGATTTTAAAGGCACTGTTTTTAACAACATAGTTTTTAACCACATGGTTTTTAACGGCACGGCTTTTTAGGTCGAACAGATCTAATCCGAACGTTAAACAAAAAGGGCAAGCAGATTAAGTGATTAATCGCTTGCCCTTTTTTATGCTCAAACCACATTCATGCCACTAATACTAAAGCACTGGCACTAAAACACTGAGACGACTTAAGCGCACTATGCAGCACGACTGAACGAGTGACACTATGGATTAGTTACCCGCAATCTTCATTTCAGATAACAAGATACCGCCGGTACGAATCGATGAGCGCAAATCAAAATCCTTACTCACGGCTTGCACGCCACGGAACATCTCTTTTAAGTTACCCGCGATAGTGATCTCTTCCACTGGATATTGGATCTCACCGTTTTCAACGTAGAAACCCGCCGCACCACGGGAATAATCGCCCGTTACCATGTTCACGCCTTGGCCCATAACTTCGGTCACAATCAAACCTGTGCCCATGTCTTTTACCAATTCGTCGAAGGTTTGGCCTGTATGGCCGAGCGTCCAGTTATAAATACCGCCCGCATGGCCCGTGTTGGTTAAGCCTAACTTGCGCGCCGAGTAGCTGGTCAGCAAATAGGTTTCTAACATGCCGCGGTCAATAATGCGTCTGTCTTGGGTCGCCACGCCTTCACTGTCGTAGTTCGCGCTTGCCAATGCGCCCAGTAAATGCGGCTGCTCTTCGATATTAAACCAATCGGGGAAGATTTGGGTGTTGATCGAATCCAATAAGAAACTGGATTTACGGTATAAACTGCCACCGCTGATCGCACCGATAAAGTGGCCGATTAACCCTGTGGCGATATCTGGCGCTAATAAAATGGGTAAACGCGTCGTCGCGATCTTGCGCGCACCAAGGCGACTTACTGTCTTCTCTGCGGTCTTTAAACCTACCGTTTCAGGTGCAAGCATCTCGCTGAATTTACGGGCGATAGTGTAATCGTAATCCCGTTGCATATTGCCTTCACTATCTTCACCTATCACGCTGCAACTCAAGCTATAACGCGAGCTGCAATAACCGTTTAAGAAACCGTGGCTGTTGCCATACACTTTAACCGCAGTGTGAGCATTGGCACTGGCGCCGTCGGAATTATTGATACGTGGATCGGCATCGAGCGCCGCAGTTTCGGCGCGGATCGCCAGTTGCGCTAACTCATCGGGGGAAATATCTTGTGGATAATACAGTTGAAGATCGCGGATCTGATTTGCCATCAAGGCTTTATCGGCAAGACCACTGAATGGATCCGGAGAAGTATAACGGGCGATATCGTCGGCCGCTTTCACCGCTAAGGCAATGGCCTCTGGACTTAAATCCGACGTCGATGAACTGCCCTTGCAACCATCGCGGTAAACTGTAATTCCTAAGGCACCATCTTTATTAAATTCAACGGTTTCAACTTCTTTTAAACGGGTAGAAACCGACAAACCTTGTTGTTTACTGATCGCCACTTCGGCAGCGTTCGTTCCTAATTTGTTGGCATATTCCAGCGCCACGGCCACCGCATCTTTCAGCGCGCCCAATTCACTATCGATTCTGTTCAAAGACACAAAGCTACTCTTTCGTTGTCGGCAATTGCCGTAGCATAACAAACACAAATCCCATTCACATTAATTATTCGCGGCTGACTTAGGCTTGAGAGCGTATCCTATACCCAAACAACCTGAAGATGCAGGATTCAGCAGGAGTTTAACGCACTTTAGGCAAGGCGGTTATTTGCAGACCTAGCGGGCTAAGTTAAAAATAACCAACACAGCATAAAGTGCGTTACCCCGTGGTTAACATCAGCCGCCGGGACGGAGCGCCTAGGGCACTCCACTTCCGTGTTGCATCAATTCAAAAGGTGGCCGACATTCTGTCATTGATGCGCCTTGAATTGAAGCACCCTAGGCGATCTGAAACTCGTATCTTCAGGTAGCTTGGGTATAAACACATTCACCTAGGCGATTTTTGGCTGGAGATGTTATTATTAGCCAGTTATTTACTTGAGGTTTTATCTATATGAAGATTGTTGGTGATTCAGAACATTTTAAACAGCCCTACGACATAGATGAAGATTATGTCAGCAGCAAAACAACGGACAAGCGTGATAGCGAAGCCGTGCAAAAAGTCGGTATGGAGCTTGTTTCACTGAGCAAGACTCAGCTAGATAAAATCGAGCTGGATGAGTTTTTGTACGACGCTATCCTGCAAACACGCAAAATCAAGGTCAATACTGAGGCGTATCGTCGCCACATGCAGTATATCGGCAAATTGATGCGTAATTTTGATATTGAGCCAATCAAGGCTTCACTCGCTATCGTGTTGAATAAAAACAACAACGAGACCGCTAAGTTACAAATGTTCGAAAAAATGCGTGAACGCTTACTCACCCAAGGTGATGATGAGATTCAAACTGTCGTCGAGCATTATCCGCAATTAGACAGACAAAAACTGCGTACTTTGGTGCGTCAAGCCACCAAAGAACTGGCCAAAGGCCCAGAATCAAAATCATCTAAAGAGCTGTTTAAATATCTACGCAGCGAAATCCAAGACTAATTAACTTCAGCCCCACAAGGATGTTGCTTATGCGACTTAGCAAAACGTTATCGGTATTTTCTTGGGCATTACTGGGCGCATTAGCGCTCAGTGGTTGTAATGGCGCCGCTGATGGCACCGACACTGACGGAACAACAGACAGCTACAGCTTAACGCTGGGCTATAAAACTGTAGTTAACGGCAAGTGCGCCGATGCAACCACCAATTTAAGCTTTGCCTCCGATACGAGTTTTTGTGCCGTCGCTACCTTAAAAAAGGGTTCGAGTAAACTTAGCGGCCAACTGATTAGCTTCGCTGCGACCTTAGGTACTGTTGCGCCAGCAACAAAACTCACCAATGCAGATGGCGTTGCTGAAGTCATCATTTCTAACCCAGCATTAACAGCAGAAGCTGGTACGGTAACGGCGAGCTATACGCCGTCTGATGCAGACGCATTAACTGCAAGCCGTAACTACGAGTTCGTTGGTTCAGGCAATGGCAACACCATTGAAACACCCAAACTCAGCGCCAGTATTTTAAGCCGCTCAGCCTTAGTCACTCGCTTTAAAGTCGATGAGTCGGTGCAATTACAAGCCATATTGCTCGATAGCGAAAGCAAAGGTATCGAAGGCGCTAAAGTCACCTTTACTGCAGGTTCAGCGGCGCTCAATCCTGCCAGTGCACTGACCAACACTCAAGGTATTGCGCAGGTACCCTATACGCCAAGTGCAACTGAATTAGGGGCAAACTCCCTCACAGTAATAGTGGACTATCAAGGTCAATCGCTGCAAACCAGCAGTTTGTATGAAGTGTTGAGTAAAGATGCAGTCAATCAAGAAGGCACGCTGAAACTCGGCTCATTCAATGGCGCAGTCTTTACCGAAGGTCAATTGGCGAGCACCTTAACGGCCGATGCCAATGGCAAATATAAAATCAGTGCAGGCGGTAGTTTTGGTGTAAGTGCAAGTTTAGTATTAGAGGCCAATGACGGCACGGTTACGCGAGTACAAACACCCTCTTCCATCAGCTTTAGCTCAGATTGCACCACAAACAATAGCGCCACACTCGATACCCCAGTTACGACTTTATCGGGTAATGCGAGCTCGACCTTCCAAGACACAAGTTGCAGTGGCAACAGTGAACGTAGCGACCAAATCGTCGCCACGACAGTGGCTGGCAACCAGACGCTAACGGCGAATTTCCCGTTCACACTGCAACGCCAAACCCTTGCCAGCTTAAGTTTTGAGTCGGCCGAGCCCGCCCAAATTCGCATTAAAGGTGCGGGCGGCACAGGTGCAAGCGAATCCTCTTTAGTTAGCTTCAAAGTCACCAGCGCCAATGGCCAACCCGCAGCGCAGCAAAAGGTCAGCTTTACCTTAGATACGGTTGTCGGTGGTTTAAGTTTTGCCAATGGCACTGCGAATGCGCAAAGCCTGACTAACTCCCAAGGTATCGCCAGTGTGCGCGTATTATCCGGTACAGTACCCACGCCAGTACGCGTGGTTGCCACTGCTGTTGATACTGATACTAAAGAAGTCATCACTAGCCAATCTGAACAGTTAACCGTGAATACTGGTCTACCTCAACAACTTGGATTTAGTTTAGCGACGAGTAATGCCAACCCTGAAGCGGGCAATATTGATGGTGAGAAAGTCACAGTGACAGCAAGACTGTCTGATAGTTTTGGCAACCCTGCGCCCAATGACACAACAGTCAACTTCACCAGTGAAGGCGGCCAAATAGAGCCAAGCTGCTTAACTCAAAATGGTGTCTGCAGTGTGACTTGGACATCAAGCGATCCAAGACCTCAAGACCATCGCATAACAGTATTAGCCTACGCTTTAGGTCACGAAACCTTTTTCGACACCAATGGTAACAACCAATTTGATACACCCGATGGTAGCGCCATTGCAAAAGCTTGCTTGATAAATGGCGTTCCTGTGGCTTGCAGTGGTAACGGCTTAGATATTGAAACCTTTCATAGCTCAGGCTTTAGCGATCTGCCGACAGCCTTTCGCGATGATAACGAAAACTTCGCCTATGATAGTGGTGAACGCTATTTCGATAACCTCGCTAGCGACACCTATAAAGGTGCCGATGGCAAGTTTAACGGCCCTCAATGTCAAGGCGCACTCTGCGGGACAGGACAAGCGAATAAGACTTATGTTCGTAAAGCAGTTGTGATGATAATGTCTGGCTCAAAAGCCTATTTCTCCCTATGGCAAGATGGTGTCAAAGTATATGAAGATCGCCTAGGTCAAAATATTCTCAACAATCTTGAGTCTTTAACGGCAATTCCTGCAGGGCAAACATCCGAATTTACCGTAAAGTTCTACGACAGTGCCGATCAAATTCTGCCCTCTAGCACAACGCTTAATATCGATGCGGATAAAGGGGAATTACTGTCAACGCCTTATACTGTGCCTAAAACGAATGATGCTAATGCAAGTATGGCGGACTTTTACCTCAAGAATACTGAAACCGCTAGCAGCCAAGTGGTACTAACAGTGAATACACCAAGTGGTGTTGAAACCTTGCTTAAGTTCAATGTGTTGCTGCAATAATAACGAACTGATAGATAATAAAAAGACCCGCGAATGCGGGTCTTTTTATTGGAGGATTTTATTAGAGAATTACAACCCACAGCCCTAGATCTACTACACATCTTTAGTTATAGCTGTGCATCTATGAGCCATGACTCTCACTAATTTTATAACTCTTAATTTTATAGCTCTACTGCACGGCGTAAACGGAAACTACGTAAAGCCAAATACAATGCTCCCACAGCCGCCCATATAAGCCCCAACTCTAATGATTGTGGCTCTAAGTTCACCCAAAGCACGCCAATAGTACCGGCGCCACACAATGGCAAGACTAAGTATTGTAAGTGGTCTCTAAAAGATTTATTACGTCGATCCCTTAGGTAAAACTGCACAATCACGGATAAGTTTACGAAGGTGAACGCCACTAAAGCACCAAAATTCACTAAGGCTAGCGCCATTTCTAAATCAAATGAGACGGCAGATAGCGCAAGTGCGCCCACCAACAAGACATTAAATGCAGGGGTTCGCCATCTAGGATGGATATAAGCAAACCCTTTACGTGGCAACATATTATCCCGCCCCATCACATATAAAATCCGCGCAACCCCAGCATGGGCAGCCATACCGGATGCCAATACAGCAACTGTGGTCGCTACTAATACGATGGACTGAAATAGATTACCACCCACATAGAGTGCAATTTCAGGCAATACCGCATCAAGCTGTTGAAAGCGGGAGATATCGGGGAAATAGAGCTGCAAAAAATAAGACACGCCAACAAAAATCACGCCACCGAGTAAAGCCGTCAACACAATCGCGCGAGGAATAACACGTTGAGCATCTTTAGTTTCTTCAGTCAGTGAACTTAACCCGTCAAAGCCGAGGAAGGAGAAACACAGAATCGTCGCCCCAGTGAATAATGGTGCCATCGCCATATTATCGGCATAAAATGGTCGCACACTCGCGACGACACCTTCGCCTTCACCGAGGGAAATGCTATAGGCCATTAGACCAATGAACACCACAATAATGGCGATCTGTGCAAACACTATCACCCCATTAAAGTTCGCGACGAGATCAATCCCCTTGAGATTAAGCAAGGTCATTATGGTCACAAGAGCGAAAATAAAGATCCAAGGTTCGACGCTGGGAAACATGGCGGTTAAATAGATTTTTGCGAGCAACATATTGATCATTGGCATAAACATATAGTCCAGCAGCGATGACCAACCCACCATAAAACCAACATTCGGGCTAAAGGTTTTTTGAGCATAAGTGTAAGCTGAACCCGCATAGGGATATTTACGTACCAAATGACCGTAACTAAACGCGGTAAATAAAATCCCCGCCAATGCGAATAGATAAGACGTAGCCACATGGCCAGAGGTGATCTCGGAAACAATACCAAAGGTGTCAAAAACGGCCATCGGCGTGAGATAGGCAAGCCCCATCACCACCACTTGCCATAAGTTGAGGGTCTGCTTCAAACCCGGATTTTGTTGGCTCATCAGCACACCCCCATTGTACAGGGTTGAACACCTAAGCACGCATCTGCAATTAGTTTTTGCTTGCGGCTAACCGTCTGCACTCTAGGTTTAATGGCTAACGCAACAACTTGATTTACAACAACTACCGACAATCCGGTACACAACAGCCCCATTGGTCTTTCCTCAGTAAAATAGGTTCAACTGAACCTCATATCATTTCCGGATGTTTACCGGCCTCAATTGTTTTAAAACACATACGCCATAAATAAAAAATAACCGAGATACTGAGTATCTCGGTTATTTTTTCGGCGCGCATTCTCCCCCAAAACCAATAAGAAGACAACCCAATAAAAATATTAAGTGATCCGCAATCTGTGATGGCTTAGTGAAAAACGACAGAATCCAAGTACAAGACTTGGTATCAGCTCACGATCCTCAATCTGCTTTAATCAGAACCAAGATCTCCCTTTGTCGATACATTAGAAGAATCACCAGCAGCACTCCGCAGCAAGGTTTGTAATTGTTGTAGCTCGAGTCTGATGGCTTTCAACTCCTCGTGCATTTGTCTTTGTTCCTGCTCCAAGACTTGTTTGTCCTGCTCACGCTCTAATGCATGCTCTTCGTCACTGAAGGTTTGCATGGTATTGACGATAATCGCAATAAACAAATTTAGCATAGTGAAAGTAGCCACCAGAATAAATGGCACGAAAAATACCCAAGCATAAGGGTAAACTTCCATCACTGGCCGCGAAATTCCCATGGACCAGCTTTCAAGCGTCATTATTTGAAATAAGGTATAAAACGAATCAGCAATGGTGCCAAACCATTCCGGAAACGTACCACCAAAAATTTTGGTGGCTATCACCGCAAACACATAATAAATCAACAGTAATACCGTGGCGATCGATGCCAATCCTGGAAGTGATCCCAACAGAGCTGACACGACCCGTTTCATTGATGGCACAATTGTTAACACTCTCAGCACCCGCAACACCCGTAGCGAACGCAGTACAGCCAGAGGCCCAGATGCAGGGATCAGTGCAATCACTATCACGGTAAAATCAAACACACTCCAAGGGTCTTTAAAAAATTTTCCCCTATAGGCATAAATCCGCAGCAATAACTCCACGACAAATACACTCAGCAGCACCTTATCAAGACTCATCAACAAAGTACCGTATTGCGCCATCAGGCTGGCTGAGGTCTCCATACCTAACTGCACCGCGTTGATTAAAATCAATGCCAAAATAAAATGACCAAACCAGTTTTGCTCAACCAAGCTAATCACTCGTGCCTGCAAACCCGTTGGTACGTTAAGTAAAGATGTACTCATGTCGACTCCTATAATCACAATTGCGGCGATTGTAGCGAGTGCGCTTTCAGATGCCCAGTTTTTACGGTGGGTTAAATAACAACAGGGTTAAATGCAGTGGATTGAGCAAGATTTGGATAATATGAACAGCAACTTTTATGAGGGGGTGGGTAAAACGTCATTACGTCCTCAGTAAACGATTAACACTCGCCAATAAATATAAATCTAAGGTATCGCTAAAAACTAATGGGTACCAGTCAGCAACAACTTCGTTCTTCGCTTAATCCCCAACATCGCTAGGCCGAAAAAGACCGCAAATAAGCCCCATAGTTGCAGCCATTTTGGTATCACACTCGCCCAACTTGCGCCCATTTGATTGAGTTCTAGCATGCCCATAATCGCGGGTACCGCGGGAATAAACTGTGATCCGAGTACTAAAGGTTCTGGGATCAACGCTATCGGCCACACAAAACCTGACACAAATAAAATAGGCATAGAGATCAGCAGTAGCACTTGGGTGGGTAAATCGCGGCGGGTGAACAAGGTGCTCATGGCAACACCTGCGGCGGCGGTAGCCAGTAAAAACGGCAATAACCACAGCGCAACTAAACCAAGGCTCGCTTGAATACTCACGTTATACCAGTGATAACAATAGCCCACATAAAAGCTGGTAAAGAATATATAAATCAACATGAAAGCAAGAATACGACCACAGACTAATTGCACCGGTGACACCTGCTGCCAATACCCTTTATGCCGCCATTGCCCAGCCCCTAAAATGCCAGTACCTATGAGTAAGGTTTGGTGCAAAATCAGCAAGAACAGTCCAGGTACCACATAGGGCGTATAACCTAAGCTCTGGTTAAAGGCTGGCACACTGTTAAGATGAAGCGAGTTTAAACTCTCTTGAGCCTGCTTAGGATTTTGTCCTTGAGCAAGCATGCCAATCAATTGCACTTGTTTTCCCGCATCCATTCCAGCGCTAACTAAGCCTTCAACAACCGCGGAATAAATCAAAAAATAACTAGCATCACCGCCATAGCTTAGCGTCACACCTTTACCGAGCAATAAATCGCGACGGAATCCTTCTGGGATCACAAGTAAGCCGTGGGCCTTACGCGTCTCAATAAAACGCTTCGCCTCAGTAATCGAACCGACTTGGCCTATGACTTGAATTTTTGCGCTGGCATCGGCATGACGGATCAATTGACGGCTTAGGGAAGAATGGTCTAAGTCCACCACGATCAGTTGTTGCTCGGTCGGCACTTGATTCAGATAGGGCAAAGGATACAAAACAGAATAAAACAGTACACCGCCAAATAAGGTCACTGCGATCGCTTTATCGCTAATAATGGCCTTAAACTCAGTGAGGATCAGTCGCCACAGACTGAGCTGACGTGGTGTGTTTGCGTGTTCGCTCTTGGATAAATTCATCCTATTGCCCCTTCGCAGATATAGCTGCGTCCGAGTCATAAACCGTCACTGCAGCATTGGTGTTAACTGTGGTAGGCAGTAATTTACGCGACAGGAAATATATCAAAGGTATCAGACAGATAAAGCCCCAATAGCTGGTGATTTGGCTCGCTACACTTGGCCAAGTGGCGCCATAACTCACGATACTAACATGGGACTCAATATAATGGCTCGATGGCATGATAAGTCGCCACCACTGGGCTAATTGCGGCATTTCGTGAGTCGGAAAAGTAATGCCCATAAAGGCAAACGCTGGCGCAAATAAAGCGGTACAAAAGCTGATGACCCGCGCACTGTCACGCATCACTACAAATATTAATAACACTAAGCTCCAGACTGCCAATAACATGACTAATTGCGCGAGCAATAATAGGGCTAAACTCCCCGCCATCGGCAGAGCAAGATACAAATACAGCCAAGCTAAAATAAAGCCGCCCTGCAGCATCAATATCGGCGTAAACAGCACCATTTTCGCCCACACTTTAGGCCAAAAATGTTCAGTTAAGATATTCGACATGCCATCGGCCTGAGTGGTAGGCGCTAAATGCAGCTCTCGATTTAAACTGTTTGCCATCACTAACATAGATAACAACTGCCACAGCGCAATCAGCACTGGCGGTACTAAGAAACCTATGTAATTGTTATTTCGGTTAAACAGGGCTGTTGTTTGGCTTTTGACTGGGCTTAAATTCACTGCGACTTGGGATTTCGGTGTACCATTTGCGAGCTGCTTTAAACCCGCGACTTGCTGTAATCCGTCGCCTAAACTCAGCTGAATTTGGCTTGAGAGTAACTTACCCACCAGCAAAAATTGACTGTTGTAGCGCACATCAATTGTAGGCTTATGGCCTGTAAGTAAATCCTTTTTCATATCATAGGGAAAAACCACAATCGCGTAGACTTTCGCCTGTTGCATCGCGCTTATCGCCGAGGATAAGTCGGTAAAACTTTGTGGATCGGTAACTGGGTTTGCCTTAAGCTGACGGGTCAACATGCGGCTCAATTGACTATGATCTTGGTCAACAATCGCCACGGGCAGTTGCCTTGGCAGACCTGCACTGAACAACCACCATAAGCATAAAATCCCCAGTAGTGGAATATAACTTATCAGCGCTAACTGCCAAGGGTCATGCCATAGGGCACGCAGCTCACGACGAACTAACGCTGTGAGCAACGCCATAAAGCTTATGCTCGATGGCTGTGATTCGCCCTTAATCTTGTCCGCCACGTTGGCGTGAGGCGTACGTTCAGTCACGACTTTTACTCACTACGCAGCAGCACAGACATGCCGACACGCAGATCGGTAATCGGCTGGTTTGGACGCAATTCCACTTCAAAGGTTCGCATATCAAAATCATGGCCACTTTCGGTCGAACGCCAAGTGGCAAACTCACCCATCACACTGATATGGGACACAGTAAAATCCACATCCTGCCCGAGTGCCGGAATCGTTAATTGAATTTTTTGACCTTTTTTGAAACGTTTAAGTTGGTCTTCTCGCACTTGGAACACGGCCCAAGCATCCTGCATATCAATTAAACTAACAATCGGAAAACCACTGGGTGCCAATTCACCTGCCTGTAACAGCACGTCGCTGATCTCACCCGATTTAGGTGCGCGCATTTGGCTATCTTCCATAATGGCGCTAACTTCTTTCACTGCACCTTCAGCCTTACGGGCATTACCTGCCGCAGCCACTTTGGTTTCCGCCCGCGCACCTTCCTCGGCCATTTGGTACATGGCTAAGGCTGCTTGTTCTGTGTATTTTGCCGCTTGCCATTGGGTAAAGGCTTCATCGCGTTTTTGTCTTGCCGCCACACCTTCGTTAAATAAGTTTTCGACTCGGGTATAAGTGGTTTTAGCGAGCGTTGCCGCCGCCTGCGCCTTGAGCCATTGCTCCTTGGCTGCCATCACTTCTTGGCTGCGAGCACCGTTGTTGGCTTCAAGCTGCATCGCCTTAGCGGCATCACGACCACCTTCGGCCTGCATTAACTTTGCATCTAGCTCAGGACTGCGGATCGCGAATAATAAATCCCCTTGGGCAACACTATCACCGCGGCGCACGAGCACTTGCTCGACTCTGCCTGGCACCTTGGACGAAACATTGTACTCACGGGCTTCAATCTGGCCCTGCAACAAACTCGGCTGCGGGCTATAAGCGAGCTTGAGTCCATAGGCTAAGATAAGGCCTAATGCGACCAACGCCACAAGGGCAAGTATTCTGTTAGCGCGCATTGTTTGTCTCCTGCTCTTGAGTGCGGCCTATGGTACGACCGATAAATTCATCTAGTTGACCACTGATGGCCATTAATCTGGCATAGGCTTGCACATAACGATAACGGGCAGCCAATTGCTGAGTTTTCACTGCGCTCAGTTTCAGCTCCGCATCGACTCTGTCGATAGAGGTTGAAAGCCCTTGATTAAAGGCGATGTCACGCAGACGCAGGTTTTCAATAGCAAGTTCGAGCGAAGTATCAAGCGCCGTCACTTCTTCCTCGGCCTGTAATAATTGGCGATAGCTTTGATCCACCAGCAGGCTCAAGTCTTGTTTAGTTTGTGCCTTGGTATAACGAGCTTGTAAGAGTGCACTTTTCGCCGCTTCGACCTTACCGCTACGGCCATCTCGGCTGATCAGTGGCACATTGACCCCAACCCCAACCATCCAGTCAGGTGTGATGCTCGTCAAGAGTGTGTCTTCTTCATACAAGGTGTAGTTACCGAAGAGGAAAACCGTTGGATGGTATTTACCTTTTTCCAACGCTATTAAACCGTTCGCTTGCGTTTCTTTCGCTTCGAGCAATTTGAGCGCCGGATGTTGGCTCAGGGTAATTTGGCTGAGTTGAGCGAATGAAGGAGCCTGCGGCAATACAAACAAGGAAGAATTTGTGCTCACCTGACTTTGCTGCAGCATACGAGCCAGCGCGATCACTGCCATTTCATGTTGCCGACGAGCACTGCCTAAATTGACTTTAGCATTGTCTAGGGCGACCTGCGCATTGAGGCGCTCGACCTTAGCAATTTGCCCTTCGCGCTCTAGTGCTAAAGCATGATCAACATGCTTAGCTAACGAGCCAACCAGATCAGTCTGAGTATTCACCAATGCCAACGTCACATCGACAGCGTAATATCTATCCACCAGCAGGGTAAATAAATCACGAGTTGCTAATTGTAATTCTTGTTGCTTCTCGGCCACCATAGCCGCGTGTATACCTTGAGCCGCAGTGATCTGTCCGCCCGTATAAATCGGCCACATTGCCTGTAAGCTGGCGCTAAAAATATCTTGTTCACTTAAGGGCAGCGGCGGAATACCCGCAATAATGCCGCCAAGCGATGGCGGGATAGAAATCACAGAATTTAATTCTTTCAGATCAAACTCAATCGGTTTATCCAAATGAATATAATTACCGCGAATGTCTAATGAGGGGAAATTTAAGCTCTCGCCCGCCTCTTGCTCCCCCTTAGCGCGGTTAACTTCCTGGGATTGCGCTTGCAACTTGTCGCTCACCTTCAGCACTTGCTGCCAAGCATCAGTAAAGCTAATCGGCTGAGCATAGCCAGCCGAAGGCAATGATAATAGGCACAGCCAGACCACACGTGATAGTTTCATTAACACCTCTAGAGTAGTTACTCTAATTTCCTTTGCGAATGATAACATTCATGGTGGGTAGTGGGTAGCGACTAGAACCTATAGACGTAAGGTTCTAGGTTTTATGCTGTTCCGCCCACGGTGAGCTTATCGAGTTTTAGGGTCGGTTGACCCACACCCACAGGCACACTTTGACCGTCTTTACCACAAACGCCCACTCCTTGATCTAAAGCCATATCGTTACCGACCATAGAAATCTGGCTCATAGCCTCAGGGCCATTACCGATTAAAGTAGCCCCCTTAATGGCTTGAGTAACTTCACCATTTTCAATCAAATAGGCTTCGGATGCTGAGAACACAAACTTACCCGAAGTGATATCAACTTGACCACCGCCAAAGTTAGGGGCGTAAATGCCCTTCTTCACCGATTTGATAATCTCACTGGGATCAGACTCACCGGCCGTCATATAAGTATTGGTCATACGTGGCATAGGCAAATGCGCGTAGGATTCGCGGCGGCCGTTACCCGTTGGCGCAACACCCATTAAGCAAGCATTGAGTTTGTCTTGGATGTAACCCTTTAAAATACCGTCTTCAATCAATACGGTTCTTTGGGTTTGTACACCTTCATCGTCGATACTCAGTGAACCACGACGATTAGGCAAGGTGCCATCGTCGACCACAGTCACTAACTTAGACGCAACTTGCTGACCAACCTTGCCGCTAAAGGCACTGCTGCCCTTACGGTTAAAGTCGCCTTCCAAACCATGTCCAACCGCTTCGTGGAGCAATACACCGGGCCAGCCATTACCTAACACCACTGGCATTTCACCCGCTGGTGCATCGATGGCATTTAGATTGACCTGCGCTTGACGCACGGCTTCGCGGGCAAAGGCGAAACACATAGGTAAACCTGTGTCATCGCTTGCCATTAAAACACCGTAGTCATGACGACCACCACCACCAGCGCCGCCACGTTCACGTTTACCGTTTTCTTCCAAAATCACGCTACAGTTAAAACGCACCAGAGGACGGATATCGGCCGCAAGAGTGCCATCACTCGCAGCAACGAGGATTTCTTCGTGCACACCAGCAAGGCTAACCACCACTTGAATAATCCGGCTATCTAGACTGCGAATAAACGCATCGGCTTCTTTCAGCAGGTTGATTTTTTTGACTTCTTCCATCGCCGCAATCGGATCTAAGCTGTCGTATAACGCCAATGCTTTTTGACGTTTAAAGGCTTGTACCTGAGTCTGCTCACCCGCACTAGCAATGCCACGGGCAGCCTGTACTGCAGCGCTTAAGGCGGCAGGAGTGATATCGTCGGCATAGGCAAAACCCGTTTTCTCACCGCTAATGGCCCGCACGCCCACACCGCGTTCAATATGGAAACTACCGTCTTTGATGATGCCGTCTTCCAGCACCCAAGATTCGTGGCGACTACCTTGAAAATAGAGATCGGAATAATCGATTTTGTGCTGATGTATGGTGTTTAGATAGGTTTGCAGGCCATCTAACGCTAACCCATTCTTCAATAAACTTTGCTCTACTTGTGCTAAAAATGGCATCTATGCTCTCTTTGACCCCAAGGGATCTTGATATTCTGAGTGTAAATTCGGTGTACTAATTCTATGTGTTAATGCTGCGTATCGACTCAAGCGCAAATTCAGCATTTCAACTCGTCTGCTGGCTATTGGCACATTATTTCAAGCTTGGTTCAAGGAAACGATTATGCTGCATGACGGGCATTTTACTGCGAATACTGTGCAGTTCGGTTAAGTCGACCTCAGCCTGTACCCAACCCGTACCGGTTTTAAGTTCAGCCAAAATATTCCCCCAAGGACCGACTATCATGCTCTGCCCCCAAGTTTCTCGACTGCCTTCGTTATGCTGTCCCCACTGAGCTGCAGCAAGAATAACGCATTGGGTTTCAATCGCTCTGGCCTGTAACAATACCTGCCAATGGGCTTCACCCGTCACCTTGGTGAAGGCAGAAGGGACAGCAATAATCTCGGCACCCGCAAGGCGCATCGCCCTAAACAAGTCAGGAAAGCGTAAATCATAACAGATGGTTAAGCCAATTTTGCCAAAAGGTGTATCGATAACACTAATGTGATCACCGGGGCAGAAGGTTTCGCTCTCGCGATATTGTTTTGTACCATCGGCAACATCCACATCAAAAAGGTGCAGTTTATCGTAATGCCCTAAAGTATCACCTTTATCATCAAACAGATAACTGCGACTATAGACACGACCATCCTCAGCCAACGCCGGAATAGTCCCCGCGACCATAAACACCCGATACTTGGCGGCCAGTGCACTTAACGCCGATTTGAGCGGACTCTGATGGACATCGCCCGCATAGGCAAGTTGCTGACTTTCATGGCCACCAAACAGTAAGCTGCATTCGGGTAATACCACTAAATGGGGCGCATCAGCATCCCGTTTGAGTTCGTTAAGCTGCGATTCGATAAACTGCAGATTGGCGCTGACGTCGCGACTGCTCTGACATTGCAACAGGCTGATATGCATTTTGATCTCCCTGAATTTGCTTAATCGGTTCTACTGCTGGCTGATTCTCTGGTGTGGCAGGCGTGTTCGGTGCTTCAGGCGAAGGCGTCGCTTGAGGTTGCTCCCGCTTTAAATCGGGCGCTTTAATTTGATCTGTTGCTGGCTTTAGCTCTTCTGACTTTGATTCTTCAGATCTGGCCTCTTCAGGCTTAACGTCTTGTGGCTCGAGCGCTTCTGGTTGTGTTGCTTGAAACTGTGGCTCAGATTTAGTGTTGCTTGGTTTGACTTCAGTTGACTGAGCTTCAGTTAACTTAGTTTCAGTTGGCTTAGCTTCTGTTAATTGAGCCTCGGTCGATTTAGTCTCTACCGGCTGAGTGATATCGGCGTTATGACTCGCGGCTTCAGTCGGCACCGCTGGGCGCTCAACGCCAACCACAGGTAAAATAGATTCTGGAATTTCAATCTCTTTACTCTTTCGCTCTAACTCTTCGACCACAGGCTCTGCCATAGTCCCAGTCACCCGAAAACGAATTTCTGAAATCACTTCAATCACAGGCTCAAGCACTTTTGTCAGGGCAAAGGCCCCCAGACCCAGTGTCCAAGCGCTGGTACTGAGCAATACGACAGTCGGCACACTTGAGGCCAACTGCGGCACAAAGCGGATATCGTAATTCAAACTTTCAGTGGTGAGATCCGTATAGCCACGCACCTTCATATTACCCGCGATGGCATCCATTTCAGTGTCAGTGGTTTTCACCACGCCATTATCAATCTGCAAATTGCCATTGAAAGAATTGAAATACATGCCCTGACCGAAGACATCGGTGAAATCCAGCGACAGTTTACGCACCAAAGAATCTAAACTGAACAGGGAGAAAATCCGTGCGCCCTTGTCACTCACCTGAGATAAGTGACCTTTGCCTAAGTTGAATTTCACCTTGCCATTTAAGGTTTCGAGGGAGAAGGCATAGGGAGCACCTTGCCAAGATAAGTCCGCATTCACCTTCAAGGGGGCTTCATTAACGCCAGGCTCTATACCCAATTGAGCAGATAGATAACTAAACTGAGTGGCATTTAACTCAACACTGAGATCAGTTTTATTCTGTCCAGCCTGTTGCTGCCAAATGCCACTGCCCTGCAAATTGACATTGGGCGTAGTCAAAGACAATGTTTGAATCTTATATCCTGCCGCTTGTGGGCTCGCCTGCAAAACTAGCTTTCCAAAGGATTTATCGAAGAAACGAAAATCTTCCACATTCACTGCCACGGGCGGCAAGTTAGTAAGCACTTGATCACTGGCAAAATCGGCATCCGTGTTCGGCTTTACCTCAGGTGAAAAATAAAATTTATTCGCCACAACTTTGAGACCTTGAGTTTTCCAATTTGGATAGAAATCGATCCAACCGTCAAATTCGTTGGCAACGGTATTAAAACGCCATCCCGTCTCGTTAGGCTTAGCATTAAGCCTAAGCTCCGTCAGTTCTTGCCCTAAAAGATCGAGCCGACCGATATGAGAATCGATGCTCACCACCGCGGGAAATAAACTTTTATGGGGAATATCATCAACTAAAATGCCCGTTTTCGGTATTTTCTCTTGACCAACAAAGGCATTAATCACAGGTAACCATTCGGCTAATTTGGCCTTACCGAGATCGACTTGAATATGACCTTGTTCCGTATTTCTGGCTTCATCCTCACCAAACAAACGCCCCAATAACAAGTCAAAATAACTAAAATTTGCGCCTTTATCGGCATCGAAACCACCGATAAACTCGGCATGACTGGCAAGTTTGACATCGAGCGTCGCATTATCTTGATCACCAACAAACTCGGCGACTAAAGGTCGTGGTTCATTTTCGGGTTTAGCAAAGTATCCTGGAAGTAACAGTTGCGTCCCCAGCATATCCGAAGTCACTTTGGCTTGGATTTGATAACCTTGCTCAGTAAATAGCATAGTCATAGCACCGTCCCAACTGATTTTTCCCTGATAAAAATCGCTCAAGGGATTGTGCAATTCATCGGGGAGACGGCTGAGATCCCAACGACTTTTCAGCGAAAGATTAAGGCCAAAATCTTTACCTTTAGGCTGAGTGTCGAAAGTTAAACTAAGCGGTTGTTCGAACAAGCGCGCTTTAATGCCTTTTCCTGTCACAACCTCATTCGCAAAGTCGACTACACCAGTCACGCCATGAAGTTGAAGCCCTGGCTGAGCAATATATACAGGCGTGTTATCAAAACGGATTTGACCACGAATATCTTCAACTTCACCTTCATACAGTGGAATGCTGATGTCTAAAGTGCCAGTAACAGCACCTTGCACTTGCACGACATCTAAGGTTTTGCCTACTGAGGTCGCCAAAGGTGAGGCTTGTAAAACCTTAGTCGCCGCACTGCCTTGAGTAGCAAGTTCGGCTTCAATCCTTAGCAGCGTCTGTTCACCAATGGCGGGAATAAATACATGGGCCCCTGTGGCATCCACATTCATCAGCTTGCCTTGGTTTAACCAAAGATCCATACGGGTATTTTCAAACAAAGCGTTAAGGGACAGATCTGTGACCGCAGGCCAGTCGGGTTGAAACTGAAATTTGGCATCTGTTAAAGTAAATGCTGCCTGAAACACGCCGCTATTATCGTCGAAGGGAAAACCACTTAACGGACCACGCCAAACAACTTGCGCATCTTGGGTCTGACCCGCTTTAAGCCCAGTATCCAAATACTCGGCCAGTGATTCACCCATCGCCTTATTGGGGAAATACTTGTCGGCATTAGCCACATTGTTGATACGAACATTGGCCGCCAGCGCCATGTGCGCAGCACCGCTAAAGTCCAAATTCAATGCCGCATCAACACCGATATCTTCGTTTTCAAGCTGCAACTGAGGCACATTTAAACTCAGATGTTCAGTATCGAATTGACCATCAATTGGCGCCCCATTGAACACTAATGGCGCCGAAAATTCATCACCAAAATCAAGAGTGTACACTTGTTCAGGTAGAGAGAAATACAGCGTCTTATCTTGCCAGCGCAGGTTCACATCTACAGGATTAGTATTGGGAATACCGTCAACCTTCTGCCAATGCAACTGCTTCACTTCGGTACTGGCGAGCAAAGGCTGGTCGGCTTTTTGATACAGGCGGATTGGTCCAATATTCGCCTCGGGAGCTAACGCATGCCATTGACGTAATACGGCTCTATCGACTCCAGGAAATAGCGGCAGCAGCGGCAATAGACTCTGAGTATTAACTTGATTCACATAGGCAAATAATTCATCGTTTTGACGCTTCGCGGCCAGCGTTAATGCCGGCCAATGCTCACCATTGGTGACAAAATCCAGTCCTGAACTTTGCACTTCCCAACCCGTCGCCTTTGGCTGCCAAACAATGTCACCCGCTTGAATTTCAAATCTCTGCGGCTCTTGCTTTAATGTCCATTGCAGCCAGCTCGGCTCAAAATGAACCATAGCAGAACTGATGCTGCGGTCGGCAAACGTAAGCCAAGCCTTAAGATTGACAACCCCTTCTAAGGGTAACTTTTGAGTAGAATCATAGGGATTAGGCTGACGTGAAGCCCATTCACCTAAATCCAAAGAGTTAGCCGCCAAATAAATCTGCCCAGTCAAACTGTCGGGATTTGCACCATCGCCATTGATATCTAACTGTAATCCGAGAGATTCATGCTCAGAGGCATGACTATCAAGATACAACTCTCCCGCACCACGGTGACGTTCACCCTGATTGCGCCAGTTCAAATGACGGATATGGATCGGGCGAAACTCTTGGTGCATGCTCAGCAATTGCACTGTGGCATTGGTTAAGGAGAATCTATCGAGTTGTTTGAGCAACAGGGCATAGAGCCAATCGAGTTGCGGGGCTTTATTAATTGTGGCGGGATCGTTCTCGGTAAGCTTATCCATGTCTAAAGCGACATGGACACCCTCAAAATTGACATCTTCGATTCGCGGGGTGAGTGTGAGCAGCGATTGCCAAAAATCTAACTTCACTTGTACGTTCTTGATCATCAAGGTCACAGGCAGTTGTTCCTGTGGCGGGATCACTAAGTCATCGATGTTAATTGCAGGGCCAAATGCCTGCCAATGGGCGGATAGCTCCCCCACTTGCACATCTACTTTATATTCGCTTTTTACGTAATTAACCAGTTGCTGGCGAACTTCATCAACCTGCGGTAATAAGCCACGGATCAAACTGACGGCAAGCGCAAACAAGACCAAAATAAGCGCCATAAATTGCCAACAAAAACGGCTAAATTTTTTTGCAGTAAAAAGCGTAGCCACTACATCATCACCACATCATATTTGTGCTGTGAGTACATAGGCTCATTTTGCAAACGGATGCGCTTACCTATGTAAACCTCAAGTTCAGCAATAAGATGATTATCATCGGTATGCAGACTTTGATACACGGCAGGCGAACAGTACAACAGGAACTCATCAGCATCGTAGGCACGGTTTAAACGGATTATTTCGCGAAAGACCTCATAGGAAACCGTCTCGACTGTCTTCATGCTCCCCGTGCCATGACAGGCCGGACATTCGCCACAGACGACATGCTCTAAACTTTCGCGGGTACGCTTACGGGTCATTTCGACTAGACCTAACCCCGAAAAACCACTCACATTGGTTTTCACCCTATCCTTAGACAAAGCGCTGGTTAAGCTGCTAAGAACACGAGCCTTATGATCCGCCGTCATCATGTCGATAAAATCGATAATAATGATGCCGCCGAGATTACGCAGACGTAACTGCCTCGCTATCGCTTGGGTCGCTTCGAGGTTGGTATTAAAAATGGTTTCTTCAAGATTCCTGTGCCCCACAAAGGCACCGGTATTGATATCCACAGTCGTCATGGCTTCGGTTTGATCTATGATCAAATAGCCACCAGACTTAAGCTCGACTTTACGGCCGAGTGCACGTTGAATTTCGTTCTCCACATCGTAGAGATCAAAAATAGGCGCAGGTCCTGAATAGTGCTCAATCTTATCGGCAATCTCTGGCATAAACTCCTGCGCAAAAGACTGCAACTCGGCAAAAGTGCGGCGAGAATCCACTTGAATACGGTCCAGCTCAGTACCGACAAAATCACGCACAATGCGCACAGGTAAGGCTAAATCTTGATACAGGAGCGACACACCACTGCGTTTACGTCGCTCACTCACCTTTGACCAAACTCGGCGTAAAAATGCCGCATCTTGGGATAACTCATCTTCCCCTACGCCTTCGGCGGCGGTGCGGATAATAAAACCACCGTCATCATCAACATAGGGCAAAGTAATTTGTTTGAGGCGACTGCGTTCTTCTTCTAGTTCAATACGCTGGGAAACACCAACATGGCTAGAACCTGGCATAAAGACTAAATAACGGGAAGGCAGCGTGATATCGGTCGTTAGGCGTGCGCCCTTAGTGCCCAGCGGATCTTTAACCACTTGCACCATAATGTCTTGCCCTTGACGGACTAACTCGGCGATATCACGAACAACGAAATGACCTTTCTCAACATCGGCGACACACTCAGTGTGCGGTACTATGTCGGACGCATGTAAAAAAGCCGCTTTATCTAAGCCAATATCGACAAAGGCGGCTTGCATACCGGGTAACACACGGCTGATTTTACCTTTGTAAATATTCCCCACTAAACCCCGTTTCATCCGGCGTTCAATATGGACTTCTTGCAGCACACCATGCTCAACTAAAGCAACGCGCGCCTCAGATGGAGTTACGTTGATCAGTAATTCTGAACCCATCTTGCGCTGTATTTTATTTGGATTTAAGCGACTGGTATTCACGACTCACCCCATTCGGGAAACTAGATTAATTAATCGAAGTTACAAACTCTCTAAGCATGAAAACCGAATAAAGGAACAAGGTCAACGTCATTGGAGTACTCGATTCAGAGCCCTAAACGCCAATAAGGTTCATTCTAACCTCAAGCCAAAATCGCAATATAAGCAACCAGCAGCAGTTAAATAAAACCAACTTCGGCTAACAACTCACGCGTTTCAACCAGAGGTAAACCTACAA
Organism: Shewanella sp. SM69; assembly: GCF_025653985.1. Classification (NCBI taxonomy): domain Bacteria; kingdom Pseudomonadati; phylum Pseudomonadota; class Gammaproteobacteria; order Alteromonadales; family Shewanellaceae; genus Shewanella; species Shewanella sp. SM69. Next base: position 213,507 of record NZ_JAKKRV010000008.1, read on the forward strand.
CGCCAGAATAACTGCCTTCAATTGCAGCCACAAAGCAACCGCCGAGCCCTTGAATGCCATAACTGCCCGCCTTATCCATGGGCTCTTTTGAAGCCACATAAGCCTCAATGTCAGCTGTCGATAAAGCGCAAAAACGCACTTGTGTTTCAACTAAGCGCACTGAGGTTTTTAAGGTTGAGTCAGACTCGCCTGCTTTGTAGGTCAGTGCTACAGCCGTCATCACAGTATGCGTTCGGCCAGACAGTTCACTGAGCGTTTGCTTAGCATCGGCCACATCTAGCGGTTTGCCTAATATTTGATTTTCAAGCACTACGATAGTATCAGAACCTAATACAGCAGGCTGTGACATATCTGCGCATAATGCCAGTCCAGCTTGGGCTTTTTCAGCGGCTAAACGTCGTACATAATCCCTTGGCGCTTCGCCCTGTTGCACAGTTTCATCAATATCCGGTGCCACTTGCGTGAAACTAAACTCAGGACGACCGAATCCAATCTGTGCCAATAATTCTTTGCGACGTGGCGAAGTTGAAGCTAAAACTAAATCCACAGTTAACGAACCTTATAATGACGTCGAACCCGACGTAAAATCCAAAATATCCAAGGCCAGATCACTAATCCTGAAATCGCAGGTAAAAATAGATCCGTTTTGAAAACAGCCTCTTGCATCACAAATTCCACCCAGTAAATCACTAAGTGATAAATACAAATCAGTAGCATGATCACTAACGACTGCTGCCATTGAGGGAAGTTTCGCAAACGCTGGCAATGCAAGATAGCGATATAAATAACCAAAGACATAGCTAAAGAGCGCACACCTAAGGTGGCTCCCAATAAAATATCTAATACTAGGCCTAAAACCCATGCGGTTAAGATGTTGTATCTGTGGGGTAATGCGATAGACCAATAGAGAACAATCATTAATAACCAGTCTGGACGCCAAGCATCAACAGCACTTGGTAAAGGCATGATCTGGCTGATCACGCCGATAAATAATGTCACCCAAACAATAAAGCGCCCATTGGCGGCCTGAAAACTCATTAATGCACCTCAGCCACAGAAGGAGTGGTTTCCGTTGACGGTTTGGTCGCAGGCGCGGTCACAGGTTTAGAAGCCTCTGCTGGCATGACACTTCCGCCAGCAGGAACAGCGCTATCTGCTTTTGATGCATTATCGCTCGATGAATGATCCGCAGCAGGCACGGTAGGCTGACTCGGTAAAGTCACACCTGAATCGGGGGATGGCCAAATCAACAATAAATAACGAATACGATCTAAAGCCGCTAAAGGCTGGGCGGTAACTCGAGCGTAACTTTGACCATCTTCAGTCAACACTTCCATAACCCGCGCGACCGGATAACCTTCCGGGAAACGATTCCCTAAACCTGAGGTGACCAGTAAATCGCCGACACGAATGTCGGTACTCTTGGCCACATGGCGCAGCTCTATTTCATCTAACTCACCCGTACCATTGGCAACAAGGCGCACATCATTACGGGTGATACGCACAGGTAATCCGTGTGATACATCGGAGAGCAATAACACCCTACTGGTCATTTCACTGACTTGTACCACTTGGCCAACAACCCCTTGGGCGTCGACCACAGGCTGCCCAACAAATACACCACTGCGTGAACCATGGTTTAACACCGCATAGTGATGGAAAGGATCGCTAGCCACCTCCAATACTTCAGCCACCATTTTGCGCGAATCAAGGTAGGCTGGTGAGCCCAACAGTGCGCGTAAACGTTCATTTTCTTGGCGTAAGTGTTCGAAACGCTGTAAGCGTTCACTCATCAGCAGTTGCTGCCTGAGCAGCTCTTTATTCTGCAACGCTAACATATTGCGGGTGGCAAAACTTTCAGACGACCAGTCAAGCGCAACACCAGGCACGCTCGCTAAATACTGCAATGGACTAAAAAAAGAGGATAACGATTGCCGTACAGGATCGAGGCGATGATTAGCCACGAGCAAAGCCACCGACAAAATAATTGCCAGTGTCAGACGGAATTGGTTTGAAATACCACGAACAAAAATTGGCTTCATAGGAAAGCTAAGGCGGTGATTAACCGCCCCATACCGAAGTTAAATTAGGTTTCTTCGGAGAACAGATCGCCGCCGTGCATATCAATCATTTCGAGGGCTTTACCACCGCCACGTGCTACGCAGGTCAATGGATCGTCCGCCACCATTACAGGAATTCCGGTTTCTTGCATTAATAAACGGTCTAAATCACGCAATAAAGCGCCGCCGCCAGTTAACACCATACCGCGCTCAGAAATATCTGAAGCTAATTCTGGTGGAGATTGTTCTAACGCCACCATCACAGCACTTACGATGCCAGATAATGGCTCTTGTAAGGCTTCTAAAATTTCATTGCTGTTCAGTGTAAAGCTACGAGGTACACCTTCTGCCAAATTACGGCCGCGGACTTCGATCTCGAGCACTTCATCGCCAGGATAAGCAGTGCCGATAGTGTGCTTGATACGCTCAGCCGTGGCTTCACCAATCAAACTCCCGTAATTACGGCGGACATAGTTGATGATCGCATCATCAAACTTATCACCGCCGATACGTACCGAAGACGAATACACTACACCATTAAGTGAAATAATCGCGACTTCAGTGGTACCACCACCGATATCCACCACCATAGAGCCGGTCGCTTCAGATACGGGTAAACCCGCACCAATCGCAGCTGCCATTGGCTCTTCAATTAAATATACTTCGCGAGCACCAGCGCCCATGGCTGATTCACGAATAGCACGGCGTTCTACTTGAGTGGCACCAACGGGCACACACACAAGCACGCGTGGACTTGGACGAAAAAAACTATTGTTGTGCACTTGTTTAATAAAGTGCTGCAACATTTTCTCCGTCACATAAAAATCTGCAATGACACCGTCCTTCATTGGGCGGATAGCTTGGATATTGCCAGGCGTTCTGCCTAGCATTTGTTTAGCTTCTGTGCCGACCGCGGCAACAGATTTCTGACCGGAGCCACTACGCTCACCACGTATAGCAACAACAGAAGGCTCATTGAGGACTATGCCTTCGCCACGAACATAAATTAATGTGTTAGCTGTACCCAAATCGATCGATAGATCATTAGAAAAAATGCCGCGTAGCTTCTTAAACATGTAACTAGCCTGTATTCTGTGGAGTCAGAAGAAAAGAAAAATCAGCTAACTTTATCAATGCCACCCTGATTCCACAAGACCGATGAGGTTAACAATCGCTAATGAGGTGATTTTTTTTCAAATCGCCACGTAAAAAACAGTATTTAAGCGGAAAATACTGTTTATTGACGAAAATATCAGCAACAAAAAACGAGTAAACACACAATTCAGCAACAAATATCAAACTAAGGCATTGCATTTAGAATCTGTTACAAGCGTTTTCGTCGACTTCTAATAAGTAAAATGGCAGCCCATTTCAAGGGAAAGCCTGAGTTCAATTTAATGAGAGAAATAACTCAGATTAGTTTACCTCACGCCAATAGATTATTTTGTCATGCCCTCGATAACGACCAAAATACGCACTTGCCCGCGGTTCAGTGACCCCTGTTGGCGATACGCCATTCCAATTCCAGTACCATTCTAGCCATGTCGGCACATCCAAGGGCGCCGTCACTTGGCCGCGGTATGGCAACCCACTTGTTGTAACGGCTTGCCAAAGCAACTCAAATTGGCCAGCTTGGAATGTTGCAGTCCCGCCAGAACGCACAACACTTTGTCCCGCCACTAAGTCGGGATCAAAATTGTAACCCAGAGCGGAATGATCAACCTGCGAACCCAAAGCATACACTGCCGTTGTGCAGTTATCGGCAGTATTTAAGGCCCAGCTGCTGCCATTCCAATATTCGGCTCGAGTCGGCATACGCAGTATTTCTGTCTCAGGACCATAGGTGTTATCCATCACCACACGGCCATGACGAAGGGTTTGAGTGCTGATTTTCTTAGCATTACAGTTAGTGCAAGTGCCTGTAGATGCCGCATCCATGTCTGGTGAGGCCACATAGCTGTAAAGCCCATTCGGCCGAGGATCGTTATCCATCAATTGCACGCCAATATCGAGCAGCTCAAAGGGGCCATCCTGATACAGATTCGTCGCCACATTTGGGGTCACCCGACTAAAGTTAGCTTGGTAAGAAGCATCGACCGTCGCCACACCTTGATTCCAACTTTCAGCCTTTATAGGTAAGGCACTTAAGCGACTCTGTAAATCGACACCATTATTGTTATTTTCTCCCACTAATTTGGCAGTGGCGAGGGAAAATGGCGGGAAATAGTTTTTCGTTATATCCCCCGCGATATTTAAAGCACTGAGCTCCATCGACATAGGGAACAGCTGATCCATATAGCTAAAGCCGCCACAGGCAGGTATGACCGATACGTTACTGACTAAAAATCTATCGGGCACAAAACGGCCAATATTAGCTGAATATCCAATTGGAATATTTAAGCTGCTTGCCGTCCCTAAATAATTTGGGCTCGCCTGCGCTGCAATTTGGAATACTCCAACTTCGCTGATGGTCTGATTGCTGATGGTATTGAGATTATTGGCCTGCGCCGAGTGGCTGTAGGATGCCACGCCTAACGCCCCATCAAGTCCGCCGTTGGCAATGCTTGGCGCAACGACTTTACTGGCAAGCTTCATCTGCGCATCACTAAAGTTAGGCGTGGGTAAGTTGCCCGAACAAAAGTCCGGATCGCCATCTTTTTCCCATGCCATCGCTTGCACCGTCATACCAAAGGTTTGACCCGCTTTACGATAAACATTACACGTCATATTCGCGCTTGAGCAGCTAGCATTGGCATCTACAGGCTTAACACACAATCCCGCTGGTACGCTGACAAATTGGTCTGAACCTGCCATGACTAAGCCCTGTTCATCACCTGTCCCTGTATATTTTGCATCTAGTTGTAATTTACCTGCATCAGGGTAATTGACTGAAATGCTTGCTTGTCCGTTGGTATCAAACAGCAGGTTCACCGCCGTAGGCGAGGCACTCGAGGTGCCAATTACCATATTGTTGATGGTGACGGCTTTAGGCGAGATAGGCGCGCTTGGCGTTTGGTAACTGCTCCAGAAATTCAGCGTTTTGGTCTGGCTTTGGAAGCTTGGGACACACTGCTTCGTCACATCGGATTTTTTCACCGCTTTGACTAACACTTGCTCGGGGCGATTCGCACGCTTATCGGGTACATCGAATACAAAACCACTGTCGGCAAAGGTGAGTGAACAATTGTTTTCACTCAAACCACCATTACCAATACGGCAAAGGGTTTTGCTTAATGGTTTAGTGGTGGGATTAGAGCCCTTCACGCCTAAAGTCACTACACCAGGAGTATTTCGCCTCAGTTGCAGTTGCGCCGTGCCACCGCTAAAACTCACTTGATTACCGCCAACCCATACGCCATCTGCCGCAGAATCAGGTAATAAGGTTGCGCTAAGAGGTGCAGTAAAGAGTTGACTACAATTCGCATTTGCACAGGCTCTAATCGTTACCATCTCAGCATTACAGGTCAGACCTTGACCCGTATGTTCAAACTCAAAATGATCGATCTGAGCACCAATAGGATTCGATTTTAACGCACAAATTTGCACGTTATCGATTTCGTGGTTGTTATTTGAGCCCCCCGTTGAGCCCGTTAAAGACAATAAAAAATCACTTGGAATGGCCGCCTGACCATTTTGTGCTGCAGCGTTAAATGCGGGAACTAAAGTCACAAAACCCGAACCTGTATTACGCTCAATTTTCACAATAGATTGATTCGCGGCTTGCGAATCAATTGTGATTTTATACCTGTGCGCAGGCGACACATTATTGCCGTCTACCGCAGGCGATAAGCAACTACCGTTCGTATTAGTAGTGCCATTACTACAAGCGCCGCGTAAATAATTATACCCTGACGTGCCGACACCCGAACCGCGAACCGCAACGGACTGGCGTCGCTGGCCGACATTAGAACTACCGCCTTCACCGGAGAAGTTACCGAACTCATCAATACCAAACCCAAGCCAACCACCCGCGAACCCATTAATACCAGGTTTATAACCGTAACCCAATGGACCGCCAAAGGCGCCAGGCTGCGGCGTTATAGAAGCATCCGATAACACTACCGCAATGCCGTCGGCACCATTGCCACCATAGGCATAGTGATCAAACTGGATCTCCACTAAGTTAGCTTTTCCAGGAAAGAGTCTTTGATAGGTAGATGCCGTAGATTGGTCAGATTTAGCTTCGGTTAAGCGTAATCGACCACTTCGAATAGATGGAGTAAAAGTGCCGCTGCTACGGGAAACGACCCAATCACTGCTTAATGCACTTTGGGAGAAAGTGTCATTAAAACACTGTAATACCGGTACATAATCATTAATACGACCACTACTCATAACCAAATAACGGCTGGTGACTCGGCCATTGATAATCGAGTTATTATTTAGACTTAATGTTGCATCGCTATAAACTCGCCCATTGAGTACAGCATCACTATTTAGCTGAATATTGCTATAACCGATAATAAGAGCAGAAGCAGCATTATTTTCATTGAATTTACTGCCATTTAATTCAAACTGTTGCTTTATAAAAATGCGGACATTGCCTTGCAAAATCACCTTAGCATCTTGATTCAAAGTAAAACTATCTACCCAATAGTCCCCTTCAGGTAAAACGAGTGTCGCGCCGCCCCCAATAGCGATAGTGTTAAATCGATACTCATTTTGAGTTGCCGATAGAGTCAGAGTACAAGCAGAATAAAGCGAAACATTACTAAACTGACTTTGCCCATTACCACCAAGCGTTAATTGCTCGCCAGTATTACAAGAACCATAACCGCCACCAGCACCACTACTCGATAAAAAAGCATTACTCCCAGTTAATTTTAAACCTCGAATATCACTGCCATCGATAGTGCATTTCCGCACTCCGCCTGTACCGTTATCACAACTGTTATTAGAAAGCCCACTGCCATCGTTACTCGAGCAATAATCTAATGCAGCACCACCAGTACCATTAATGATGCCATTACCATTTATCATTAATTGTGGCGATGATATCTGACGGCACACGTTTGAGTAATCACCATGATGACCTTGAGCAACTTTGGCAAAAATCACACTCTGATCAATAGGGTCGAATGCCATCACTGACGAGGGGAAACTCAAGATAAGTGCTGCCAATATGGCACGATAAAAAAGATTAATTCCCACGAGCTTCTACCTCAACTTGTCGGCTAACACGGGTCTCGCCGCTTTCACATACCGCTTTACTGTTGATTCGATATTGGGTGGTGGTACCTACCGCATAGGCTTTGCACGTCAAGGTCACAGTGCAGGCATGGAAACCGGTTACATTAGGAGGATTCCAAGTGCTCGTTGCAGGGCAAATGCCAACTAAACCATTTAATGGGAATAATGTTGCCAATGCGGCATCGGCGCCACTGTTCGCGGCGGCAAAGGCACGAGTCCCCCACACCTCCTGGGTTAATCCAGTATCGCCATCCTGCACAATATTGATCAGGGCTGACGCCAGTAGAAACATCACTGTGATCACAAACACGCCAATAATCAATGCACTCCCGCGTTGACGCGCAGGTAAAGCATGAGAGGACGATCTTGATAGTGATGATCTGGATGCTGAGTTACGCCCTACCGAGCGACAATGTGAATTAAGGAACATTGATCACCTGCACTTGATGTCGATATTGGAACGTCTCACCATTAACATTAAACCGCGGTTGTAAATGCACCATAGCATTATTCACTAGGCTAGATGGCGTTAAAATCAACGGTAAATCAGCACCATTATTTAAAACATTTGCCACACTTTGCGCCATTAGCACGCCCGTGCCCATAGTGGCAGGCATAGCGGCAGGATTTGGCTGAATGGCATTAAAGCTATAACCAGCATAACGCAATAATTGTAATTCATTGCCGCTTGGCCCCTTTTCAAAGCAATAGCTCACTGGACTCGAACCAAAATAGATCCTTTGTCGTGGTGATGCTTCTGCAAAACGTGTTGGCGCAGTAAAAGTCAGCGTCACTTGATGCTCCAAAGGGGAAGGCGCAGTAGCAATCGTTTTAACCTGTGCCCGCTTTTGTCTCGCGCTGCTATACACATCGGCATCAATCAAGGGATAGATCCAAGCGAATTGATTCACACGAATCGCACTCACCGTATTATCTAGAATAACTATCCCAGTGCTCGCGGCGGCAGCTGGCACTATTGGCATGGTTAGATAAGTCGTGCTGGCTTCGATAGGCACAAACTCAACACATTGATAGGTCAGCGAATCGGTATTAACTCGCAAGCTATTAGGTAAGGCACTGCGCAACTCACGGGTCACTCGCTCAACAGCAAAACGGCTCTGACTTAGCACTTGATCGACTGAACTCGACTCAACAAAAATCCGCGTACCAAAAATAATAAAACTACTCACCCCGACCACGAGAATCCCCAGAATCAAGATAACAGTGACCATCTCGACCAAGGTAAAACCTAGTGTGGATTTTTTATTAACCGCAGATAAAGGTGAGGCCATCAGTAATTACTCCTCACCATATTGTAAGTAATCACTTCGTTGTCGGGCGTCGTCACATTAATCGTCACTAGCTTAGTATTGGACACTGCGCCATAAGCAACTGTGACGCTTAAGCGATAGTTAGGATAAGCATTTGCATAGGTTTGGGTCGAATTGAGCATAGTGGCGGTTTCATTTAAGCCGTTGTAATCATCCACATCGTTAAAGTTGTTACGACTCTCACCGAACTCAGGGCCTAATGACGTTGAACAATTACTACCGAGCGGACTACCACAGGCTGGCGTGCCACCATTGGCATTGGTGTTTTGATCGTAACGTTTACCCCAGATTTCATTCATCACCGAATGTGCAAGCTCAGCACTGCGTACTCTATGTAAGGTACTGGCCGCACGATCAGCTTGGGGGAATAACATGCTGGTTAGCATCACTATTGCAATGCCAATCACTAACATACCAATGACTAATTCGATAAGGGTAAAACCCAACAAGCGGGCTTGAATATGGCCTTTAGAGAGAGCATTACTTCGCATAAATATAGCCCTCGGAGGATATATTAATCATCACAGTGTCATTTGCGGTCACGCGAATACAATCACCATTACAGCTTGGAAAAAGTCGGCCATTGATATCGAAATCAAGGGTAAAGTTGCTGCTGTTAGAGCTCACTAGCACTAATTGAGCACCACCTTGAAAAACTTGGGTATAAAGCGGATTTGGCGATAATGCAGTACCAGAACAAACCGCCCCATTTCGGGCAGAGAATTGACTCACTTGATAGCCAGTGCCAGAAACAGTTACACGAAAACATCTGTCGGTATTATTGAGCGCTTTTTGCTGTACTTGACGTAGCTCGCTAATGAACTCGTTACGTAAACTATAGGCACTGTAGGAAGACTGAGTAAACAGGCGTGGCAGTACAACCACAGCAAGAATTGAAATCAAGATGATGGTCGTTACTAATTCTACTAAAGTAAATCCGGCCTGTTTTGACATAGAGAATTTAAGCATCACTCGCGTTAATTGCTGATTTCATGTACTAGGTTCAGTTTCTGCCAACGATATGATTAACGCAAATAAATGTCGGAAAACCCTTGGCTGGCTCATTTATTTAAAATAATGTAAGAACCGTATTTTATCTAAAAAAAAGGCCTGCTAGGCAGGCCTTTTGATAACAGTTGAATTAGCAACCACTATCCGTAATCACATATTTAGGAGGCTCAGCAGGAGTAACAGTACCTGTTGTTACCGCTACTTTTGCTTCAGTGTAAGTTAAGAAGCAATTAGCTGGAGCACCATGAGCATAAATTTTCGCAGAGCCAGGAGTCCCAGTTGTTTCAGCAATTATCCAATCAGCTGTAGTTGCCTGTGTTCCACCGCTAGCAGCTTCAACATCAAAAGTAATGTCCATTCCAGCTTCTAATGACAGTTTAGTTGAACGCATATATCCATTGATGACAGCCACAGTACCAGAGTCTAAAGTCACTGTTTGAGGACCAACCTCTTTACCTGTTAACGCCGCTTTTGAGTAAACTAGACTATTAGCCCCTTGAATTGCGCCTTTTAAACCTTGCAGAGTTGAAGCTCTTGCATCACCTTGCAGGTTAATAAACTTAGGTGCCGCTGTGACAGCAAGAATACCTAAGATAATGATCACTACGACTAATTCAATTAAGGTAAAACCTTGTTGTCTTTTCATATAAAACTACCTTTCTTTCTAAGTGAGTACTCGTGTGAGTACTAATTAAGTTAAGTCACTTTTAGACTCTATTACTTTTAAACTAAGCTACTTAAAACATGAACAAAATAAAACTATTAATTACTGTCTATGGTACAAATGGCGTTTGGGTGAAACTTAATACTCTGCCTGTGCCTGGGTTATACACTATTCCCTTAGCACCTACCGTTGTTAAATCAGGGGCAGGAGTGGGTACACCATTCGTTTGATTTAACACCAGTGAAGCCACTTGGTGATAAACACATAAATCTAAACCTGCGACGACTGCGCCAGTAATTGAGTTAGCACTGCCGCCTGCGGCGTTAATAACACGAGCGGTATAACGTTGATTACGTGCATCTTGGTTAAATAATACGTTACGTGGAGCACTCTGCAACACAGTGTTAAACACTTCTTGGCAACTGGCATTTGTCATAGCTGTCGCACTGGTTACTGAAGTTCCCGTTGGATAGCCAAAACGTGTATCGACATTTACTGTGTTACCGTCGAGGATAACGCTGCTATTTTGACGCCCATCGACTTCCCACTGAGAACGCACAAAGCTAACTGCAGTCGATAAACCACCCGCAACACCGTCAACACTGGCATCTTCAGCATCATCGGTGACATTTAAGAATCGTGGAATCGCCGTTGCAGCGAGTAAACCCAAAATCACAATCACAATCACAAGTTCGATTAATGAGAACCCTGTTTGCTTAGTTTTCATATATCCGTCATTCCGCAGCTAATTCCAGAATTTAAATAGTGTGATCTGGCGATCAGCTTTTCATAAAAACTACGACACCATCTTGACCGCGATCGACAGTTTTGATCTATTACTGCTATTTGACGGTCTCAAAATATGTCTACCCATCCTGTTATTAAACGCTTAGATCACCTTGGTCTCATTGCCGCCTTTTGTCACGAAATTGGCCTGCCACGGATGATAGATGCCGTTATCCCAAAATATTCTGACCACA
>NZ_JAKKRV010000009.1:0-216656 GCF_025653985.1 Shewanella sp. SM69
GTCATCCCTAGGAATTTAATTCCTCTAAAGAGCCGTTCGAGACTAGGACGTTGATAGGCATGGTGTGTAAGCGTTGTGAGGCGTTGAGCTAACATGTACTAATGACTCGAGAGGCTTAACCATACAACCCAGATGGGTTTTGCTAAGCGACCTTAGACAGAATACAGATACTTGATAAAGTTTGAACTCAAACAAAGCAAATCAGCTTTCCGAATTATTATTAGCGTGAGCCAGMGATGGACACGGTAATAAACAGAATTTGCTTGGTGACAATAGCCTTGTGGAACCACCTGATCCCATCCCGAACTCAGAAGTGAAACGCAAACGCGCCGATGGTAGTGTGGGGTCTCCCCATGTKAGAGTAGGTCATCGCCAAGCGCCTAATTATCTCATTGAGATGTAACCAAGCCAGCTGAATAAGCTGTCTTTTTTGCGTCTGCAATTTGTAAAATCGTCATTTAAAGACCAATGCTATATAGCATTATTCTATTCATTTTAGTTTTGGTTCTTCTGCTAGTTCTTTACATTTTTTCCTTCCTTTATTTCAGACTTTTATACTCTAAGTTGATTATTTACATGAAGATCTCGCTTAGTTTGATAAGTCCTTTTGCTTAGTGGTTAGTTTCCCGTTAGCATACAAAAATATTAATTTTTTTGTTAACGGCCATCTGTTGCCTATGCTTCGTAAGCTTTCGCTCACGGTACTGCTTCCTCTTTGTATGCTGACCCTATATTTAGTGTTGGTCATAGGCGAGTACCTGTTCGAAAGTGACCAAGTTAGGGCTGAACTTGCGCAGCGACAATCGGCTTTGATAAAGCAACAGTTGTTCCGCATGCAGAATGTGGTTCAATCGGCGCAAGCTTTACAGGATGTAGAGCGGATTGAGCAGGAGGTTTCCTTAGCTGCGCTGGATATGGGCACTATGGTGTATATCTTGGTTGATGCTGAAAGCCGTATTCGTTTTGCTAATCATACTGTGTGGCGTGATAGCAATGCGACTCAAGTCATCGATGGTTATGATGTAGATCTTCACCGCTCTGTGGTTCAAGCTTTTCTTCCGCAGATCCTCGTTAATCTCGACCGTTTAACTATTCAAGCATATTATCCCGTTCTTCCCCAGTATGGTGGGGCTGTTGATTTGATTTATCTTGAAGCCGATTTAGCCCCTTTAGTTGCCGAAGCTTCTGCTAAGTTGCAGCAACGTTTTATGCGGGTTTGGGGCCTTGGCGGATTATTGCTGATTGGCTTTACCTTTATTTTATATTTCCTGCTGATCCGCCCATTCCAAATGTTGAGCGAGGCAGCTAAGCAGGTAGGTACTTCTTCCTTTTCGACATCGATACCTTGGAGTTCATCTGAAGTTTTATCTTTGCAAGCCAGTTTGCAGCAGGCACATGAGCGTTTAAGTCGGGCAGTTAAACAGCTGAATGACAGTGAATTGCGTTGGTTATTTGCTGTGGAAGGTTCGCGTAACGGTATTTGGGATTGGGACATCAGTACGGGGGAGGTTTTTCTTTCTGATCGCTGGAAAGAGATGATTGGTTATGCGCCTGATGAATTGGCTGGAGTATTCCAGACATGGGAGACGCGGCTACATCCCGATGATAAGCAGATTGTGTTAGATGCTTTGCAGGAATACGTTAGCGGAAAGAGTAAAGAATTTGAAAGTGTTCACCGCTTACGGCATAGAGATGGCCATTATGTGTGGGTGTTAGACCGCGGTATGTTAGTTGATTGGGATCCCCAAGGCCGCCCGACTCGCATGATAGGCATTCATATGGATGTGTCAGAAAGCGCGAAGAACCATGCTGCAATTACTGAGCTTGTGGATCAATCTGTTGTCGGTCGCAAGATGTTGCCCGATGTCTTTATGGGGCGTTTATCGCAATTTTTAACCCAAGGTAATAGTTCGGGGCAATGGGGAGCATTGCTGCTCGTTGAGGTGGATCGCTTAGGATTGGTCGCCACTTTAAATTCCCATGAATTAGAGCGCTTGTTAACGCAAATCGCGGCCCGTTTATCGAGTTATTTCACTGAAAATATAACGGTCGGTCGATTAGGGTCTGGTAATTTCGTTTTGCTTGCTAAAGATTTAGCGGCAGATGCGTCAGCCGCTGCTCGTCGTGCTTTAGCCCTTGCGAGTGAGTTAAGGCAAGTGATTGCTCGACCATTCCATTACGGTCATCATCACTTTGAGCTGAGCGCGTGTGTGGGAATCTGTTTACTCGATAGTATAGAAACCTTAGATCCCGCTTTAGTGATGCGTCGTGCCGAGTTAGCAACGTTAAGATCTAAGCAAGCAGGTCAAGCTGGGTGCGCTTTTTACCATGCTGAAATGGACTTTCGCCAGAGCCGTGATGAGCTGTTGCAACAGGAATTACAAACCGCATTACAACAAGATAGCTTAACGTTAATGTTCCAGCCTGTGATCAATGCGACCAGTGAACTTGTCTCGGCTGAAGTGCTCACGCGTTGGTATCGTGCTGATGGAGAGTTTATTCCGCCAGCTGAATTTGTGGCGTTAGCAGAACAAGGGGGAATTATTGCTGAGCTTGATCTTTGGGTGGCTAAGCGGGTGTGTCTGTTTATTCAGAAATCGCGGGCTCAAGGAAGGAGTTTGCCTCCTTTGACTCTCAATATCAGTGCATTCTCATTTGGTCAGGCAGATTTTGTTGATACATTCGTTGGGTTGGTTAAGGAGCATGGTATTGGTGCTAATCAACTGGGTATTGAGCTCAATGAGGCCGCATTTTTAATGCAACCACAGTTTGTGGATGAGCGTGTCTCTAAGTTAGTTGAAGCAGGTGTAGGCATCATCCTCGATCATTTCGGTTCGGGCTCGAGTGCCTTGAGCTGCTTAGCGAATCAGCCATTAGTTGCGGTTAAATTGGATATGAGTTGTATTGATTCATTAACCACAATGCCAACAAAAGTGAATGTACTTATTACCTCTGCGCGGCAATTCAATTTGAGCGTTGTCGCCAAAGGTGTCGAATCATCCCAACAATATCAAGCTTTTTTTGAACTTGGCTGTGATGGCTATCAGGGCTATTTATTCAGTCGAGCCTTAAACCAAGCGGACTTTATCCAGCTTGTTTGTCCTCGTCCTTTATTGCGTAGCGTTTAAAGAAGTCGAGAGCATAGTTTAAGGCTTGGTTTCGGCAGGCGTCTTTTTCCATAAAAATCTCATGGGCAGCCCCAGCGATTACTTTCAATTGGCAATGGGTACTCACGGCGAGATTCTGGGCCGCATTATCAACAATCTTATCTTCACTCGCTTGCAGTATCAGTATCGGAGTGCGAATTTGTGCCGTTGCCAGTACGCAAGTATCTGCCGCATCTAAAGATTCAGTCAACCAACGGTTAGTGGGTGAACCGAGTTGTAACTTAGGAGCAGCATCATACAATTCTCGGTAGGCTTGGTATCGGCTTTGGCTGTGAGTTAGCTCATTCCCTTTGAATGGAACAGGTTTATAGTTTTGTCCTGCAAGTACATAATTAGGCTCGCCGCCATTGAGTGTGGTATCGAGTTTACTGGCTAACCAGCGTACGAACGCTTTTGGCATAGGTAATTTAATGCCATACATGGGTGCGGAAAATGCCGCGGCGGTAAAAATATCGGGATGCTGTTTGAGATACAAAGTGCCAATCGCGCCACCCATTGAATGGCCAAGTAGCATGAGTTGTTTGTCGTTTTGTGGTAACACTATCTTCTGCATAAATAGTGCAAAATCATCAATATAATCATTGAATCTTCGCACATGGCCCATGTGTGGATTGATTGTCATACGATCCGATAGCCCTTGGCCACGGTGATCTATGGCATAAACTGAGTAACCCTGTTGGTACAAGTCGAAGACTAATTCTTGATACTTTAAATAGGATTCAACTCGGCCACTACTGAGAACGATTGCGGTATGCGCTTGGGGATGTTTGACCATCATATAAGCCAGCGTGATGCCATCGGCTGTGATCAGTGTGTCTTGAACAACGCTTTGCCAGAAGGCTTGCTGCTCTGAGGTATTTAAATCGTGTTCAGTCGAAAATGTCGCTTTGGCTTGGCTCATACTCAGTCGCAAATCATTTGGCTTGAATGGTTTGTTAGAGTGTAACAGACAACCATGGGAGTCTGAAAATACCGACTCCCATGAATTTTATTAACTTAGCGTGTCGCCTTTTTCGCTTCAATAAAATCATTGATTTGCTGTTCGAGGATCGACATAGGCACAGAGCCATTTTCGAGCACTGCATCGTGGAAGGCACGAATATCAAATTTGTCGCCGAGTTCCTGTTCTGCCTTGGCACGTAATCGTTTGATTGTTAACTCACCAATTTTGTAGGACAAGGCTTGTCCTGGCCACGAAATATAGCGGTCAATTTCGGTAGTGACGTTGTGCAGTGATAGTGCGGTATTGCTGGCCATAAAGTCGATGGCTTGTTGACGACTCCATCCTTGGGCGTGCATGCCAGTATCTACGACTAAACGGGCCGCGCGCCACATTTCATAGGTTAAGCGACCAAAGTTACTGTATGGATCTTGGTAGAAACCCGCTTCTAAACCTAAATATTCGCAATATAACCCCCATCCTTCACCAAAGGCAGAGATATAGCCATAACGACGAAAATCTGGGAGTGACGTTAGCTCTGAGTTGAGTGAAATTTGCAGATGATGGCCGGGTACGGCTTCGTGCAAAGTTAAAGCTTCTAGCTCGTAGAGTGGGCGCTTATCCAATGCATAAGTGTTGACCCAGTAGTAACCGGGTTCATCATCGCCGTTCGATCCTGAATATCGTCCAGTGGTATATTTCGGTGCAATTTCGGCGGGCACTGGCGCTATACCATAGGGCTGGCGTGGGAGCTTGCCGAAGTATTTAGGCAGCATGGCATCGGCTTTTTTGGCAATAAATGCCGCTTCTTTGAGTAACTGATCGGCACTGGTGGTGTAGAACTGAGGATCGGTCCGCAGGAAATGTAAGAAGTCGGCAAAGTTGCCTTTAAAACCTACTGACGCGATGATTTGTTCCATTTCTTGGCGGATACGCTTAACTTCCTTTAAGCCCAGTTCATGCACTTCTGCTGATGTCATATTCAAGGTCGTATAGTAACGTACCCGATTCTCATAAAATTCAGCACCGTTAGGTAAGCTACTGGCCGCGATATTTTCCCGTGCATTGGGAATGTACTCTTTAGTCATAAAATCATAGAAGTTTTGGTACAGAGGTAGAACTTTTTGCTCAACTAAAGCGTGGCCTTCTTGGGTCAGCTGAGTTTTTTGTGCCTCAGTGAAATAGCTGGGATATTGAGTAAAAGGTTTGAAATAACTGCTCTTTTCAACAGGGACGATATAAGCACTGATACTGTCTTCAAAGCCATTGAGTGTCACTTTTGGCGGCGTTATTCCCTCGGCTAATCCTTGTTTTAGCCAGTGGGTTTGCTGGGCGAAATAGGTCGGGAGTGCATTGAGTTTGGCAATATAGTTGCGGTAATCCTCAAGGGTGTTGAATCTTCCCTGTGCGATTGACGTGATATAAGCGTGGAAGCCGCTTTCCGCCGTAATGGGCAGGTAATAATCCTTGAAACGATATAGGTCGACATCGTTTTGGATCTGATCTTCCAGTATTTGAGCGTTAATCTTATCTTCTTTACTCAAGCTGCCGCGGTCGAGTGCTTTGAGCTGCGCTAGTACTGCGATTTGACCTTGATTAAGCTTAGCGAGCGCGGCTGGCGAGAGATCCGTTAACTTTCCTGCGGCACTGGCATAGCCCATGCTGTAAGCCATTTCAGGACTCGCACTGAGCTGTAATTGCCAGCTTTGGTCGATAATCGCTTGCAGCGCTGGGGCGATTGGCTCAACTTGTGATTGTGCTGCTGATATTGCCTGTGACGATGGGGTTTGAATATTTTTTGTGGTTTGAGTGGCACTGCAGGCGCCTAATGCGCATATCAATAAACTGGGGGTTAAGAGTTTATGCATGTTAGATCTCTGATATTTTCGTTGTTATTGAAGTCATTATGCCTGATGAATGCGGCCGTTCCTTGTATGGATATTAAGCAGAATTGTGACTGAATGTGAATTTAAATGCGTTTGGCGCATAAATGCCCCCGAAAATGCGTGTTAAACTTAGTGTCCGCCCGCGACCAAATAACAAAAGCATTGGCTGGGTAGTTCAAATAGGGGTTAAATATGATTGATACATCCATTCCATTGGTGGATCTGCATCGTCACCTAGACGGTAATGTGCGGGTAAATACCATTTGGGAACTAGGACACCAACACGGCATTGCGCTACCTGCCGATTCTTTAGAGACGCTCACACCTTTTGTGCAAATTCAGGGGAAAGAAACTAGCTTAGTCGCCTTCTTAAAGAAGCTCGATTGGATGGTTGCCGTACTCGCAGATTTGGATGCGGTTAAACGCGTCGCCTATGAAAACGTTGCCGATGCGGCGTTATCTGGCTTAGATTACGCTGAGTTACGTTTTAGTCCTTACTATATGGCGATGAACCATAAGTTACCGATTGAAGGCGTAGTTGAGGCGGTAGTTGACGGCGTTAAAGCGGGCTTAAAAGACTATAACGTGAAAATCAATTTGATTGGCATTATGTCACGTTCATTTGGTCAAGTTGCTTGTACTCAAGAACTTGAAGGCTTACTCGCCCATAAACAACATCTCGTGGCTATGGACTTAGCCGGTGATGAATTAGGCTTCCCTGGCGAGTTATTTAACGATCACTTTAAACGTGTTCGTGATGCTGGCCTTGCGATTACGGCTCACGCCGGTGAAGCTGCGGGTTCACAAAGTATGTGGCAAGCGATTCAAGAACTTGGCGCAACTCGAATTGGTCATGGGGTGAACGCGATTCACGATCCTAAGCTGATGGAATATCTTGCTAAGCACCGTATTGGCATCGAATCTTGCCCAACCAGTAATTTGCATACTTCTACTGTGGCTTCTTACGCTGAGCATCCATTCAGAACCTTTATGGATGCAGGCGTGTTGATAAGCCTAAATACCGATGATCCCGGTGTGAGCGCTATCGATATTAATCATGAGTATCGTATCGCCAAATCTGAACTCAAGTTAACCGATGCTGAGTTAGCGCAGGTGCAACGCAACGGCGTTGAAATGGCGTTTTTATCGGACAGTGAGCGCAAAGTACTGTATGCCGCTAAGGTATAAGTTGATTTTGAGTCATTAATAAAAATAGCTATAAATAAAAAATCCGACTCTAGAGTCGGATTTTTTGTGAGCGTTTGCGAGTGCAGCAATAAGCGTTTTAGATCACGCGAGAGAACTGTTGCTGACGCGCTTTTTGACGATAGTAAAGATCGAAGCACATACAGATATTGCGGATCAATAAACGGCCAGTAGGGCTGATAGTGATCTGTCTGTCGACGATTTCAACTAACTTATCATCGATAAATGTCTGCATTAACTTAAGGTCTTCCGCGAAATAGGTTTCGAAGTTAATCCCCAGTTTCTCATCAATTTTCGCCATATCCAGTTCGAAGTGGCAAATCAGCTGTTTAATCACGACGCGGCGGACTTCATCGTCACGGTTTAGGCTGCAACCTTTCCACAAAGCATGGCCTTCTTTATCTATGGCCTCATAGTAAGGGCGGATATCTTTCTGGTTTTGCGCATAGCAGTCGCCAATCTGACTGATAGACGATACGCCAAGACCTAACAAATCACATTCTTCTTGGGTTGTATAACCTTGGAAGTTGCGGTGCAGTCTGCCTTCGCGCTGTAACTTGGCTAACTCGTCATCGGGTTTAGCAAAGTGGTCCATACCGATATATTGGTAGCCTGCGCCAGTTAAGGTCTCGATAGTTTGGTGCAGCATTTCGAGTTTTTGTTTTGGCGAAGGTAAATGCTCGTCTTTGATCTTACGTTGAGCGGCAAAGCGCGCAGGTAAGTGAGCATAGTTAAATACCGACAGACGGTCAGGCGATAAATCTAAAACGCGCTGCATAGTGACGGCAAAGGTTTCTGGCGTTTGGTGTGGCAAACCATAGATTAAATCTATGTTGGTCGACACAAAACCCATGGCTTTCGCTTTAGCCATTAAGTCGAAGATAAATTGCTCATCTTGTTCGCGATTAACGGCAATTTGCACTTCTTTATTGAAATCTTGTACACCGATGGAGATCCGGTTAAAGCCCGCTTCTTTCAACGTGTCGAGCATTGACAGTTCTATCTCGCGAGGATCGACTTCAATTGAGTACTCGCCTTCTTCCGCAAAGTTAAAGTTAGCTTTAATCAATGACGTAAGTTTAAGAATCTGCTCTGGATTTAAGAACGTGGGTGTACCGCCGCCCCAATGCATTTGGGTCACACTGTAATGTTTGAACAGGGGCGCACGTTTAATAATTTCTTGGCTTAAATATTCAATGTACTGATCGGCTTTGTGTTGGTGGCGGGTGATGACTTTATTACAGCCGCAGTAATAACAAAGCTTGGCGCAGAACGGGATATGAATATACAGCGACAGTTTATCGCTTTTGCTATTTTCAATGGCCGTCAGCAGGTTTTGTTCGGTGAATGTGTCATCGAACTCCAATGCCGTTGGGTAAGAGGTATAACGGGGACCGCTGTAGTTATATTTTTCGATCATCGACTGATCCCAGCTAATCTGAGTGGGCTGCTTCAAGGCGTGTCCTCCGTGGGTAAATTAGCAACAAGCGAAGTATGCAAGGTTCTTAAGTAAATAACCTTGATCTAGGTTGTAAAAATGACGTCTGTCATTTTAGAAGTTACGCAATATCTATCAAAAAAGTACGCTTGTCTGTCGATATTTGGCGGTTTTGTGCGCAGGCTCACGGGAGTAAGGAGGGTAAGATTAGTATGGGTTTTATCGAGATGACCTCAAAACCACAATATAAGTGGTCTTGAGGTATAGCAATGGGCTGGTTTAATGCATCGCTTTGGCTTGGTAATCCGACAGTTTTTTCGCATCATCACTGATGCCTTGTTCTAATGCGGCTTCAGACTTCATTCTGATCAAATCTAACTTCATTCTTTCTTGCTTAGGCAAGGCTTGGCGAGCATCCATGATGGGATGATCTTTAATTAGCTCAAAGTGTTTGAATAATGAAGGGTAATCAGGAGCCACGCGCTCACTTAATGACAGGATTTCAAATAATCGCCCAATCCTGACCACGCCTTCAGAGATCTCACAGCGGTCTTCAATCATGGCAGTGGCGATATAGCGGATATCATCTAAAACTTGGGCACGTTTTGCGTTCGCAGTCACTTCGCGCTCGGCTTGTTCAGCCTGCTGACGCTTTTTTTGCTGCTTGAGTTTTAGGATTAAGAAGGTGGCGTAGCTACTTAGCGCTACTATGATGATAAAACCGAGAATAATGATAGTCGTAGACACAAAGACTCCTTATATGAATGGCATAAGGAGCCACAGCTAAAAACTGAGTTCCCTATGCCTTAGCACTGAGAGGTTAGAACTTGTCTTGATAATCTTTTAGTAAGTCAGCGCCTGATTCGAATTTGTCGAACAACTCATCGTCAGATAAAGACTTAGCAGGTGATGAAGGTGTGTCATCATCCATATCGTCGCTAATGCCCAGTTTAATCATCAGAGCTTCAATTTTATTTAGCTGTTGATCTAACCACTTTTGGTCAACCTCGTTGAGGTCGCGGCCTTCTTCAAGCATATCTAACAGCTGATTTAGTCTTGGATCTTCTTCCAATTTCAGCAATTTTTGCTCGTCAGTCAGCTTAGCTTGTTTCACTTTTGGCTGAGCGGCTTTATCTGTTACCACTGCCGCAGGAATTGCTAAAGCCACAGGCTTTTTACTGCCATGACGCGGGTCTTTTTTCTTAGCTGCCTGCTGTTGCGGCGCTTGCGCTAAAATTAAGCTTTCGTTATGACGACTACCTGATTTATTGCCAGAATCTTTACGTTTGCCAGTCGCTACAGCGCGATCTTGCTTCTTCACTCTTGGCTGTAACTTAGGGCTGTTCTCGCCGCCCTTGCGTGTTTTCTTGCTACGAGACATGGTCTTCTCAATTATTTACAACGTATGGCCTTGCAGACTAAGGGTGAGCTTGTCTACAAGGTGCGAAATTAGGCCGAGTGTTATACCAGATTATGATGTTTTTTGCATCAAAACGAGGTCCTTTGCGGCAAATAATAGTTCAAAATCGCTATTGTTTGCGAGGTACTCGAAGGTTTGTCGCTGATAAAAGCTCACATGGGTGAGGTTGTTCTTATAATGCCACTTAGCAAAACCATCTAATTCAGTCAGTAATGGTGTGCTTATCGCTAACCAACCACCAGAATGCAGTAGCCGAGAGAGCAAAGTCCACTCTTTTATAGGGTTTTGAAAATGCTCAAATACCCGATAACAGCAGATAAAATCATACTCTAGCTTTAACACGTCATGATTAGGGGCAAAAAAGGGATCATATTGATTTAACTTGTGGCCCGCATTTTCTATGGTCGTCAGGCTCTCATCATCGAGTATGCGACCAAAATTCAATCCTAATAAACTGCCCGCTTGTTGCTGTTCTAATTGCGCTAACAGCGGCAAAATAAATTGCGATAACTGTTTTTGCTTCGACGCTATGCGTGAACGACCGTATCTTTGCCTCTCTGCCGCGGGGGGTAAATGGCTATTCGCATCCGCAAAGGTTAACTCACATGTCTTGCAAACATAAAAACTCCGCTTTTTATCTTGATGAAGGAGTCGTGTCTGACTGTTATGACAAAGAGGGCATCTGGGCATTGAGTCTGCTGAAGTGGTTATTAAGGCTTTGATTGTACCAATTATATTGGTTGAGTGCACATTTTAGACACTAATGGGGTGTTACAAAAGAAAAAAGGCGGCAGTTAAACTGCCGCCTTACAAAGGGTGCTTTAGCACCTTATCCTGATTCCAAGTATCCATACTTGCTATGCGACTTTCCCGGTCGGTATCCTTCTTTTTTTTACTGCTTTCCCTGCATTATTTTTGTTAATGGTCTTCCAGACACTTTATTTTTTTCTGTCGCCATCCTGACTACAGTTTCCGTAGATGGTCTCGCGACACATCTTTTAAAGCATCGTCATCATTGACGTCGAGTTAACCATCCATGTTACTTAAGTACCTTCCTGTGATAACAAGCATCCAGCCAGTGCATCCTAAGCTTATCGCTTCCTTTGCTACAGTTTACATCATGTAAACTATGTCCTGATGGGGCAAGTTACCCTGAGTGTAAGGTGTTTTGCTAGAAGCAAATTGGCGTTATCGGCCATCCCTTACAAAATTGTGCTGACCTGGATTTCAAGTGGAAATCACGACTCTTGTTATTATTAGAGAGTGGTCTTAAGTATATTATTGTTATTGAGTATCTTTATTCTTATATCTTGAACGTTAATTATACCGAAACCTGTAAGTTATTATTAATTTTTTTGTACAAACAGATGGGTTTATCTCGGTACGGGGCTTATTAAACCGAAATCTGTGATCTATGTCAAGCACGAATCTTAGCAGTTTACGTCCACGTCAACTTTGTGGTGTAAAAAAAGGGTGACAATACACCCTTCTTTTCACTCGCGAAGATTACTTCAGGCTAGAAAGATACTTTGATAGCGCGTCGATATCGCTATCATTTAGTTTTTTAGCCACATCTTGCATCATGCCATTCAAGTCATTATGGCGGCCCGCTTCACGGAATTTTGTCAGCTGGATCTTGATGTAGTTTGCGTGTTGGCCTGCCAGCGTTGGAAAACCTGCAAGCTCAGCGCCTTTACCATCTGGGCCATGACATGCCATACAAGCGGTAATGCCACGAGAAACATCACCACCCTTGTAAAGTTTAGCACCTAACTCAGGAACATCTTTTGCTTCAGCCACTTGGATTGCTTGGCTAGAAAAATATGCGCTAATGTCGAGAATATCCTGATCGCTTAGAGGCATTGCCATGCCACTCATGATAGGATCCATACGCCCATCTTTACCGCCAGTTTGTGCTGCGCTACGGAAATCATGTAGTTGCTTTTGGAGGTAAGTGGCGTGTTGGCCCGCAATTTTGGGGTACATATCGATCATACTGTTACCGTCCATACCGTGACAGGCCGAACAGACAATGATTTTCGTTTTTCCCGCTTCAGCATTACCTTCAGCAATCGCAGGTGAAGATATGGCGGCAATTACAACAGACAGCGCAAGAGCTAGCTTTTTCATGGCGTTCCAACTTCTGGTTAAATTATTATCCTGAGCTTACTAGGGTGACCCGCAAGCGTGGTAAAATATGATTAATGTGATCGGAGTAATATTTTACACGAAAACGTGGGAAAGTAAGTAATTCTTCATAAATTATGGTATTGCGTAGAAAAATTTCGGAGTAAATAGTGACTGAATCTCGTATAGATTTTCGTAGGGCAAAGTTTTTAATCAGTGCACCTGACATTGCACATTTGGATCAATATCTGCCCGGCGATGTTGGAGTTGAGATTGCATTTGCTGGCCGCTCTAATGCTGGAAAGTCTAGTGCACTCAATGCATTAACTGAGCAAAAAAGTTTAGCAAGAACCAGTAAAACCCCTGGCCGAACTCAATTAATTAACGTATTTGAGTTAGATGCTCAGCGTCGTTTAGTTGACTTACCTGGCTATGGTTTTGCACAAGTCCCGCTTGCGTTGAAAAATAAATGGCAGCAGGCATTAGGTGAATATTTGCAAAAACGCGCTTGTTTAAGTGGCGTGGTTGTCTTGATGGATATACGTCATCCACTAAAAGATCTCGATATGCAGATGATCGAGTGGGCGGTTGCCAGTGAAATCCCTGTGTTAGCTTTGCTGACCAAGTCAGACAAATTAGCTCAAAGCGCTAAGATGAAAACCGTAAATGAAGTGCGTCTGGCGTTGAGTGAGTTTGGCGACTGGGTACAAGTTGAGCCTTTCTCATCGCTTAAAGGAACCGGTAAGCCTAAAGTGTTGGCTATTCTAAATGAATGGTGTCATCCGCAATGGTTGACTGATGAGTTAGATGCGGCGAACAACGCCGAATAATATTGCCTGTTTTGGTGTACATGGTAGAATTTGACTGTGTATACCTCCTCTTTGTTTTTACTGCAATTTTTTCTCTTTTGTTCAGTCTCATTCCCATCGGTTATTCGTTAATCTCAGGCAAAAAAATAGCCGATGATATTATCATCGGCCAAAAATATTAGCTCTTTTGGGGAGAAGCTAAATTCAACAAGACTCAAGCACCATCAAATTAGCTTCAATGGTTCTCAATGAAACTAGCATACAGCCAATTCATCCCTTATTAAAGTAAATACTCTAAAATTTACTTAAAGTCTGAAAAAAGAGCAAAAAAAAGCCTCAGCAAACAAGTTGCTGAGGCGCCAGAATTTGGCTCATCACTATAAGTGAAATAAAGGTCTGAAAGATAGAACATCTTAACCTCTGTACCCTACGCAGAGAATATTACTCTATTTATCTTTAAATGGAAAACAGTTTTTTCAAAAAAGAGGTAATTATGTGCGCTTGATCTCAGGTTGTGAGTGAAAAAGCATCTCAAATTGATCCTAAAATTTCAGTGAAAATGGTTAATTGGCTGATTTAAAGAGAAAACTCGAAATTTATATACAAAAGTGATCAATATTTGAGATTTGATTTTTTTACTCTAATCCTGACCTAAGATTTTGGTGTACGCGTGAGAGAACAACCGTTATGGCATTCTTGAGCATATATGGCTGACTTGAATGCAGTTTCAATTCGAGTAAATCACACCTTTTAATATCCATCTGCTGTGGCAGTGTATCGATGAACTCTACTGCCAAATGTATCAGGTAAAGATTGTTTGGCTGTGAGTGAATCATTTTCTGCCGATGAAGTTTGTCTAACTTAACGAGCTAATTTGTATTGTGAAAGGGTTATTTATGCTGAGTGATGAAAAGGACTCTGTATTGATGTTCTTAGAGGCGATTAAGACGGGAGAGAGCTAATCTGAGCTCAAAATATTGAAGTCAGATTAGCTTTATTTTCAGTTAAATCATATTGATAGTGTTCTTCTGGATATTACTGAGATTAGTGGGCTTCATCCCAGTTATCACCAATGCCTGCTTCGGCAAGCAGTTCAACATCGAGATTAGCTGCTTGCGCCATCAAGGTGCAGATTGTCTTTTTAAGTGCCTCTGCTTTATCCGCATCGACTTCAAACACTAATTCATCGTGAACCTGCATGATCATAGTGATTTCGCCTTGGGTTTCTGTTTTGATCCACTGGGCAATATTGATCATGGCCTTTTTGATGATGTCAGCAGCCGTACCTTGCATTGGCGCGTTAATCGCAGCACGTTCAGCACCTTGGCGGCGCATCGCATTACGATCACGGATTTCGGGCAAGTAGAGGCGACGACCAAACAGAGTCGACACATAACCTAAGTCAGCAGCACCCGCGCGCGTTTCTTCCATATAACGTAATACGCCAGGATAACGGGCAAAGTAGGTATCGATATAGGTTTGTGCTTCATGGCGTGGGATATCAAGCTGACGCGCCAAACCAAAGGCTGACATGCCATAAATTAAGCCGAAGTTAACCGCTTTGGCACGGCGGCGTTGTTCTGTGGTTACTTCATCAAAGTCGGTACCAAATACTTCTGCAGCAGTGGCTCTATGAATGTCTTTGCCCTCGGCGAAGGCTTTGAGTAAGCCTGCATCTTGGGATAAATGGGCCATGATCCGTAGTTCGATTTGCGAGTAGTCGGCGGCCAAAATTTTACGGCCTGCTGGGGCGATAAAGGCTTGGCGAATACGGCGACCTTCTTCGGTGCGAATCGGAATATTTTGCAGGTTAGGTTCGCTTGACGATAAGCGACCTGTTGCCGCATTAGCTTGATGATAGCTAGTGTGTACGCGACCCGTTTTGGCGTTGACCATCAGTGGCAGCTTATCGGTGTAAGTGCTCTTTAACTTAGATAGGCTTCGATGCTCGAGGATCACCTTTGGCAGTGGGAAATCTAAGGCTAATTCGACTAATACTTCTTCCGCGGTCGATGGCGCACCCTTTGGGGTCTTTTTGGTGATCGGATAACCTAGCTTTTCATAAAACAAGACTTGCAGCTGCTTAGGTGAACCAAGATTGAATTTTTCACCAGCAATGTCGTAGGCTTTTTCTTCTAAGGTATCGATTTTACGCGCCAGTTCATCGCTCTGTTGGCCGAGTAACATACTGTCGATTAATACCCCTTGACGTTCAATGTCCGACAATACTTGGATTAGCGGTAATTCGACTCCGGTAAACATGGCGGCAAGTTCGGCTTCTTTCTCGAGTCTTGGCCATAAATGTTGGTGTAAACGCAGTGTGATGTCGGCATCTTCGGCCGCATAAGGCGCAGCCGTTTCCAGTGGAATTTGGTTGAAGGTCAGCTGTTTTGCACCTTTACCGGCGATTTCTTCAAAGCTGATATTCTTATGGCCTAAGTACTTGAGCGCTAAACCATCCATATCATGGCGCGAAGCCACTGAGTTGAAAACATAGGATTCGAGCATAGTGTCGAAAGCGACGCCCTGTAGTTTGATCCCTGCATTGGCTAAGATACTGATGTCGTACTTAAGATTTTGACCGACTTTCTTGATCTTTGGATCCTCAAGCAGCGGACGCAGTTTTTCTAACGCGACCGTTTTATCGATTTGAGTCGGTGCACCAACGTAATCGTGGGTTAAAGGAAGATAAGCGGCTTTTCCTGTCTCAACGGCGAAGGAAATCCCGACTAATTCGGCCACCATGTAATCTAAGCTGGTGGTCTCAGTATCGATTGCCATTAAGTCGGCTTGTTTAAGCTTAGCAATCCAAGTGTCTAATTCGGCTTCGGTGAGAATGCAGTCGTACTGTGTTTCAATCGCTTCGACTGGAGATGAGTCTTCTTGCGTTTCTGTGGATGCCGCATCAATTGAGGTATTTGCCGTCATTTTATTATCTAAGACTTCAGCTAACCAACGTTTAAACTCCATCTCGCCGTAGCATTTGATCAGTTCATCTTTGTCTGCTGGCATGAGAGTGAGTTCGTGCCAATCTTGCTCAAGTTCGACATCGGTTTTGATGGTGGCGAGTTCGTAAGAAAGCTTGAGCATGTCGGCATTCTCAATGATCTTTGCCGCCATGGTTTTAGAACCTCTAAAGCCGAGCTCGGCGACTTTTTCGGGTTCCGCTAATAAGTTACTCACACTGCCGGCTCCCGTGAGCATAGCGAGCGCCGTTTTCTCACCTACGCCGGGTAAGCCGGGAATGTTGTCGGCCTTGTCGCCCATCAGCGCGAGTAAATCTATGATACGGTCTGGACCGACACCAAATTTGGTGACGACTTCTTCTGGGCCCATTATGGTGTCTGTCATGGTGTTGATGAGCGTAACGTTTTCATCCACTAATTGCGCCATGTCTTTATCGCCTGTGCTGATAAGCACGGCACGGTTTTCTAAGCTGGCTTGGCGGGCAATTGTACCGATCACGTCATCGGCTTCGACGCCGGAAATTGAAATCAGTGGTAAACCTAGCGCGCGAATAATGCGATGCAAGGGTTCGATTTGCGAACGTAGATCATCAGGCATAGGTGGGCGCTGTGCTTTGTATTCGCTGTACATGTCATTGCGGAAGGTTTTTCCCTTGGCATCGAACACGACTGCGATATGGCTTGGTTGATAACGGGTCAACAAGCTGCGTAACATATTCACTACGCCATAAACGGCACCCGTTGCTTCGCCCTTTGAGTTTGTCAGGTGAGGAGGCGCATAATAGGCGCGATACAAATAAGAAGATCCATCCACAAGCACAAGTGGGTTTTTAGCGACGGTTGGCATAGGTATTTTTCGTTTATCGATGACTTAGATGGCGCTAAGCATGCCACAGAAGCACTATTTCAGCCATGGCAAAATGACTCTCAGCCTGTGGATAAGTCTGTGAGTGAAAAAGTCAACTGAGAATAATGGCGATGATTACGGCTTAGTGCGATTTTTTTAAGTTGTTGTTTTTTATGTTTATAAAAGATTTGTGTGAGTTCAATACTGTTTCTTAAAAAATCTTCCCAATTTGTGGATTTTTTATTGACACCGTAAAATACATCTAAGGATTGGCTTAATTTTCGGCACTCGTCAGATTCGACGAATTAAGTTAGCACGATTTTTAATCAGATCAACTAGTTTGTTTATGGTTTGTTAAAACTTAATGACATAAGAAGGATATTTTTAATGAAAAAAGTCGCAGTGTTACTGAGTGGATGTGGTGTTTTCGATGGAACTGAGATACATGAATCGGTTTTAACGCTTTTATGCTTATCCCGATCAGGGGCTCACTACCAGTGTTTTGCACCTGATATCAAACAGATGCATGTGGTAGATCATTTCACTGGCGAGGTCGATGCTGCTGCAAGTCGTAACGTGCTGGTGGAGTCGGCGCGTATCGCCCGTGGCGAAGTCAAAGCGACCACAGAATTAGATATCGCCGAATTTGATGCCTTGATCATTCCCGGTGGCTTTGGTGCGGCGAAAAATCTGTGTAACTTTGCGACGAATGGCAGTGAGTGTGAAGTGGAACCGCTGGTGACTGATTTTATCAATGAGTTCATTCTGGCGAAAAAGCCCGTTGGTTTTATCTGTATTGCTCCTATGATGATCCCGCGTTTATATCCCCAGGGTGTAAAAGGCACTATCGGTAATGATAGCGATACTGTCGCAGCGTTTAATTTGATGGGCGGTGAGCATCAAGTTGCGACAGTACATGAGATAGTCGTGGATGAAGCGAATCGCATTGTCAGCACTCCCGCTTATATGTTGGCTGGTAATATTGCTGAGGCGCATTCAGGCATCGAGAAGCTAGTCGTTAAGCTACTAGAAATGACTGATCAGAGTTAGTTTGAGCTGTTTGTAGAGGAGTGAAGCGAGTCATTGAACCAAGATAAATTTCAGGATTTATCTTGGTTCACAATATTAGATTGAGTTATTAGATTGAGCTCGAGGATTTGCGGCTATCAAATAAACCTTGGGCTAAACCTATGAGTAAGCCGCCAATGTGGGCACCATTAGCAACCGAAACCCCTAGAATATCTGTGAATCCCAATGCCAACCATATCATCATAAAGCCCATATATGATGGTGGGAAATCTATTCCAGCTGCGGGTTTACGTATACCCATGATCCAAGTGTAACCCACCACTGCATACACAACGCCGGACAGCCCGCCAAAGTTAGGTCCACCGACATAATATTGGATAACGTTTGGCAGCGTTCCTGCGACAAACAGCAAAATGAGTAATGGTGCAGTACCTATACGGGTTTCGATTTTACCGCCTAAATACCACCACCAGAGCAAATTAAAGATGACGTGCATGGCTGAAAAATGCAGCAGGCTCGGTGTAAAAACACGCCAGAACTGGCTGAACTCTGAATGAGGTACTGCCCCAAAATAGGACAGTGCTTCGTAGGTTTGGTTGGCGAATCCTAAGTTCATCGCCGCAAAAATGAGTACGCAAACCGCAAATACGATCAGCGTGACTGGGCCTGCGCCGGTAATAAATTGGGTGAACAACTGCAGCGAAGGGGCACCATAATCGAGTTTGGTTTGGGTATCGCCGTGTTCCCATGAGGCTTGCAGATATTTATTGTCGTAAGGGTGAGCAATAAAGTGGGCAAACTCTTTGCGTGCTTGCTCCACATTTTTGTCATGGATAACCAGAATGGCAACACCCTGAACCAGCGGCTCAATTTGGCAGTCAATGTCTTCCCCTTTGAGGTAATCGACAAATGCCTGCGCGGCTCTGCTGTTGGGGAGTCTGCCAATTTCTATCATGCATTCGCCTCATGCCAGGCGCTATAGCCGCCGTCTAGGCTGTAAACGTCATCAAAACCTTGTTCGCATAAATATTGCGCCGCATTTTGGCTGCTCATGCCGTGGTAACAAACCACCACGAGTGGGCTATCCATATCGGCTTGGCTAATAAATTGCGCTAGGTTTTCGTTATTCAGGTTAGTTGCACCTGCAATATGGCCGTTGGTGAAGCTATTGCCATCGCGGATATCGACGATTTGCACTGGCTGTGCTTCGGTCATTTGCAGCAATTGATTAACGCTTAAGTGTTTAAAGGAAGACATAATAAAACCTGACAAAGCTAAGAGATGGAAATCAAGATGGGATAAGTGTGCAACAAGGGGCTGCGAGTGTACAGCCCCTATCTAGGTAATGCTCTGCAGGATTAATCCCAGCTGAGGATCACTTTACCCGATTGGCCCGAGCCCATAGCGTCGAAACCTTGTTGGAAATCATCAATCTTGAAGTGGTGAGTGATGATAGGTGAAATATCTAAGCCTGATTGGATAAGACTGGCCATCTTGTACCAAGTTTCGAACATTTCACGGCCGTAGATGCCTTTAATGACCAAACCTTTGAAGATCACTTTGCTCCAGTCGATGGCCATTTCACCACTTGGAATACCGAGCATAGCGACTTTGCCGCCGTGGTTCATGGTATCTAACATGGCGTGGAAGGCTGAGGGGACGCCAGACATTTCTAATCCAACGTCGAAACCTTCGGTCATGCCCAGTTCTTTCATCACGTCTTTTAGGTTTTCTTTTGACACGTTCACAGCGCGCGTGGCGCCCATTTTACGGGCCAGCTCTAAGCGGTATTCGTTGACGTCAGTGATCACCACATGGCGAGCACCTACGTGACGACATACTGCAGCCGCCATTATGCCGATGGGACCTGCGCCTGTGATCAACACGTCTTCACCGACTAAATCGAAGGATAATGCTGTGTGCACAGCGTTACCAAAGGGGTCAAAGATTGAGGCTAAATCATCGCTGATATCATCAGGGATTTTAAAGGCGTTAAAGGCGGGGATAACTAAGTATTCCGCAAATGAACCTTCACGATTGACACCCACGCCAGAGGTGTTACGGCATAAATGGGTGCGGCCTGCGCGGCAGTTACGGCAGTGGCCGCAGGTGATATGGCCTTCGCCAGACACGCGGTCGCCTATCTTAAAACCACGAACTTCTTGACCGATATCAACCACTTCGCCTACATATTCATGACCAACAACCATGGGGACTGGAATGGTTTTTTGTGACCATTCGTCCCAGTTGTAGATGTGCATGTCGGTGCCACAAATCGCAGTTTTTTTAATTTTGATCAGCAGATCGTTGTGGCCCATCACTGGCTTAGGCGCATCGACTAACCAAATACCTTTTTCGGCTTTTAACTTGCTTAGTGCTTTCATTGTCTCAAGTCCTAAATAGGGGTTAAATAATGCCCATTTCTTTGGCAATACGGGTAAAGGCGGCGATCGCTTTGTCGAGTTGCTCACGGGTATGTGCCGCTGACATTTGCGTACGGATACGGGCTTGTCCCTTAGGAACTACTGGGAACGAGAAGCCAATAACATAAATATGTTCTGCTAATAAGCGGTTAGCAAAGTCGCCCGCCAGTTTCGCATCACCAATCATCACTGGGATAATCGCGTGGTCGGCGCCGCCCAAAGTAAAGCCTGCTGCTGACATTTGCTCACGGAAATAACGGCTGTTTTCCCATACGGCTTCGCGCAGGGCTTGGCCTGATTTGAGCATTTCTAACACATGGATAGATGCAGTCACGATTGACGGCGCTAATGAGTTAGAGAACAGGTAAGGACGTGAACGCTGGCGTAACCAGTCGATGACTTCTTTTTTACCCGAAGTGAAACCGCCCGATGCGCCGCCTAAGGCTTTGCCTAAGGTGCCGGTGATGATGTCCACTCTGTCCATCACATTGCAATATTCGTGGGTTCCACGGCCGTTTGCGCCAATAAAGCCTACCGCGTGAGAGTCATCGACCATCACCAGTGCGCTGTATTTATCGGCTAAATCACATACGCCTTGCAGGTTAGCAATCACGCCGTCCATCGAGAATACGCCATCGGTGGCGATCAAGATATTACGGGCGCCCGCTTCTTTCGCGGCGATCAACTGAGTTTCTAAATCGACCATATCGTTGTTGGCATAACGGAAACGCTTTGCTTTACATAAACGTACACCGTCGATGATAGAAGCATGGTTTAACGCATCAGAAATGATGGCGTCTTCTGCATCTAACAAGGTTTCGAATAGACCTGCGTTCGCATCAAAACATGAAGAGTAAAGAATGGAGTCTTCAGTGCCGAGGAATTCGCTCAGGCTAGCTTCTAGCTTTTTATGTATGTCTTGGGTACCGCAAATAAAACGTACTGATGCCATACCAAAGCCGTGGCTGTCTAAGCCCTGTTGGGCGGCTTTGATTAGCTCTGGGTGATTCGCTAGGCCTAGGTAATTATTCGCGCAAAAGTTAACAACTTCTTGGTGATTAACTTGAATGGCAGTTTGTTGCGGTGAGGCAATAACACGCTCGCTTTTATATAAGCCTTCGGCTTTGATGTCTGCAAGCTGTTGATTAATCTGTGCGTAGAATGAGGTAGAGGCCACCTGATATCTCCTTAGTTAACTTTATTCTGATTTTGGGAGTGGCGGCATTCTAACTCTAAACCTAATCGGCCTACAGCCTTTTTTTCATGCAGGTTCGCAAGATAAACTAGTTTAGGGCTAAAGTGGTTTTTACATTATAAAAACTAATGTGCAACATAAGTTTGCCACTGTTTGACTGAGTATTCTTTTAAGCGTTGTAGAGCGAAAACGGGTTCGCACTCAGTACTATAATTGCTTTGAGTTTAGTTCCGAATGCGAGTTCCCAACATAGGCGTTTGGGATGATGTTATAGGGATTCTTGACTCGCTAGCGCGTGGTAATGTTGCTCTAGGCGAGTAAAAGTCGCAACGGAAGTCGGGGTTGCATAGGCTTTGAAAATCATCAGCACCCTTAAAACGCCTTCATAAAGTGTCGCTTTAGTAATGGTGGACGTGCTGGATTGTGTGAGTTGATAACCAATCCAAAAGCTGACGATCATCTTAATGGTATCCGCCAGTGGCGTGATTTTGTCAGCATCGACACACAGAAATCCGTCTTGTGTGAGTTTATGCAGCACATGGCTTGAACGCGTTAAGACTTGCTGCTGTGCGTGCAAATAGCGTTTTTTTAGTTCTTCATCGCGAGCGAGAATATCCGCAAGATTGGCGTACATGAAGCGGAATTGCCACAAGGTATAGAACATAGCATCGAAGTAGCCGATTAACAGTTCTACATCCACTTGCTTATCTTCATAGGGTTGGAAACCCGATTCGAGATGATTCTCATAGAGACTGAAAATACAGCGGATAATGTCTTCTTTATTGCGAAAATGGTAATAAAGATTCCCGGGACTCATATTTAAGTGAGCGGCAATGTGATTGGTGGTGATGTTTCTTTCGCCATGCTCGTTGAACAGTTCAAGACTGGCATAGATTATTTTGTCGCGGGTTTTCATAAGTTATCCAAATTGCTAGTGAACGCCACATAATTGATCAAAGAAAGCTAACCAACGACCGCCGAACTGCTGGTAAATTATCCCTAATTTGGTGCATATGCTAACATTGCCGCTATTCATCAGGCAAAACTCATAAGCACGTTTTTAATGAATCGTTTTCTCTATTCCACGATCTTATATTTATTATCCCCTTTGCTAATCGTCTATTTAGCATTTCGTGCTATTAAAAGCCCTGATTACCGCGGTCGTTGGGGGGAACGTTTTGGATTAACCCGACTTAAATCGACGGATGTACTGGTCCATTCTGTGTCTATGGGTGAAACGCTCGCGGCAATCCCATTGATCCGTTTGATTATGCAATCACACCCTGAGTTAAGCATTACGGTTACCACAACCAGCCCAACAGGATCTGCGCAGGTGCGCAAAGCCTTTGGTGACTCAGTGCAACATTGTTATTTACCCTTTGACTTACCTTGGTGTGTGGGGCGTTTCTTGCGCCAAGTCTCACCTAAATCTTGCATCATTATGGAAACTGAACTGTGGCCTAACTTGGTTGCCATAGCGGCTAAGCGAGGTGTGCGCTTGATGTTGGCCAATGCACGTCTGTCGGCCAAGTCGGCGGCGCAATATGCTAAGCGTCCTAAACTCAGTCGACCTATGTTGCAACGACTCGATGTTATTGCGGTGCAGACTCGAGTAGAAGCGCAGCGTTTTATCGAGTTAGGTGTATCGCCAGATAGAGTGACAGTATGCGGTAGCTTGAAGTTTGATCTCAGTATTACGCCTGAGCGTTTAGCCAATGCCAAGCTGTTGCGTCAGGCTTGGGGGCGTGAAACCTCGCCGATTTGGGTCGCAGGCAGTGTGCATCCTGGAGAATTTGACGCCATGCTCACCGCCCATAGGCAATTATTGGCTCAGTGGCCCGATGCCTTGCTGATTATTGCACCGCGTCATCCTGAGCAGTTTTCTGCTGTTGCTGAGTTTGTCGCCAGCCAAGGTTTTGAATCTGTTCGCCGCAGCGGTAATTTTCCTGTGGCGGCCACGACTCAAGTGCTAGTGGGCGATACCATGGGTGAACTTCTGACCTTTTATGGCGCCGCTGATCAAGCTTTTGTCGGTGGCACGCTGATCAATAATGGTGGCCATAATCCCTTGGAGCCTGTTGCTATGGGCGTGCCTGTTATGGTGGGGCCAAACCATTGGGACTTTGCCCAGATTACGCAGATGTTGGCGGATGCTGGTGGGTTAAGGGTTGTCGCTTCGGCGGATGAACTTGCCGCTAACTTGATTGAGTATTTTGCTAAACCTGAGTTACGCCTGCAGGCGGTGAACGCGGGATTGGCTGTGGTTGAGGCTAATCGTGGTGCCTTGCAACGACAATTTCTTCTCGCGCAATATTTAATAACCGTTTAATTTAACTGGATAATTTTTTTAGTGGTTCAGGCGCTTTGCATCGCCGCTTGATAGCCCTGCATCAGTGATGACCAGTTATCAGCGGTGAAGGCAAGGTTTGGTAGCTTGGCTTGTTCTTTATTAAAGGAACGTAACAGTCTGTCTAGATTCGATTGCTGCCATTGCGGGCTCGGTGTTTTTAACTCACCACGGTCGAAATCGATAAGATAAAACCGCTCTGGCGTTAAGGGTTCAGTTTGTGCGGGCTGGAACAGAATATTCTTGGCATTGAGGTCGGCGTGGTACACACCACGCTGGTGGAATTGGGCGATGCAAGCCCCTAATGCCTGCCATTGCTCTGTGCTCATGACCCCTTTGCCGAGTTTAGCGACTAAATCTTCGGCACCTTCGACCCGTTCGATAATGATATCGGCGCGGTAAAATAATCCATCGCGCACTATGTTGGCAGCAATCGGTTTAGGTACAGCAAAATCTTCGCGATACAAAACGTCTAATAAGCGTAATTCACCCATGGCGCGGGTATTTTCGAGGCCAGTATAAACATAAGCATCTTTGCTGAATTTCTCCATTAAGCCACCACGCCAATAATGGCGTAACACCCAATGACTGTGCTCAAATGCCACAAACCAAGTGGTGTAGCGGCCTTTGGATGAACCAACGACAGCATTTTTCGCCCGCCAAAAATCCACCGAGAACCACGCGGGATCGATATCTGTTGGCGTATCTTGGCAAACTGCCATGTGACCTTGGGCGGTTTTTATGAGCTGTATCTGAGCATTCATCGGAGATTTGTTGACTTAAGCGTGGCACCTAGGGCCATTCTACATTAAGATCCTTAGCTTGCGCCAAATAACCTTAAGAGCTTTTAGCTTCAATCCCAATGAGTTTAAATCCCAATACCATGAATTCTCTTTGTTTGCTTCGCTTATCCGCTATCGGTGACGTCTGTCATGCCGTGGCTATGGTGCAGGCGATTCAGCGGCAATACCCCGAGCTCAAAATCACATGGGTGATCGGTAAACTCGAATATCAATTGTTGAAGCATTTACCCGGCATTGAGTTTGTTATTTTCGATAAATCTCAAGGATGGCGCAGCTATTTTAATTTGCGTAAGGCGTTAAAAGGCCGACGTTTTGACGTGCTGCTGCATATGCAGGTTGCGCTACGTGCAACCTTGGCTTCATTAGCCATTTCGGCAAAGGTGCGCATAGGTTTTGATCGTGCCCGCGCTAAAGAAGGTCAGTGGCTAGTGACAAATCACAGGGTGGAGCCCTTGGCAAATCCCCATGTGCTCGAAGGATTTATGGGATTTGCTAAGGCGATTGGCGTTAACGATCTCACTCCTCAATGGCATATTCCTGTGCCAATTGCGGATACTGAATTTGCCCAGACGCAGATTAAAGACAATGAAAAAGTCTTTATCATTTGCGCTGCAGCCAGTAAGGCTGAACGTAACTGGTTACCAGAGCGTTATGCCGCCGTTGCGAGCCATGCGATTGCGAAAGGATTTAGAGTCATGCTTTGCGGTGGCCCAACTCAGCTTGAGAAGGATTTAGCAGAGCAAATTTTGCAGGCGTGTCCCTCTAAAATCGATAATTTAGTGGGCAAAACCAGTCTGACTCAATTATTGGCCCTGCTCAAACGCGCAAGCTTAGTGTTAGCACCGGATACTGGCCCTGCGCATATGGCGGTTACCCAAGGTACCCCAGTCATTGGTTTATATGCCCACTCCAATCCTGGGCGCACAGGTCCTTATCTATCGCAGCAATATGTGGTGAGCGCCTATGATGAGGCAATAGCATCCCAACATAGTGGCGAAGTTAAGTGGGGCACTCGCGCCAAAGGCGAGCATTTGATGGCTTTGATCAGTGTTGAAGCTGTGATTGAGAAGTTTGATCTGGTGGTTCAGCAGGCACTCAGTTAAGGCTTGTTAGTATCAGCATTCTTGTTCAGCACTCTTGATGTATCGCTGCGTTAGCGGTTTGTATTCAGAATATCGTTTAGGAGATAAATCATGCGGATAGCCATTGCCATTGACAGTTTAGCGGGTGGCGGAGCCGAAAAGGTCATGATTACCTTAGCCAAGCAATTTATTCGCTTAGGGCATGAGCCGCATTTTTTAGTCATGGAAGATAATCGCTATTATGAAATCCCAGAGGACTTACCCATTCATCAATGTTTTGCCCCTAAGGATAAAGATTTCGACCATTTTGGGCGATTGAATGCTTCGGTTAACAAACTCAGCGCAAAAATCGCGGAAATTGAATCTCAAGTGGGCAAGTTTGATTTGTTTTTATCAAATTTAGATAAAACCAATTTGATGATGACCAAAACCGGTGTTTCACCGCTTTATGTCATAGTCCATTCTTCTGTAGAAGAAGAGTTGAGCCGCCAATTTAAACTGGGACCGTTTGCTTATTTCAAGAAGCTAAAATCCAAAAAAGCGCTCAATGGCCAGCATTTGATTACTGTCTCAAATGGCATAGCAAAGGAGATTAAAGATAAAGGTCGTTTGCATCCAGCATCTATGCAAACTATCTATAATCCATTTGAATTTAACGAAATCACATCTCAATCACAGCAAGATAATCCGCAAATCCCTCAGGGAGATTATCTTATTCATGTCGGTCGCTTTGCTAAGCAAAAGCGCCATGATGTGTTGTTTGAAGCCCTCAAGCTCACGCAAAATCAACTTCCTGTCGTGCTCTTGTGTCATAACCACAAAAAAGCAATAAAAGCAGCGAAAAAGTTTGGTATTGAAAAGCGATTAATTATTCCCGGTTTTCAAAGTAATCCTTTTCCATGGATTAAGCAGGCTAAGGCATTAGTGCTCAGCTCTGATTTTGAAGGTTTACCGACAGTCTTGATTGAATCTTTAGCTTGTGGGACTCCTGTTGTGAGCACTGATTGCCCACATGGACCTAGTGAAATTTTAACCGGAAATTTAGTGCCTTATCTCGTGCCGCGTCGTGATCCCAAAGCGTTAGCTAAAATGATAGACGAGGTTGTTAGCTTGCCGCCATCCCTCGAGCAGGTTGAGATTTTGGCCAAAGTCGATGCGACCTTAATTGCCGAACAATATTTAGCGTTGGCAAAATAATTTATTCGTTTGTGTTTTAGGAGCATGCTTGTGGAAGAAGCCAAACAAGCCAAAAGACGTTATTTATTTTACATAGCG
Organism: Shewanella sp. SM69; assembly: GCF_025653985.1. Lineage (NCBI taxonomy): Bacteria > Pseudomonadati > Pseudomonadota > Gammaproteobacteria > Alteromonadales > Shewanellaceae > Shewanella > Shewanella sp. SM69. Next base: position 26,961 of record NZ_JAKKRV010000009.1, read on the forward strand.
CAAAACTATTCCTATGCGATGTTAAGGCCACTTCAACAAGTCATTTTGGAAAGAGGTGATGAGGTTAGCTGGTTCTTAGAGGGAAATGAGGTCGATCCTAAGTTTTTAAAAACCGATGAACTGCGCTTGCAGAGCATCGATGCTGTGAAAGCGTGGAAACCAGATGCGGTATTCGTCCCTGGGAACGTTGTCCCTCGTTTTATTCCTGGGGTTAAAGTGGGCGTATTCCATGGATTTAATGCGGGTAAAATGAATCATAAGGGCCGAGAAGATCACTTCGAAATCAGAGATTGTTTTGATTTGTATTGTACCCAAGGCCCTGCGACGACTCTGCCCTTTCTGAAACTAGAGAAAAAGTTTGGTACTTTTACTGTCGTTGAAACGGGATGGCCTGCGCTCGACCCCCTATTTCTTGAGAATAAAGATAATCCCTATATCAAAGCTGATGACCCAAGGCCAGTAGTACTCTTTTGCTCAACATTTTCCCCAAGTTTGACCTGCGCACCTGTAGTATTTGAGCAGATTAAAGCCCTGTCGCAAAAGAGCCAATGGCGCTGGTTAGTGCAATTTCATCCAAAGATGAATCCTAAGATTGTTGAGCAGTACAAGGCTTTAGAAAACGAGAATTTACAGTTTGTTGAAACTGATAATGTGATCCCTTTGCTGCAGTCGGGGGATGTGATGTTGTGTGACACTTCATCGATTCTGTTGATGTTTTTAATGCAGCGAAAACCAGTGGTGACCTTTAAAAATCAGTCACCGAAAGATCATTTAATCGATATCAGTCGGGTTGAGGATATTGAATCTGCATTAACGCGAGCACTGAGTCGTCCTGATGATTTGATGGCGCACATCCATGATTATTGCAATCAAATTCACCCTACGGGCGATGGTCAATCTAGCCAGCGAGTTTTAGCCGCAACAGATGCTTTGATTGATAAAGGCACTGATTGGCTAAAACCTAAACCATTGAACTTGTTGCGCCATTTTAAGATGCGGCGCAAGCTAGGTTATTGGAAGTTGTTTTAGCTAGTTGTCGTTACTTATGGGCCGATATTTCAATATCGGCCCATTTTGTTAGCCTTGCAGTTTCGTTTCTTCAACCAGTTTAAAGATGATTTCTTGCATATTTTTCTGGAAATCTTCAATACTGTGGTTGGCTTTGATGTAGTCAACTGCCTTAACCGCGAGTTCTTGTCTTAGTTGTTCGTTTTCCATCAGATGGCGTATACCATTGACAAATAAATCGACTTTATCAAAACCATCTCCGAGCACTGTACCTGTAAATACGCCAAATTGACTCGTCAGCTCGTCGGGGTCACGGCAACTGACGAGAAGGGTGCCATAAGATAACGCTTCTAAAAAAGAAATAGGTAGAGCTTCGTGAATTGAAGTGTTGACTAAAATTTTAGCATCTTTGATTAGCTGGTTTTTTCGATCGCCTTCTACATGCCCTACAAAATGTAGGTTGGGAATATTTAGGTAGTCATTCATGATGGACTGATTTTTCTTTGACTGCCTAAATGACTGACCTAGCATGAAAAATTCATATTCAGGCATCAGTTTAGCTATCTCGCAAAACAACCAACCACGTTTGACTGACTCAATTCGTCCCAGAAAGATAATGTGATTTTTCTTCGGGTGTGCTTCTACATCGAAATTATGATCGATCTCGATAGGATTGGGTAAATATTTGATTTCTGTTTTATCATCGAGATTGTAGAGATCTCTGGCTTTACGATCTAAAAAGCGTGCCTGAGAAATAAATGAGACTTTCCCTGCCGCCCAAAGGTCATGAACAAACTGATAAATATTACTGTCCCAATAACTTTTCTCAGGGAAAAGTTTTACGGTATTTATTTCATCCCATTCATAATCAGGTCTTGGATCTTGAACCCAAAATAGGAGTTTTTTATCAATATTGGGAATGGTTTTTAGAATACGATATGAGTGGGTTGTCATTTCTATTGACAGAAATATATCGTAATTCTTCTTTTTTAGAAACCTAATATTAAGGAAATCCATAAACTTAGCCGCTAAGCGATAAACTTTAATGCCATCGATCATATAGCGACGAGGTATTAATCTTTGCTTGCTGCAGTCTTTTTTTATCAGCACTTCTACTTCAATATTTTCGTTGGGTAAGTGTTTGGCGATTAAGTGGCGTGCTAGAAAACCGTATCCACCATACACTGTGCCAGTACCACCAAAGTACTCATCAACTAATAAAGCCACTTTAAGCTTACTCATTACTACCCCAAAAAATCATTTATTGCTAATTCTACTTAGGCAGAATTATTTGATGGGAAGTATTTTGATATTTTTCAAATAGACTATCAATGAATTTATTTATTCATAAATACAGAATGGTTAACCTTATAATAAACTGTTTTATCGATGTTCAATAATAGTAATTATACAGGCTAAATGTATTGTATTTCTGTGTGTTATCACTCTTTGTTTGATGCATTTGTTAATGCATTGTGTTTTCGGGTGCTAATTCAAATGAGCCGTCATACTGTATCAGAGTGTAACAAGTGTTGGAGGTTAAGTAGAAACTCTACTTATATTCAATAGAGTTTCTACTTTTTACCGTATAAAGATATTTATTCGGCTAAGTTCAAATATTGCTTTGCAATATTTTGACTATCTACAGCTTTAAGAATAGCAAGGTCTTCAAGCGATGGAGGCGATGCCAGACATTCCAGAGCCTTTTGTGCCAACAATGCAGGTTGGCGAACGGGAACCAAATATTTAGCTAAATGTCCGGTAAGGATTTCATTCGGGCCGTGAGGGCAGTCAGTGCTTACGACGGGGGTGCCACAGGCCAATGACTCAATGACTACCGTTGGCAAGCCTTCAAAATCTGAGCTCAGTAGCATTAATTCTGCGCTGGCAATCCAAGCATAGGGATTATGTTGAAAACCGGGTGTGATAATTCGGTGCTCAACACCGTATTTTTGGGCTAATTTACGCGCTTTATTTGGTCGATTACAGAGAAGCACGAGTTTAGGTGCTGTCGGCATATCCCTCAATGCTTTGAAGAGAATGTCATGGCGCTTTTGACGAGTGACTCTACCTACATGGATCATATAAGGCTCATTGGGAATTTCGGCGATAACTTCTTGAGTCTTAATTTTTATTTCTTCTAAGCGAAAAGGGTTGTAGATGGTTTGCACGCTCTGGGGTTTTAACCAAGAAGTGGTTCTGAGTTCGTCGGCAATACCATTTGAGACTGTGATGATTTTTTTGCCGATCAGAGCCTTGGCTTTTTTCCATCTGCGCCAGAAGTGTACTGGACCGCGTTTTAACTCCATCAATAACTCTTGTTTTAACGCACAATGACAGAAGTAGTAGCAAGGATCGAAATGACAGCCGGAAACAACAACATCGCAGTCAGTTGAATTACTTAGAAAGAGTGAAAACTTGCCCGTTTTTTCGGCGGCGCTCACTTTAGCTTTGAGTTGTTGTATCTGCTCCTGTAGCGAAGGTTTTTGACCCGCTTCAAACAGATAATGAATGGTCACATTTTGCGGAGGTATAAAATCGCCTTCCTTGTGAAACACAAACAAATGCACATCTTGTCCTGCTTCCTGTAACACTTCTGCCTGCGACAAGGCGACTTTCACTGTGCCGTTGGAGAAAAAGTTATGGCAAAAAATCGCGATTTTCTTCATATATGCTCTTCTGCGTGTCTTCAAACGTCGTTTTTAAACCTAACACTGCTCAGTGTATATCGTTAAATAGGGGAGCAACATTGTATGTGGTCGGTTTTAATTTCGTGCAACATTATACCTGTTCGTGCCTTTACATGGGCTTAATCAATAGCGTTCTTGCTTATTTTTAAGCTTTTTATCGGTATTTAAAGCCGTTTTTGCTGCGATTATTCACTCGCTTGGCTAAAACGAGTAGACTGGCGAGCAATGATTTTTGGCATCCATGTGAGTTGAGTCAGCAAAGTGCATACAAGAGCAATTTACCCAGGGACATTTGATCCTATCACCAATGGTCATGCCGACTTGATTGAGCGTGCGGCTAAACTGTTTAAACATGTGGTGATTGGCATTGCGGCTAATCCTTCCAAGCAGCCTAGATTCACCCTTGAAGAGCGAGTTGAATTGGTCAATCGGGTAACTGCTCATTTGGATAATGTCGAGGTGGTGGGGTTTTCGGGGTTGCTAGTGGATTTTGCCAAGGAGCAAAAGGCCAGTGTACTTGTGCGTGGGTTACGCGCGGTATCCGACTTTGAATATGAATTCCAATTAGCAAATATGAATCGCAGATTGAGCCCAGATCTGGAAAGCGTATTTTTAACGCCCGCTGAGGAGAATTCTTTTATATCTTCCACCTTAGTAAAGGAAGTCGCCCTGCATGGTGGCGATGTGAGCCAGTTTGTTCACCCTGAAGTAACGGCTGCATTGGCGGCAAAGCTTAAGTTGGTTAAACCTTAGATTTTACCTGCGAACTAGATAGTTTTTACGTAGGAGTTTTGTGTTAACTTTGAGGCATTGTTGCCTTGTGATGATACTTAAAAGGATGTTATGAAGGCTTTTTTTTCCCCCACGATCCTTGCTACTAGCATTGCCTCTGGCCTGTTTTTTTCTTCAATGCTTGCTGCTGCACCTTGGGTCGATGCCTCTGATATTTATCTTAGAGCTGACATTCAAGCACTTGCTGATGCGGGTGTGATCACTGTGCCAGTGAATACTTATCCATTGATGTGGTCAGGCATTGGTGGTGATTTAGCGAAAATTGAGCCTGAGCTGCTTTCTCCCTCTTTAGTACAAGCCTTTGCACGGGTTAATTTTTATTATCAAAATGCTGTCGATAATCGTGGTAATGCACGGATAAAAGTATCGGCAGCATCTGATCCTGCTCGCTTTCAACATTATGGTTCTGACTATCGCGAGAAAGGTGAAGTGCTGGGCTCCTACGAGTATTTAGGATCGCGTGTTGCTTATAAGGCGACTGTGGCAGAAACCTATGATCCGCAAGATAATAAAAATTTCCGCCTTGATGAGTCTTATTTTGCCATCATTTTTGGTAATTGGATCGCAACCTTAGGCGCGGTTGAGCAGTGGTGGGGACCGGGGTTTGACTCGGCTCTACATCGTTCTAATAACGCCCGCCCTATGTCATCGTTAACCTTGAGCCGTAACAATGCCGCGGCCTTTGAAACACCTTGGTTATCTTGGATTGGTCCTTGGACCTTTAAAACCGGATTTAGCTTAACTGAAGTGGATCGTGCTGTGCCTAAGACGGCTGAGTGGGATATGCGCTTAAGTGCAAGACCGATTAAACAGTTAGAAGTGGGATTGTCTTGGTCGACCTTATTTTGTGGTGAGGGCCAAGATTGTAACTTTGACTCTTGGTGGGATTCGGTTGCGAGTAATGCTGTTTGTATCGATGGTACAAATGATTGTGCGCCGAATGAGCGCCGCGATGCAGGCCATAGAACTCAAAGTATTGATATGCGTTATGCCGATACTTTGCAGGATATTCCCGTTGGATTATATCTCGAACATAGTTGTGAAAATGGTAGTGACTGCGGCTCACTTTGGGGTATTGATACCCATTTTGGCACATCGGGTAAGCAGTTTAAGTTGTTCATGGAATATTCGGACACCTATGTAAAATGCGATGGTGATAGTGCCAATTGTTTCTATGAGGATCCTGTCTATCTGAGTGGTGCTCGCTACTATGGTCGTGCTTTGGGTTCTACCTATGATAGCGATGCACAAGTGTTCGTGGTTGGATTAGTTGGCCAGTTTAATAACAGCCGTGGTTTTACCTCGTTGCTGCGTTATGCGAAGCTGAATAAAGATGGCTCCAATGTGGCGAACACTTGGGCACCACAACCGCCAAAAGAAGATTTATTGATGCTGGAGCTTTCTTACCGTATGCCTGTGTGGAAAGGCATGTGGAGCTTAGGTGGAACAGTATCGAGATCGGAGTTTGAAGTTCAAGAAAATGATACCAATGCCACGCTATTTAGCAGTTTTGAGTATCGTTTTTGACAGCTGTAATTGATTAAATAACGAAAAATGCCAAGCACTTGCTTGGCATTTTGGCTTATAAATAACGCAATATTAGCGTGTTTGGCAAATGCCACAAAATACTGTGGTGCGTTGGCCTAAACGGATTTCACTTAGTAAGTTACCGCAGCTTGTGCAGGTTTCACCGCCGCGACCATAGACATGCAGTTTCTGGGCGAAGTAGCCAGGCTTACCATCGGCATTGGTGAAGTCTTTCAGCGTGGTGCCACCCTGTTTAATGGCGTGGGCTAAGATTTGCTTCACTTCTGCAACTAAAACGGTCAAACGCTCGATATCGATTTTACCTGCTTCGGCCTCTGGGTGAATGCCCGCCGCAAACAGGGCTTCATTGGCGTAAATGTTGCCCACTCCCACCACGATATGATTATCCATCAGGCAGAGCTTGATCGCTTTTTTCTTGCCCGCTAAAGCTGCCGCTAATTGTGCGACATTAAAGGCATGGGTCAGTGGTTCTGGCCCTAATTTGGCGAGTAATGGATGCGCTTCTTCTGGGAGTTCACACCATAGCCAAGCACCGAATCGTCTCGGATCGTTAAAACGTAAAATACGGCCGTTGGCGAGCACTAAGTCGATATGGTCATGCTTTTCCACTGGGGTATCGTGGGGCAAAATCCGTAAACTCCCTGACATACCCAAATGCACTATGCTAGTACCCGCGTCAGTGTCGATTAACAGATACTTAGCACGGCGTCGCACTTGGCGTATAACTTGACCGATAATCTGTTTGGCTATGTCAGGCACAGGCCAGCGCAACGAGCCATTGCGGATCACAAGATCTATTACGGTTTGCTCGACAAGGTAGGGGGCAATACCCTGACGGGTGACTTCAACTTCTGGTAATTCCGGCATGGATTCTTTCTTATCTTAAGTAAAATGGGGTGACATTAAGTTGCGGGTTTCGCATCGAGGATCGGTTGCAGTTTAGCTCTTAAACTCGGTGGTACTAAATACCAATTACCTGCGGGAGACTTTAAGGCGCCTTCATTGGGAAAATAGATCCACAGTTGAGCATCGCGGATATCTGCAATCTGTATAACTAATTCTTGCGGATTATCTGTGGTTTTTGGCGCGGCGGTTAATGGGGATACCCGTATGGTTTGCCACGCCTTTGCCCACTCATCACAGTTGAGGACTGTAGTGTCGCACTCCCATTGTGATGTTTGCTTGTGCAGCCATAACCCGTCGAGTTGCAGCTGTGAAAGCGGTGCATTATCGTCAAACAGTCGCTGAGCATCACTCGGAACATTATTGGTTTTGTTATCCATAAACGTCAGCACGGCGACCATAAAGGCGCAGGCGACTATGATGATGTTATTCCATTGCTTACGAGTTAATGCCATAGAAATGTGTAACGCTAAGTATAGGGTGATGCTTCGAGTTTATCACGGCCAAATTGAGATGCTAGCCCTTAAGCGATGGAGTGGTGATGCTTAACCGCCTGTGGCATTCATAAAGCGTAGGATTTGTACCTGATTATTGCCAAAGTCGTGCTGCTTAGGCTTGAGATTAATTCCCGCGAGAATAGCGACTTTTAATCTTTCAATATCAGCCGGAAATTCCCGAACTATGCTTTTGAGATCAACGGCATGTTCATTGCCTAAACACAGCAGTAATTGGCCTTCGACTGTGACGCGCACGCGATTACATTCGTGGCAGAAGTTGTGACTGTGGGGCGAGATAAAGCCGATATGGATTGGGCTGTCGGCCATAGTGTAATAACGTGCTGGGCCGCCGGTACGTTTGTTGGAAAGCTGTAGCGGATAGTGACTATTGATGATGGCTTTTACTTCATCGCTGCTGCAATGACGGGCGCGTTTCCGCTCATCCATTTCGCCAAGTGGCATTTCTTCGATAAAGGCGATGTCTAAGTTACGGCCACGGCAGAAATCAACTAAATCAATAACTTCATTATCGTTCTGCTGTTTTAAAATCACCGCATTAATCTTGATACGTTCAAATCCCGCCGCAATAGCCGCATCAATACCATCGATGACTCTGTCTAATTTGCCGTTACGCGTTAGCTGAGTAAACAGTGTGGGGTTTAAGGTATCTAGGCTGATATTGAGGCGCTTTAATCCTGCATCAAACATGGGTTTAGCGAATTTTGTCAGCCTTGAACCATTAGTGGTCATGGATAAATCCGTCAGCCCAGGCAGCTTACCAAGCAGACCCACTAGCTGGTCGCAATCGTTGCGAACTAAGGGCTCACCGCCGGTCAGGCGAATTTTAGTCACACCAAGCTCGGTAAAGGCTTGGGCAATCCAAGCTAATTCTTCGAGGTGGAGTACGTGGTCCTTTGGCAGAAAACAGGGATCTTCCGTCATGCAATAAACACAGCGAAAGTCGCAGCGGTCGGTGACCGAGAGCCGTAAATATTCGACCTTACGGCCAAAGGAATCCACAATTAGACTCATAAAAACTCACTGGATCCTAAAGCAGATCCGCAAAGGGTTGAATAAATACAGTTTCACCTGCATTCACGGCTTCTGCATCATCCCCTATGATGATGAGGCAATTCCCTTTAACCATTGAACTTAACATCCCAGAACCTTGGTTGCCCGTGCTACTCACGTGCAGGCGTCCATCTTTACCAAGCTGATAAATCCCGCGAATAAATTCGGTGCGGCCCTGGCGGCTTCTTAGTGTTTCATCACTTATTGCAGGGAATAGCTGCGCTTGCCAGTTCACTTCACCTGCTAATTTTCGTAAAGCGGGCTGCACAAATTGCAGGAAAGACACCATGACTGCGACTGGGTTGCCAGGTAGCCCGAAGAATAAGCTGTCATTCACTTTACCAAAGGCGAGTGGCCGACCCGGACGCATGCTAATCCGCCAGAAATCAATTTTTCCGAGGCGTGCAAGCACGGTTTTGATGTAGTCCGCATCGCCGACAGACACACCACCAGAGCTAATGACGACATCGGCAAGGTTGGCGGCTTTAGCGAGAGTTGCTTCAAGGGCGGCTTCAGAATCTTCGATAATGCCTAAATCGATAACGTCACAACCGAGACGTTTTGCCATCGCTTTGATGGTAAAGCGGTTTGAGTCATAGATGCAGTTAGCTTTGAGTACTTCGCCAGGCTGGCTCACTTCATCGCCGGTAGAGAATACTGCAACAGTTGGGCGGCGATATACACTCAGGTGATTGAGCCCTAGTGAGGCCAGTAAACCTTGTTCGGCGGCGCTTAGGCGAGTGGCTTTTGCAAGTGCGACTTGGCCTTGAGCAATATCTTCTCCTGCGAGGCGAACGTGTTGGCCAGAAAGAATGCGGCCTTCAAAGCTAACAATGCCATCGACTTCCTTGGCAAGCTCTCGGGGCTGCACTGTATCAGCACCTGCAGGCACTGTTGCGCCCGTCATGATACGCACGGTTTCGCCGACTTTAAGCGTGGCCGAATATTGATGACCGGCAAGAACCTCTCCCACCAATTTTAAGGTGGTAGGCATGGGGTCTTGATAGACAAAGGCGTAGCCATCCATCGCCGAATTGGTTTGTTGTGGCACGTTGACGGGAGAAATGCTGTCGCTGGCTAGTACGCGGTTATCTAAGGCATCTAACTCAATGTCTTCAATCTCTGCCACAGGTGATACATGGGATAAAATCTGCGCTAAACCTTGGCTGACGGTAAGGTTTTTGTTGTCGCCTATGGCGCAGGTATCCACGGCCGAAATGGGGTATTGGAGTGGCGCTTCCCAGTTTTGGGTGTACTCCATCACAAAATCGGCAATCTGGCAGACATTGTTGAGATCGAGTCGGCGCAGCTCACTAGGAAGTGCGTCGCTGGGCAATTGAGTATCGTCGCAACAGGCGATGGCGAGGATATTCTCATCTTGAGTGTAGATAAAAGGTTTGCCGTGGGCGGCGCGGTGCAATTCAATTTTAGGTAATGCGAGCTTTTTAAAGCCTTCGACGAGGACAATATCGACTTTGTCGGCTTCGATTTGCTTGAGTAAATGGACTAACTCAGGATCGCCATCGCGCGCATCTTCTGTCATCAGCGCCCAGCGTATATGGGAGGCGACCAGCATTTGTCGCGCGCCAGCCTTGCGCATTTCGTAACTGTCTTTGCCGGGAATATCTACGTCGAAATTATGGTGGGCATGTTTGATTACGGCTAAGCGCAGGCCACGTTGATTTAATTCGGGGATCAATTGCTTGAGTAAGGTGGTTTTCCCCGTGCCACTGTAGGCACAAAATCCGAGAACGGGAATAGCGAGCGGATTGACGAAGGGGTTACTCATTTGCACCTCTAATTTGGGTTATTGGAGCCTTTTTAGCTATTGGGTGATTTCTATCGCTAGTCGTTGTTTTTGTTCTGGCGTATTCACATTCACAAAAGCATTGGGCTGGTCGGCGAATGACGCTACGACGAAGTGATGTTTGATATACCAAAAGTCCACTTTACGCTCACCCGCCTCAAGAAACGCTCTCATTGAGTCACGTAAGCTAGGTTTTAAGAGTAAAACAACGGGTTGTTCATACTCACCGTCACTGGCAACAGCAATCTCGGCTTTTTCTGCTTCAATTGCTGCCAACATACGCGGAACAAGGTCGAGTGGCAGGAGTGGGCAGTCGCAGGGCACTACTAATAAGTAGTCTGCATCTGTTTGGCCCATAGCAGTGATCATACCCGCTAAAGGTCCGAGAAAACCACTATGCTCGTCACTTATCACCTTAAAACCGAACTCAGCATAACGTGTTTGGTTACGATTTGCGTTGATCAGGATCTCCTTAACCTGAGGTTTTATTCTATCTATTGTGTGCTTAATCATGGCTTCGCCGTTTAATTCGACGAGACCTTTATCGTCGCCACCCATGCGACGGGCCATACCACCGGCGAGAATAACGGCATCAATTTGCGATGACATACAAAGGCTCCTGTGCTGGCAAAGATTCAGGCTGTTGATAAGAGGTCATCACGCGCTCACCTTCTATGTGCCACTGTTGTTCGCAGATGGCGGTTAGCGCGCAATTCTGATGGCTACTCAGTAACATTCCTGTGCCTTCGTGTTTGAGTTGTTGGATCATTTTTAATACTAGCTCTTGGGAATCCTTGTCCATATTGGAGGTGGGTTCATCGAGCATTAATAGTTTAGGTTGTAGGATCCAAGCGCGCGCAATCGCGAGGCGCTGTCTTTCGCCGCCAGAGAGATTACTGGCCCTTGCGTGTAGCAGCGACTCTAGCTGCGCCATCTCAATCGCTTGAGTAATCCGCTGTTTCGCTTTGGCTTTTGTTTCTGAGCTGAAATTCAGCCCATAGGTGAGATTATATTCCACTGTGCCGTCGAACAAATAAGGATGTTGGTGCAGATAAACAGCCTTACCTAACAATGGATTGCGTCGCCACCAAGCATTTTTGGCAAAACCGACAGCCTCAATATGACCTTTGGTTGGTGGCATTAAGCCCGCCAGAATTTTCATCAAGGTTGATTTGCCTGTGCCATTGTCGCCTTGCAGATAAATCACATCTCCTTGGCAGAGCGATAATACGTCGGCTTTGAATAACAGGCGCGCGCCAAAGGACATTTCTACGTCACGGGCGATCAGTTTGACCTTAGTCATTGCTTAATGGCTCCTTGGCATGGCTTTGCCGCGTAAACTACCTAAGGCAAAGTTGAGGATCAAGGCCAAGATTAGCAGCACTAGCCCGAGGGCGATAGCTTGGGCGAAGTCACCTTTGCTGGTTTCGAGTGCGATTGCGGTAGGAATATTACGGGTCACGTTTAATATATTGCCGCCGACCATCATAGAGCAGCCGACTTCGGTCAGAATGCGACTAAACGCCGCGACAATCGCCAGCAGTAAGGGCATGCGCAGTTCTCGGCATACTGTCCACACTGCACGGCACCAAGAGGCACCTAAGGTGCGTGAGGTTTCCCAAGCTCTGCGATCAACGCTAGTGAATGCGGCTTGGCTCATTGCAATTAGCACGGGGGCACAGATGAACATTTGCCCGAGAATCATACCTTCTTGGGTAAATAACCATTTTAGATCGCCCAGAGGACCGTTGCGTGTTAGCAGTAAATACACGAGTAGACCGATAACCACTGTCGGGATTGATTGCAGAGTTTGAACTAAGTTAGTGACTATCCATTTGCCGCGAAATGGCGCAAACGCCAACACAAAGCCGAGCACCATGGAAGGAACAAGCGTGATCAGCAGTGCCGCGAAAGAAACCGAAAACGAGATCGAAATGATGGACCAAACGTCAGGGTCTAAAGAAAACAGCAGGCTTAACGCCTGCTGTAATAGTGCTAGCCAGCCGTCGTTCATTCGCTATAAGTTGCCTTGAACAATTGCTCGCCTTCAACTTTGAAGCTGTTGATCATGCTTTGACCTTCTTTGCTGATCAACCAGTCGCTGAATACTTTAGCGCCTTTGTGGTTCAGATCTGGGTATTTAGCAGGGTTGATGAGAATGACTTGGTATGGGTTGGCTAAGGTTTTGCCACCATCGAAATCAACGGCAAGATCGAGTTTAGTTTTATAAGCCACGAAAGTACCACGGTCAGACAGAGTGTAACCTTGCATTTCGTTTGCCATCAGCAGGGTTTTACCCATGCCTTGACCGACTGAAGTATAACCTTTGAAGTTAGGAGTAACATTTGCCGCTTTCCATACTTCTAACTCTTTGATGTGAGTGCCTGAGTTGTCACCACGAGAGATAAAAGGTACGCCTGATTTTGCCATTTTAACGAAGGCTTCTTCGGCCGTTTTGCTGTCACGGATTTTTGCTGGGTCGTTTTTAGGGCCAAGTACTACGAAATCATTTTCCATAATGCCGCGGGGCTCAACACCAAAACCATCGGCGACGAATTTAGCTTCGGCGCTAGGCGCGTGAGTCATGACTAAATCCACGTCACCTTGCTCACCTAGTTTCAGGGCTTTACCTGTACCAGTGGCGATGACTTGAACCTTGTAGCCTGATTCACTTTCGAACTTAGGTAACAGTTCTTTCAATAGACCTGAGTTTTCTGTGCTGGTGGTGGTGGCTAACTTGATAATTTCAGTCGAGTGAGCGGGTAAAACAGTGAACATACTGGCTGCAACAACCAGTCCCAGTAATGACTTCATATGAGATTTCATGTTTAGCATGGGTACTCCTTGGCGGAAAATAGGATTCCAACTCAAATGCCTACTGAGTGGAAGGTCTCGTAAATTGTAATACGTTCGGTTGAAAGCAAGTTAGATGCCAAGCTGAGAATGCGGTCATTTTCTTCACAGCTTAACCTAATTTGTGAGCTTGATCCCAAGCTTAACAAATACTCTACAGACAAATTGTCTCAGGACAAACTTCTGATGGTTCATAGTGACCTATTCATCTATTTTCAGTGCTAGAATTGGTCGCAAATGAGTCAAAATGTCCAGAAGCAGACAATATGAGCCAGATAGATAATAACCTCAAGCCTCTTCCATCGGCAGTATCGGTACTGATTGTTGATGATGAACCCGGAATGCGGAGTTTTTTAAATAAGGCACTCTCGAAGAAATTTGCCTTAGTCGAAACGGCGGGCAGTATCGAAGATGCGGAGCAGCTGCGTAGCCGTTGCCATTTCGATTTGCTTATCGTCGACATTCGTCTGCCTGGTCGTTCGGGTATCGAATGGCATGAAGCGTTGGATGAGCAGGGGCGTCGTTCGGACATCATATTTATGACTGGCTATGCCGACATGGAAGTGGCGATTACCGCGCTACGCGCGGGTGCTTCTGACTTCATCATGAAACCTTTCCATCTCGAACAGATGATGACTGCGGTCGATCGCTGTATCGAACGTCGCTTGCTTAAACGTGAAAACTTGATGCTGCGTCGTGAGGTTTCAATCGGTTATTCATCGACCATTATTGGCAGCAGTGAAGCCATGAAGTCGGTGAAACATATCATCGAACGTGTGGCGCCGACCAATGCCGTCGTCTTGATCCAAGGTGAGTCGGGCACGGGTAAGGAATTAGTCGCACGGCAATTACATTTGCTTAGTGGACGTCAGGGACCTTTTGTCCCAGTTAACTGTGGCTCTATCGCCCCTGAACTGCTCGAAAGTGAATTGTTTGGCCATACCGCCGGTGCCTTTACGGGTGCGAAAGGCAATCGTGAAGGTTTATTCAGTTTTGCTTCTGGCGGGACGATTTTTCTCGATGAAATTGGCGAAATGCCACTGAAAATGCAAACGGCATTGCTCAGAGTATTAGAGCAAAAAGCGATTCGTCCTGTGGGCAGCGAGAAAGAAGTTAACATCGATGTGCGAGTGATCGCGGCCACTAACCGTACTCTGATTGATGAAGTGGATGCAGGGAATTTCCGTCGAGACTTATATTATCGGCTGAATGTGCTCGATATTTTAATCCCGCCATTACGTGATAGACCCGAAGATGTCGTGGAGTTAACCCATCATTTCACTCGCCAACTTGCCGCTGAATTAGGGGTAAGAGAAGTCGTGTGGAGCCATGAAGATATGGTGAAACTACAGCAACACGAGTGGCCTGGTAACATTCGTGAACTGCGCAACATGATTGAGCGTTGTATTTTGCTGGGTAAACCGCCTGCGGAATATTGGAAGCAACAGCTGAAGAGTGAGTCTTTATCCACATCGGGTTATCCATTGGATTGGCCATTGAAAGACGTGGAAAAACACCATGTGACCAGTGTTGTGGACTTACATTCTGGCAATAAGTCTGCCGCGGCGAGGGATTTAGGCGTATCGCGTAAGACCTTAGATCGCAAGTATAAAGAGTGGTTTGATTTTAGTGGCGAACAGGAGTCATAGAGTGTCATTCTTCACTCACTTTTTTGGTGTCAGTTGGCAGCAAATGCAGGCCAAGGTGCGCTATCGCATATTAATCCTGACATTACTGCCTATTTTGCTGACACTGGTGAGTTTAGTGTTTATCACAATTTACTGGAACATCAGTTATACAGGTAAGCAGCTGTTTATGAAGGTTAAAGCTGACTTATCTGTTGCCGAAAACACTTTGCAGCAAGTGCAAGTACGCCAAGAAAAACAACTTGAACGTGTGGTGACGTCTTGGACCTTTCAAAATGACTTTAGGCCACTTTTCAGTGGTAAAGAATTAAGTGGCGAAGTCAGCTACCGAGCCAGTATTGATGCTTTTCTTCTTGAACAGAAAAAACAGCTAAATCTCGATTATCTGCGTTTAGTCAGTGTTGCCGAAGCGGCCGCAGACCCCGATTTACGCCAAATCCTTCCTAAGTTAGACGGTTTATTACCTTACTCCGGCTTGATGGTGCTGCCGCCCGAGCGTTTAGCACGTATCGATCCCGAATTGGCTATCACTGCGAGCATTCCGATAGTTGCAACCTTGCGGGCGCAGAGCCCCGTTAAAACCGTTGAAGAACGTGGTTTATTGAGCCGTAGCCTATTGCCCGTCCCTGATATGGAAGGCAAAGTGGCTTGGTATCTCGATGGTGGGATCTTGTTTAATCGCGATACTCGAATTGTCGACCACATTCGTGATCTGGTATACGACAAAGGCACCTTGCCCGAGCGTTCCATTGGTACTGTGACCATCTTCTTAGATAACATCCGTATTTCCACCAACGTGCCGCTGCATTTTTATCCCACAGGTAATGAGACGCTGGGCCGCGCGCTTGGCAGTTTAGTATCGGAGGAGGTGAAAGACAAAGTGTTAACTCAAGGCGAGCAGTGGGTCGATCGCGCTTTCGTATTTAACGATTGGTTTATTTCCGCTTATGCCCCCTTGGAAGATGTTCGCGGCCAACGTGTCGGTATGATCTATACCGGCTTTTCTGAATCGCCATTTATCCATAATTATTTACTCAATATCATAGAGCTAGGCACGATTCTAATGTTAGTGCTGTTGGTCTCTGGCCTGCTGGTTTATCGCGGTGCTTATAGTTTATTGCAGCCAATTGAACGTATTCACCATGTTGTACAAGCTGTGCAGTCGGGGCGCAATATTCGTATCGGTGCCTTAGGATTAGATCGGGATAACGAGTTATCGAACTTAGCCGAGCAGTTTGACAGTATGCTTGACTTGCTACAGCGTCGAAATGCCCAAATTCAAGCGGCGGCAGAACAGCTTGAAATGAAGGTTGAAGAGCGTACTCGTAGCCTGCAGGATAAAACCTTAGAGCTGCAACGTAACGTGGCATTACTAAACGAAACGCGTCAACAGCTCGTCACTAACGAGAAGCTCACTGCTCTTGGCGAATTGACCGCAGGTATCGCCCATGAAATCAATAATCCGACTGCCGTAATCCTCGGCAATATGGAGTTACTGCGCTACGAGCTTGGCGACAATGCAGAAGTAGTGAAAGAAGAAATTGATCTAGTCATTCAACAGGTTGGGCGGATCAGCACTATCATCCGTAGCCTGTTGCAATACAGCCGACCTGGCGAATTCAACGCACCACTAGAAATGCATCCGATGACTCCTATTATCGAAGAAATGTTGGTGTTGGTGCGACATTCGATTCAAAAACAAGAAGTCGTGCTGATCACTGAGTTAAACGCCAGTTGTCCAGTACAGGTTAATCGTCCGCAGTTGCTGCAAGTCTTGATTAATCTTGTAGTGAATGCGGCGCATGCGATGGACGGTAAAGGACGTATTTGGGTGCGAACCTATGACTGGGTGCAGCAGGATATGCCGATTGGCGTCAAAATCGAAGTGGAAGATGAAGGCTCAGGGATAGCGCCAGAGCAGCTGGGACGGATTTTCGACCCTTTTTATACCACACGTAAGGATGGCACTGGTTTAGGTCTTTCGCTCAGTTACGGCATTATCAAGCGGATTGGTGGCACGATAGAAGTGAGTTCAACTTTGGGTAAAGGGTCTTTATTTACCATAGGTTTGTATCATGAAGCGAAGGAAGATCAGCAAAATAATCCCTACGATGGCTTACACTTTGCGGGCAACTACAGCGATATGTCTGCAGATTAGTCTTATCCCGTTAGATAGGCAGTGTATTGTATTTGGCTGATTAGGTTTGAATTAAAATATGTCGAGCGATTGCTAGCTTTGTATTATGTGGCTTTGCATTACTGATTTTTAGGCAAAAAAAAGCCGGATGATGAGTCCGGCCACAAAGAGTGTGTGTGAGCAATGTCGTGCTTGCAAACTCAGGAGCTCCATAACAACGTCGATTACCAGTCATCGTTGTTAAAGATGAGTTTTGGAACGCACGTTAACGATAATCATTCTCAATTGTGTTTGCAAGCTATTTATTGCAAAAAGTGCACATCTTTACAAATATCGTTTTGCTCTCATCCATTAACGGTTTAGATCGACTTGCACAGATACAGTTTATGATCGACTAAGCTTTTAGGATCGGCTGTCAGTTCAGTAATTAAATATTGATTACTGATCAATAAATTAAGCATCGCAGGGAAGCGGTTCAGCGTCTTCACTTGAATATGATTATATCCTTGGCGGCGCGCCCAAGTTTCTTGATATTCGAGTAGACTCTGCGCTAAGCCTAAACGTCTAAAGTCGGATGCAACGCCACCTAACCAGCTATAAAATATGGCTTCTTCTTGCTCGTAACCCAGTTTAAACCCTGCCAATTCACCTTCTACATATGCGACTAAGATCAAACATGTCTTGCCCTGTAAGCGCTGGTCCAACACTTCGTTTGTGAGTGGGTGATCGAGCTCAGGGATTTGTTGGCTAAGTTCGATAAGCTGAGCGGCTAACTCGGGAGTCAAACTTGACTCTGCTTTAATTTCAATAGAATACATAGTTTACTCTCATAAAAAATCAGCCCCACTCGCGCGTTAACAGGAGCAGGGCTGAGCTATTAACTGGTTAAATTATAACAGGTCTGGCCAGTTGGGTTAATTAGGAAATTGATTCTTGCGGATTGGCTCGCAAAATCTTGTCCTGTAAGACTTTTAGCAAAACACCGTATGCCGGTAGGAAAAGGCCTAAGCTCACGATTAGCTTAAAGCCGTAATCGACTGTAGCGATTTCGGGCCAATTGGCTGCCATAAAGCTATCGGAAGAGGCGTAAAAGGCGATACTGAAAAAGACTAAAGTATCGACCAGATTTCCAACTAAGGTGGAGGCTGCTGGGGCGACCCACCAAGAGCGACTGGCTCGAATACGGGCAAAAACCTTAATATCCATCAACTGACCAATCAAATAAGCCGCGAAGCTGGCAAAGGCAATTCGGAACACAAAGGTATTCCACTGTGCAAGTGAATCAGCACCTTGAAAGCTGCCTTGATGGAACATCACTCCCATCACGTAGGAAATCATCAAAGCGGGAATCATAGCTTTGAGTATGATGCTGCGTGCGGCTTGTTGGCCAAAAATACGGACAGTGAGATCTGTGGCTAAGTACACGAACGGAAAGCTGAATGCCCCCCAAGTTGTGTGGTAGCCAAACAGTTGAAATGGCAATTGTACTAAGTAGTTGCTGACGCAAATAATCAGTATGTGAAATCCTACTAATAGGAATAAAGCGCGGCGAAGCTGCGCTGTGGTTAACATTAACATATGTGGCCTTTTTAGTTGTGTAGGGCGGGGTGAGGGAACCCGCTAATATTCAATTTATTATGTTTACGACTTTATTGCCGGTGACAGCGTGCTGAAATCGGGTCGCCATTATAGTGGTCGAGTTTTAAGATGCAAGTCTGCTGTTTAAATGTGCACATAGAATGAAAACTCTTCTACACTTTGAATACGTCGAAGGAGGATAGCCATGAGACGATTTTTTGCTACTTTTTGCTTATTTTTAGCTGTGTTACCTGTGTCAGTTTCCGCCGCTCAGCCGATAGTGGTCGATGTAGCAACGTCAACTTGGGAGGGATTTGCCAATCGTGATAAAACGGGTTACTACTTCGAGTTACTTCAGCGGATTTTCCCTGAGCCAGAATGGCAACTCAATGTGCAGTTTATGCCTTTTGCCCGCAGTTTATATCTTGTTGAGCACAATCGTACCGATATCACGCTCAGCGTTTACAAGGGTGATATTAAAAAGGGGCTATTAACAGAGAATATGGTTGAAGTGGACTCTATCGATGTGGCTGTTACTGCTGAGGTGGCGGCAGGATGGACTGGTATTGAAAGCCTATCCCACAAGAAGGTTCAGGCCATGCTGGCCTACAGATACAATATGCTGACACCTGTGCCTATGTATTACGAAGAAAGTAGCGATATGTTGACTATGCTCAATAGCTTAAATGCTGGACGTATAGATGCCGTGCTAGATTACAAACCTAATTTACTTACGTTTGTTCCTAAATTAAAGGCGCCACAAAATTTTGTGATTATTCAAGGTGTACTCAAGGCCGAAACCTATTTTGTTTTCGCTAACACCGAGAAAGGCCAGATGTTGAAACAACATTTTGACCTTGCACATAAGCGCTTAATCGATTCGGGTGAACAGGACAGGCTTTACCTTGAAACGATTGAAAAACGAAGGGCTGACGGCGCTGAATAGTCTTAATGTTTACTAGGCTTATTACATTTCGAATAAAATCGACATTATGGTTGCGAGTTTATTTTCAAGCTCTTGCCACTCAGCTTCGGGCTCAGAACCTGCAATAATTCCCGCACCCGCAAATAGGTTAATCCGACCGGGTTCGATCAGCGCACTGCGGATCGCTACCGAAAACTCACTCTCATATTTATTGAAATAGCCGCAGGCACCGGCGTACCAACCACGAATATAACCTTCACGTTGACGAATAAAGTTTAGCGCTGAATATCGCGGCAAGCCGCCAACTGCAGGAGTAGGATGCAGGGCTTGCAACAGTTGGAAATCATTCACGCTCGGCTTCAATTCGGCTCGAATTGCACGGTGTAAATGTTGAATATGGTTCAGTTTAAAAATAGTCGCTAATTCATCGGCGCCAACATAATTGCTCAGCGGCGTGAGCATATTCACTATGTGGCTACGAACAAGTTGGTTTTCAACGCTATTTTTGTTGTCTTCTAATAAAGCGTTCGCCAGCGCAATATCTTCTTCTTGATTGAGACCGCGTACCGTTGTACCAGCAAGTGCCTCGGTAAATAGCTCCTGCTGACGGCGGCGGAATAAACGCTCTGGTGAGCAAGAGATAAAAGTGCGATCTGGGCTAAATTGAAAGCCAAACTGGAAACTATTGGGATTACGGCCCTGCCAGCAAGCCAGTACCATCCAAGGATCGATAGGTTCGTTGACTTCAAGTTGTGTTAAGCGGGATAACACGACTTTTGGGGTATCTTGATTGAACTTAGGATCCACCACTTGCTCGACTAATGTCTTCCAACGTTCAAAATCAGGTTTGTCACTGCGCCCAAGTGGAACGATCTTTTTAGGTGGCGAGAGTGGCTTAGCTGGCATGACGGCTTCGATAGCGCCGATGGCCTTATCTATCTCGCTATGGTGATCATTATCAGCAAAATTAAGATTCACTAATAGGCTAAATTTGTTACCACTGCGTCTAAATTCAATGCGCGGCAGGATAAAGCGGCTATTACCGAACTCAGGCCAAGACTCTATAGTGCGATCGAAGGCAACACCGCCATAGTAGCGAATATTCTGATTCGTCGATAAGGCTCGCTGCTCTTGGTAGGCCATGGCCAGTTGCTGATCATTGATTCCGGTTTCAAATCTAAAGTCTTTGCACGCCCCTATCGCCGCGACTTCTTCGATTCTGTCGCGCCCATGCCAGTAGATCCTTGGGTAATGAGCCTGGGATGCCAGCCATGAAATTAAAGGCATAGCGACAGTGTTTAGTGACAACTGCACTATCGGTTCCGTCGGTGGAACTTGCTTTAATTGAATGAGTTTGTCGATGAGAGACTTAAGGTCTTCAGACAGGGCATGAACGGGCAAATAGAACTCCAAAGATAACGGATGAAGGCGAAAGCTGAAGGTCACTCTGTCAGCGTCAGTAAATTCGACTCAGGTTAATGTCCTCTTTTACAAGCCATTTACCTGTAGTGATTTTAGTCTGTAAATAAGAATCTTTCGCTCAAATTAAAGGCCACGGTCGAGTGTGTCAAGATGTAAGGCCCTATCGTGTGACTTTCGCCATAGTCTCATTTTACGCTGATAAAAAATGTGACTTGAGTGGGTCTTTTTGTCGGGCAAGTCACCCTCGGTGGACATTTTGTCTCTTAGTCGCTAAATGTACTTTCCCTTTGTCGTAATTAGTCGATCTAGGTTGGTTTTTAAACGTTTTTCGGTTGAGACAGAATAATCGCGGTCCACAATAGCTGGCACATCTTAAATTTTCTACGTGACAAGTTAGATGTCTATTAACGTATGACTCGCCGTGGGAATGAAAAGACGACTAGGGTGAAGCCTTGTCATAGGCTGTTCGTTAGATCTTTATAGGCAGATATAGCATGAAACTCTTAGATCTCGAAGGCGTTAGCTTCAACTATGGCAGCCAGTTACCGACGGTATTACAGGAAATTAACTTGGCGATTGGCACTGGCCAATGCCATTGCGTGAGCGGTCCTACGGGCTCAGGAAAATCGAGTCTGCTAAATCTACTGGCGGGCGTGTTAAATCGCCCGCATGAAGGTGACATCTGGCGTTATCCTCAATTGGTTACGGGTCTGGTAATGCAAGACCCACAAACTCAGTTACTAAGGCAAACCGTTGGTGCCGAGGTGGCTTTCGCCTTAGAAAACCTCGGTATTCCCGCTGAGCAAATGCTACCTAAAGTGCAATTAGCACTACGGCGCGTGGGCTTGTATCTGCGCCTCGATACCCAAGTCAGCACGCTTTCCCTCGGTCAAAAATATCGCTTAATGATCGCCGCCCAGTTAGTGTCAGAGCCGCATTTACTGCTGCTCGATGAACCTTGGGCACAACTCGATGATCACGGTGTGAGTGAGCTGCTGGTCGTGCTTCGCAATCTTATCCAAGATGGTATGGCGCTAGTATTGGTTGAGCATAACGCCTCGGCATTCGCCGAGATTATTCAGCATTATTGGCAGTTAGAGGCAGGCAAGTTGTCCGAAGGCATCTATACAGTGAGCGATGCGCCGCAAATTGAAGCGCCTGCGTGGCGACATCAAGCTAAATTTGAGCATTTAGGCAAAGTCTTGGTCAGTGCCGAAGCCTTTGATTTTGGGTTCGATGCTTGTCCCACGTTATTTGCGTGTCCACAAGGATTCCAATTGCAAGCGGGGGAGATAGTGACCTTAGTGGGCGACAACGGCTCTGGTAAAACGAGTCTATTGAAAACTATAGCGGGCGTGCACAGTTTAAGGCAGCGTCTTCCCCTTAAAGTGCTAGGGCGAAGACCTAAATTGGGGATTTATGGCGCGGAATTGGGACTGTTGATGCAAAGGCCGAGTCGACAATTATTCGAGTCTAACGTGCTAGCCGAAATGCAGTTTAGCCTTAGGCGCTTTGAACTCCCCAAAGAGCGAGCGGTGCAAATGTTGGACGAGTTGGATTTATTTAGCTTAGCCCATCTGTCGCCCCACAAATTATCTTACGGCCAACAGCACTTGATTGCCTTAGCGTCACTCGCCTGCCTACGCCCTAAGGTGCTGCTTTTGGACGATCCATTGGCGGGGATGGATAAGCATTACTTCGGCAAAGTGTGGTACTTGCTAAAGCGGTTAAGCTCCCAAGGTTGCGCTATTTTGCTCAGTACTCACAGAAGCATTGAACACAGTGCAGTGTCACGGCAACTGAGTTTACGTAATGGTTTATTGGTGGAAGAGTCAACTGAAATGGCTGAGCGTTATGTGGGGTAGTTGTGAGCTTTTCGCGCGTGAGGGTCGTTGGTTTTGAATGCCTAGCCCTTAGGCATTTGTTGAAATAATGAGAGATTGAAATGGGCCTAATCTACGCCTTAAGCTCTGATTTCATCGTATCTTGTTTAGGACCCTTTATTTACCAAGAAAGTCTATGGTGATTTTCTAATCCTCGTCTTAGAATGCCCCTCACGTCTGTTCTATAATAATCAAAAATAACAACAGAACATTTGAGCGTAAGTCGCTTTAATGTCGTATGGTTAAGTTGATATTTTATTCAGGCACATCATCCTTGGGGTTGTAGATATGAGTGAGTCGGCAGAATCAGTTGAACTTATCAAATTACCAGTGTCACAGCTGACATTGGGTATGTTTGTCAGTGCCATAGACAAAAATGATAAAGGTCAACTTGCTATTGCAAATGCAGGACAAATTAAACACAAGGATGCGATTTTAAAGTTAGCTAAAAGCGGTATTAAATTTGTTTGGGTAGACGCTGATCGTTCGGCTGAACATTGTGGGTTAAAGAAAAAAATCACTAACGATAATCAAACCGACAATAAAAAAGCGCTCATTAGCCGAGATAAGCAACAAGCTCAAGCTAAAGTCATGCTTACCGAAGCGAAAGACCTCATTCGTAAAGTCTTATCTGAGACCTTCGAAGGTAAAGCCATCGAAGTTGCCCCCTTCGAAGCGTTGGCCGATACCATGATAGAGTCAGTGATGTTGGATGCTGATGCGCTTAAATGTATGTCTGCACTCCGTTCAAAAGATGCCTATCTACTTGAACATTCAGTGAATGTTGCCTTTCTGCTGGTGACCTTTGGTAAATACTTAAAGCTAGATCGTGTCATGCTACGGGAAATGGCGGTCGGCGGGATTTTGCACGATATTGGCAAGATTAAAGTCGACAATAAAGTGCTGCATAAGCCGGGCAAACTGACGCCGGAAGAGTTCGAGCATATGAAGCTGCATCAAGTGTATGCGCTTGAAATTATGAACGAAACTACTGGTCTTTCGCAGATCAGTAAAGATATCTGCTTGATGCACCACGAAAAATTAGATGGCAGAGGTTATCCAAGGGGGTTGAAGGGTGATGAAATCCCCCGCCATGGCCGTATGAGTTGTATCGTTGATATCTTCGATGCTTTGACAGCGACGCGATGTTATAAAGAGGCTATGAGCCCTGCCGCGGCCTTTAAAATTTTACTCAGTCTGACGCCATTCCATTTGGATCAAGAATTGGTCTATGAGTTTATTCGTTGTATTGGTGTTTACCCTGTGGGTTCCTTAGTTGAATTGTCGGATGGTCGTGTTGGTATTGTTTGGGCCTCGAAAGATAGGGATGCGCTACATCCAATCGTAAAGTGTTTTTATTCTTTAAAAGTAAAACGTTACACTGATGTCGCTATGGTGGATTTATTAAAATCTGAACTTTATATTGAACGCGGTGTGTCACCGAGTACATTAGATATCGATCCGACTCCTTTCTATTAATCTTCAAATCCTACCTTAAATGCCGGTCATCTGAGTCGATGGCTGGTGTGAATGATTGCAGAGCCTGCGCTAAAAACCGTAAACTGAAAGTATTTCTCTGGTCGAGCAATGCTATGAACAGTGCTATGAAATCACTATTTCCTATTTTTATCATTATCTTATCCTTGGCTTTGTTAATCCCTGGGGTGACTCAACCTATTTTGAGTATCAGCGGCAGTATCGATAAGGCCAAGCTGGCGGAACAAGGCATAGAGCAAGTTGCCCAAAGATTTGATGAGGACTCTGGGCGTGACAGTGCCCGCGGTATGTT
The DNA here is from genome assembly GCF_025653985.1 of Shewanella sp. SM69. NCBI lineage: Bacteria > Pseudomonadati > Pseudomonadota > Gammaproteobacteria > Alteromonadales > Shewanellaceae > Shewanella > Shewanella sp. SM69. Next base: position 51,510 of record NZ_JAKKRV010000009.1, read on the forward strand.
AAGCATGGTCAGTGGCTTGCTTGGGTTTAATAGTCTTAAAGGTGAAGTCCAAGTGCTGCAGAAGACTCGTAGTATTTGGGGAACAGTGACCGAGCTTTATCACTCTGGTAATGGACTCGTCGCGGGATTAGTCATGTTATTCAGCGTGGTGGTGCCTGCCTTGAAGTTGAGTTTAATGCTGGCACAGCAATGTGTTAGCTCGATTGGCCTGAAACTGAGGATTAATGCCGTCGTCAATGCACTCGCTAAGTGGTCGATGGCCGATGTGTTTGTGGTGGCGCTGATCATCACCTTTATGGCGGGGAACGCCTCAGGTGGCATGGGGGAAATGTTAAAAACACAGGCGCAATTTGAAAACGGTTTTTATTTCTTTACCGCTTACTGCACTTTATCGATTCTGAGTGGTTTTTTAGTGCGTCGTCCAACGCCAATTCTTTAGCTATTTTAAAGGCATACTGACTTTAGTGACAAAGTGAGTATGCCTTGCTTAGTGAGATCAACATCAATCTAGATTAAGACAGAGTACCATTTTGATAGATGGGCATAATCCAATAGCGACAGGGATTATGTTTGCAGACCAAAGCTAGCGCCGCGAGCAGCGCGGCTTGTTGTGCAACGGGGTGCATGATTTCGAATTTGCAAAACTCCCGATAACCTTCCACTTGTTCCTTGATATTAAAATGGCTGTGTTCACGGCTAAAACCACAAATATTCCCTAGGCTAAAACCCGATAGAAACTCTAACTCTATCAAGGTATCGACTATGTCGTCCTTAATATCATTTTGGGCGATCAGTACTAACAGTTGTTCTGTGCTCATTTACGTTTCTCCAGCCAAAAATACAGAATTGGCAGTAAATACAGTGTGGTAATGGTTGAAGTGAGCAGACCGCCAATCACCACAATCGCTAAAGGTTTTTGAATTTCAGCCCCAGGACCTGAGGCAAACACTAGCGGCATAAGACCAAACATGGCCGTTGTCGCCGTCATCAAAATGGGGCGTAAACGCCGCGCCGCACCTTGTTCTACCCGTTCGCGCAGATTACTGAACATGTGCTTGGTTTGTTCGTAATAGCTGACCATTACCACGCCATTGAGCACAGCTACGCCGAGCAGGGCGATAAAGCCAACTGAGGCGGGCACGGACAAATACTCCCCCGATAAATACAGGCTAACTATGCCGCCCATCATAGCGAAGGGAACGTTGGCGAGGATTAAGCCCGCTTTGGCCAGTGAGCCAAATGTGGTGAATAAAATCAAAGTGATCAGTGCGATAGCAATGGGGATCACTAACAGTAAATTGCTGGTGGCTCGCTGCTGGTTTTCAAACTCGCCACCAAAACTCACGCTATAACCGCTCGGGAGTTTGATTTCCTTTGCGATTTTAGCGTTGAGCTCTTCTACAAAACTCACAATATCGCGACCCTGCACGTTGGTGGTGATCACTGAAAAGCGATTCCCTTGCTCACGCTCGATAAGGATGGGGCCTTGCTTATAGCTTAAGGTGGCGACATCACTCAGGCGTTTTAAGGAGTGATCTGGCATCACCAGTAACTGATTTTTAAGCTCATTAATGCTGCTTAAGTGGCTCTGATTATTAGCCATCAGTACGGGTGTGCGCTTCTTACCTTGCAGCACTTCGGTTACTATCACGCCTTCGAGTTGGCTTTTCAGGTAGCGAGCAAACTCCATGGTGCTCATGCCAAAGCTACGGGCGAGCTCGTTATCTAAGGTGAGGTTGATAAAAGGACTGCCTTCGATCATCGCCATTTTCACATCGACGCTGCCGCTGGTGGCATTAACGAGCTGTTGGATCTGGCTCGTGAGCTGGCCTAAGGTGTCGATATCATTACCAAAGACCTTAATCGCCACGTCGCCAATACTACCAGTGAGCATTTCGGACACGCGCATTTGTATCGGTTGAGTGAAGTTAAAATTAACGCCGGGATAGTCCAATAACACAGTGCGGATCGCATCGATAAGCGCTTCTTTATTGGCAAAGCGCCATTCGCTGCGGGGCAGAAGTTCTAAGAATACATCGGTTTCATTGAGCCCCATGGGATCTAAGCCGATTTCATCCGCGCCAGTACGCGCCACCATTTGTTTGATTTCAGGAACTTTAGCCAGCAAGGTTTGCTGAATTTGCTTGTCGATGGCAATCGAAGCTTCGAGTGAAATCGACGGGGATTTCTCCAGCTGCAGGATAATGTCGCCTTCATCTAAGGTCGGCATAAAGGTTTTTCCCACTAACCCGAACAAGCCTAAGCTGACGATAAGCAAGCTAAAGGCGATCACCATAAAGCGTTTTTGATGGCTAAACGTGCTCTTGAGGCTGGCCAGATAAAGCTGTTTAAGCTTTTCAATCGCCTTAGGTTCCTTGGCGGCTTTTTCGTTGACGAGATAAGAAGCGATAACCGGAATAACGGTTAACGACAACACCAGCGCCGACAGCATGGCAAACACGATAGTGACCGCAACTGGGGTAAAGAGTTTGCCTTCGAGCCCGCTCAAGGTCAGTAAGGGCGAGAACACTATCATGACGATCACAGTGCCCGACACTACGGGAATGGCAACGTCCTTGGTCGCGCGAAAAATCAAATGCAGCCGCGGTAATCTCTGCTTAGTAGCGATAAGATTCACCATGTTTTCGACTACGACCACAGATGAATCCACTAACATGCCGATGGCGATAACTAGTCCGCCTAGGCTCATTAAGTTCGCAGAAAGATTGAAGTAATCCATCATCAAAAACGTCATCAACGCGGCAAGAGGCAGCGAGAGTGACACGACCAATGCGGCGCGCACGTTACCTAAAAATAGCGCCAGCAAGATGATCACCAACACTACGGCTTCGAATAAGGCATTGGAGATAGTATCAATCGCGGTATTGATCAGATTCGCGCGGTCGTAAAAGGTGTTGATCTGGCTGCCTTCTGGCAAGGTTAGGCTGATTTGATCGAGTTTCTCTTTAATGTTTTTGACTACTTGTGCGGTATTGGCGTCTTTCAGGGCGATGATTAAGGCTTCGGCGGTTTCATTGCCGTCTTTCGTGACTGCGCCATAGCGGGCTAAGTGGCCAATTTGAATATCGGCTAAATCCTGCAGTCGATACACTCTGGCATCATCGGCCTTGATCACCAATTGTTTGAGTTCGTCGATATCATCGATGCGACCTTCGGCGCGTACTATGATGGTATCTGTACCAATCGTGAGCTTGCCCGCACCTTCGTTGTGATTATTCTCAACTATCGCCTGTTGCAGCGCCGCAAAACTTACGCCCGCGGCCGCCATAGCCGCAGGTTTGGGGGTCACACTAAAGCTTTTGGCATAGCCACCGAGGATATTCACATCGGCGACACCTGCAACGGTTCGCAGTAGCGGACGGATTTCCCATTCGAGCAACTGCCGTCTTTCCATCAGCGAAAGATTGGGATTTTCGAGTGAAAACATAAAGATTTCGCTGAGCGGCGTACTCATAGGCGCTACGCCGCCCGTCACACCTTCAGGAAAACTGTCCCACACGGCGGCGATGCGTTCGCTCACCTGCTGGCGCGCCCAATAGATATCTGTGCCTTCGTCAAAATCGAGGGTGATATCGCTGATGGCGTATTTAGTGGTTGAGCGCAGAATCGATTGATGGGGAATACCTAGCAGTTCGGTTTCAATCGGCACGGTAATTTGCGCTTCGATTTCCTCCGGCGTCATGCCGGGTGCCTTGAGGATAATCTTCACTTGGGTGGGCGAAATATCGGGAAAGGCATCCAAAGGAATGGAAAACCAGGCTCGCGCTCCCGCTAACATGATGATCAGCGCCACAATCAGCACAAATAAGCGCTGCGTAAGCGAAAAGCGGATGACTGAGGTCAGCATCTTATTCGCCTCCTAGGCCAAGCATTATGCCTTTGACTGCAGCAACCGACTGGGATAACACTTGGATTTGGCTGAGTTCTTGATCGCTTTCAACGATATATTGCTCTGGGGTTGAACCGAGAATATCGATCGTAATCGAGGTGAGCGTGTCTGCGGTTTTAGTGAAGACTTGGCTGTCTTGCTCCCAACTGAATACGCTATTTTTAGGCAATAAATACACCGCCTTTTGATACTCGGGTATCACAGTGATCTGTTGTCCTAACAGTAAGTTACATTCCTGCGGCAAGGGTGATGACCAAGCGGTCACAAAGGCACCTTCGGCGATGGCCGACACGGACTCAATGGCGATATGGCACTGATTGATATTCACCGCCGAAAGTGAGTGCGACTGACTCATTGGCACACTGACCTTGACGCGAATGCTGTCGCTGGGCACCAGTGAGAATAGCTGTGAACCCGCCATATAAGGCCCATTCACTTGGTTGAGTTTAACGATCCCCGCCACTGGCGTGCCTACCACTAGGGAGTCTGTGGTGGCATCTGTGCTTTTGACTATCTCCATAAAATGCTGCATGTGCTCGTATTCGAGGTGAGTGCTGAAGTAGTCTTGGCTGATCTCGCGCCATTTTTCGGCGCTGATACTGCCATTGTTTAATAAGGGTTTATTGCGCTCATAACGGCTCTTTGCCAGTTGATATAAGCTGCCAGCAGCTTCGACTTGTGTGAGGTAGTGGAACACTTCTGGCCCAGTCAGTTTAACTATTGCTTGGCCTTTAGTGACGAGCTGGCCTTGGCCGACGAGGAAGCTGATCTGCTGGATATTCTCCGGCGTGCTGATCCAATAATCGTTACCGGGGAGGATTTCAACCTGCGCGGGCAACGGGCTGCCCTCATAACTGGCGACTTTCTGTGGTTGTACGTAGCTCAGGTCTAAATTACCGAGGGAGCTTATCGTTAAGGATTCAGCCTGCACTAAAGTGGCAACACTGGCGGATAAACAGAAAAGGCATGCGCCGTACTTGGCCATCATAATGAGATTCCTAAGGCTTGCAGTTGTTGGGAGTGCAGTTGTTGCTGCGCGACTTGGTTCAGTGCTAAGCGGGATTCGGTATCGAGGGCATCCATATAGCGGCGCAGCCAGACTTCGTAGCTAACTTGGTTTTGGTCTTTGACCTTGGCCAGCTCTTCAGTGATGGTGCGGCTAAGGTGTAAGGCTTGGGTTAGCAATGTTTGTTTGTCGAGTAAGTTTTGTTGCTGTTGCTCTAGCTTTTTAAGCTGAGTTTTTAGCTCGATATAGGTACGGTCGAGGTTGAGCGTGTGCTCGGTATTGGCTTGTTGCCATTGGGATAATTCGGTTTGTGATAGGGCAGAACCTAAGGTCAGTGGTACAGAAACGGCGATGCCAAGTTGTTGATCATCGACTTGATTATCGGCGGTATTTTTGGCCGTGAGTGAGACAGCCCAAGGATCGTTATTCCCTGCTTGCTGACTCTGGATGATCAACAGCTGTTGCTGCTTCTGCAGGCTCAATAGTTGCCATAATGGATGCTGCGCGAGCATGTCATTGGGTTGGTTGTTGGCAGAAAGTGGCCGCGCGGTTTCGGCTATGTTCTGCGGTATTTGCTCTTGTCCGGTGAGTTGTTGATAGAGGGCACGCGCCTCGGCCTGTTGCTGATTAAGATCGACCCGCTCCAGTGCAATATCCACCAGTTCGCGTTCTAACAAGAGTATGTGGGCAATCGGCAGTTCGCCCGCATCTGTGAGTTGCTTTTGCTGACTATGAAGCTTGTCGAGTAATTGGCTCTTGCGATCTAATTGGGCCAGTTTCACTGCAGCAAGACGATGTTCCCACAGGCTTTGTCGCAATAATCCCGATAAATACAGGCCTTGCAGCGCGGCTTGTTGCACCTGAATGCCTTGGGTGAGTTGTTTAATTTGCTTATCGCTGCTGTGCAAAGCAGGGGATTTTATTGGCAAATTGAGTGAGAGTTCCTGCTCGTAGCTGTTACCATTATCTAGGCTACCTAAGTGACTCAAGCTAATGCTCGGCAGGCCATTGAGCCAAGATGAACTGCTTAAGCTTATTTGTGATTGCGGTAACTGACCGCCTGATTGAGATAGAGAATGTAATCTTGCTTGGCTGGTGGTGAGTGCTTGAGATAGCTCGGAATGCGCGGCGTGGCACAGGAAACTGCTGCTGACTAAGGTCGCCAACAGACATAACTTGATACAAGACGTACTGACAGACATAGGACGATTCTATGGTAATAAAGTGTGCTGTTAGTGTAGGGATTGGTGGGCGAAAGTCGTGGGGGACATGTATCATAAAACCGTCTATGGTACATATGTCCCATAAATTAATGGGTTGATTTTGCTTTTATTTAGGAGTTTTTCGATGAAGGATCTTGTCATTATTGGTCTGTTGGCCTTGATCATATGCTTTAAGCTTTTTGACATCACTTCCGACATTCAATTGGGCATTCCCCAATGGCATATTGCCCAGGAAGCCATGTTATTAGTGCTCACTGTGATTGGTGCCATGTACTTAAGTTATGACCTTATGCGTCGCTCCCGCGAAGTGAAAGCGTTGGCTAAACGGTTGGAGCATGCGGATAAAAAAATCGACAATATGTCGACGCAAATGCGCTCTGCCAGACAAGAATACAGCCAAGCGGTGTCGCAGCAATTCGAGACTTGGGGCTTTACTAAGAGTGAGCAGCAAGTGGCATTTTTACTGCTTAAGGGTTTAAGTTTTAAAGAAATTGCTGAAGTGCGCCAGACTAAAGAAAAAACCGTCAGACAACAGGCATCGACCATTTACGGTAAAGCGGCAGTCGATGGACGCCATACTTTTTGTGCTTGGTTTATGGAAGATTTTATTCAAGAACATAATCAAGATCTTGCTGCGAATGAAGCGGCATCAAGCCCTAAGGCGGCTTAATCAACGCAGGATTGGCTTAGCTGTTATAGCTATTTGTTATTGAAAATCGATATTTGCTGAGTTTTTAGTTCTAAACAATAATGAGCATCCCCTAAGTTTGCAGGAAGATGCAATTGAAAAACTGGCTGATTATCGTGTTTTGCCTGATTGCCTTGGTCGCTTCGACGCAAACCACAGGACTCGTGCGCTCACTTATCGAATTCTCCGCCTTTGTTGGCGTCCTCTACTGGGCTTGGCGAATGAAGCCGACAGCAGAGTAGATTGGCTTTGAGTTAAATCTTAGCTATTGAAAATAAAGAATATACACTAAAGACGTGATACCAATCGCTGCCCACAGCATCACCCCAAGCAACAAAGGTTTGGGGCCACTCGCCCGCATCTTCTGCACTGTAATTCCTGCACCAATCAAAAACAAACACAGGACTAATGCCCGTTTCGACACCATAAATAAGGTGTCATAAACAGCGTGGAATTGTGGCAACCAATGGGCCACGGCAATGGCTAAACAATAAAAACCGATAAAATACGGCAGGTTAAGCTTGCGCTTATTGCCACCAAACAACATAGCGCTGACCAATGCGATCGGGATAATCCACAGGGCGCGGGCGAGTTTTATGGTAGTTGCGGTTTTTAAGGCTTCATCGCCGTAGGCTGAAGCCGCGCCAACAACCGATGAAGTATCGTGGATGGCGATGGCACTCCACACGCCAAAATCGTATTGGCTCATATTGAGCAAGTGGCCGAGTGCAGGGAATAAAAATAGCGCGACTGAATTGAGCACAAATACGCAGGCTAATGCAGTGGCGGTTTGATCGTTACGCGCATTGATGGCCGGAGCGACTGCGGCAATGGCACTGCCACCGCAAATAGCGGTACCAGAGGCGATTAAGTGGCCCGTGACATGATCAAATTTCAGGGCGCGGGTGAGCACAAACCCTAAGCTGAGGGTGAAAAAGATTGAGCCAACAATCAGGCCGAAGTTGTGGGTGCTCGCCTCGATCGCCGCGTTTAAGTTAATCCCAAACCCTAAGCCAATGATCGAATAAGACAGGAGTTTTTTGGTAAGTGCAGCGATATTCCATTGCACTGGCACCCAACCAAGGCTGGCTAAGGTAAAACCGAGCACTAGCGCCATGGGCGATGAGATAAAAGGCGCGAGGCATAACAAACCCGCACAGATGAAAACGATGCGATGAGTCTTATTATCTTGCTGTGATGTCGATGAAGAATTCATAACGCCTTAGGCTCGAGCGATTCGGTTTATCGTTCCAACCACAGATCTTCACATTAAGCGACGGATACAAAATGGCGATCAATTGGATTGATCATGGAGACAGATGCAAGAGGGCATTATAGCTGTGTGTATGAGCCTCAATAAAATCAATTAAACTTATCTAATCAGTCAGTTTTATTGACTCTCAGAGGATTGTGCAAAGCAGGAGGGTAAATTGAAGAAGATGAATTGAGCTCAGTTCATCTTCTTGGCTAGATAATAAATGGCGAGGTTACAAAGCGTGAAATTATAAATTTACGATACTTTTCAAGTTGTAATCGCTGCCATCCTTTGCGGTAAACAACTTATCTTGGGTGTCGTTGGCGCTGGACATACCCGCATGTAATAGGCTGAGCCAATGGCGCGATGCGGCAGAACGTGACTCTGGTGTTCCGACTACCATGTTTAATGACGTTCCGATTTGGATATCTTCCAGATTGGCAACGTCTCTCGCACCTATCATGCCACTGCGGTCGAAACTGAGTTCAACGTGGCAACCTAGGTCCTGTAACACTATGGCGCAAGGCGCATCTTTAGTGCCGTTAAAGGCCACAAACTGTTTTGGCTGACGTAAACCACTGTGGCTGCCGTCGGCAAAAAAGGCTAACAGGTGTTGGTAGTAAACCACATAGCTGCTCACATCTTGGTGTGAACCAGAGTTAAGTGGAAAGAGGCGGTCGAGGAATTGTTTCGCATTAGCGATCTTCTCGTGCTCGGCGACATTCACTTGGGCCACGGCTAGCACTTCTTCTGCGATGAGGCTGTTTAGATTCGGTTGGATCTGGTTGCTCTTGATAATTGACATATTCATCGCTTGTTCCTCTCACTCTTTCAATTTAAAAAATTCAGGGTTTTGATTTAACTTTTGGCTTATCAAAGTTTGTCTTCAATTTGGTTTGTCCGCTTTGAGTGCTTAGCCACTTTAAAGTAGGAGTGGTTAAACATTTCTTGTACTGGAATGGCTTAGCTTGTTCGCATTAGCCTTTCCTTGATTGCTTGATTTGTAGTCTAGTCTTTTTTTGACTACAATTTCACAATAAAAATTTTACACTGTGAATTTTACAAAATGCGCAATGACCAGAGCTTGATGAGAAAATCACATTTCCTAGGCACAAAAATACGTAACCTACGGAAACGTAATAATTTAACTATGGAAGATTTGTCGGCACGATGCATTCGAGTCGACGCCGGAAGTGCGCCCTCTGTGTCATATTTGTCGATGATCGAACGTGGCAAGCGTGTGCCGAGTGCCGGAATGCTGGCAGTCATCGCCGCGGTTTTTCAAAAAGACGCCGAATGGTTCTTAGACGATGTGCCCGAAGAAAACGCCATTACGCCAGACAAGGGCCGACGTGGCGGCATAAGCGGTATGGCACTTGAACCCAGCTTTTTGTTTTCCAATGATATTTTACAAATAGCGATACCTGAGATGCTGTCGCAGACAGGGATCTCTGGTCGGCAGTTTGCCCATTTATTGATCCGCGCCCATCAAGAACACCATCAAAATCATTTCCCCGATCTTGAACGTGCCGCCGAAGAAGTCGGCCTCAAACGTATGCCCTTATCTCTGGACGATATGCTGGATATTGCTAAGGGAATGGGATTAAAAATCAAGTGGATAGACAGTACGCCACAGGAAGTTATCGATGAAATGGGCGTGAGTTCGCGTCAGTTGGTCACCTCATTTATTGAGCCTCCGAGCACGATTTATGTAAATAAAATCCTCAAAAATCGCCCCAACAGACTCAAATATGATTTAGCCGTGCACATAGGTCATTGCGTGTTGCACAACAAGGACGGTCTCAAGAGTGTGATGATCTCAGGTCGCAAATTAGAAGTGGATGAAGAGGCGGGTATGCAGTCCAATACCTTGAATGCGCAGGATATCTTGCATGCGTGGCGCGATTTTGAATCGAGCTTCTTCGCCGGTGCGCTGCTGTGCCCTAAAGTGCCTTATCGCCAATTACTCGACCGCCACGGCTATGAGATTGAGGTACACAAGCAACTGCAAGTGTCAGCCTCAGTCGCCATGCGGCGCATGACAGTGGTATCTCCTTATCCTCATTGGCATTATTTCGACGCTTACGCACCGGGCAAACTCAAAGCCGTTTATCGTGGTAACGGTATTCCACTGCCTTGGGGCAATATGCGGTTAGTGGAAGACCCTTGTCAGCATTGGGCCGTCTTTAGGATGATCAGTGAGCCGACGGTCGGTACTTCGGCACAGATTTCGATTTTAAACGTCGGCAACGAACCCCGCATTTACTGCTGTGAGTCGATTAAGGTCGAAGATTCTGCGGGCAACCCGCATGTGCTCTGCGCCGGTATTGATTTAAATCCAGCCATTGAAGCCCAAGGTAAAGATGCCCTGTCTATCGCCCACGACCTGAAAGATGCCTGTGTCGCCAGCGGCGGTTCAGTCACTATTCCAAAACACATTAAAAGTGATCTGGTCAGCGTCGCAAAAATCCTCAATATCAACTGGATAGAGCGCGGGATCAAAAACGACGCCCGCCTTATTTGCTCTCGCGGCGCCGTATGCCCACGTCAACCCAGTTGCTATCAAGCAGGTAAGTCACAGTGCGATGGTACTGAATAAAGTATCGCAGATGGGATTGATGTTAAGCACTCTCACTTCAGTGACTCGCCATAAACTCGTCCCTGAGGGCTCGATGGCGGCATCCATGCCGCCAACGGTCACTGCCATGAGAGTGCTTAATTTAGTTGATCGCTTAACACTGTTGATGTTTCTTAAGGTTAAGTTTTAGCTTTGAAATTTCCATTTATTGTCTTTTGTTAACTATGGAGTTATTAATATATTCTATTTTTCTAGTTAAATAATTAATTAAATTATTCTGATTTTTATTAATAAATCAAGAGTATATAATGTAAGTTACTATTTTTAGAACCTATGCACATGGAGGTATAAAATGCTAAATTCAAGGTAAAGCTGTTGCTTACCTTGACCAGAATATCCTCGATGTGTTTGTAAAGTACGGCATGATAGATTTCGCATATATGCTAAAAGAAAACTATCAGATTGTTTATTCGGATGAGACACTAAATGAGATAAAACGGTCTGGAGATTATGCAAATAAATTTCTGGATGTGTTAAACGAATTAAATGCATGCCACCTCAAACAAATGGTGATAAATTCATTTGAACTAACTGATAAAGTTACTATTTCTATAAAAGATTCATATTTAGCTTACAAGGAATATTGTGATCAATTACCTTTGTACCAGGAATTGCTTGGTTCAATGATGCAAACAGTTTTCAAAATATATGGTGGTCGAAAAGGTGATAACTTTGAAGAGATTAATAGTGAGTTGCTAGGAGCTTTTACTAATCTCATGGTTCATCTTCATGAGCAAGTTGATACTCTCAAGGATATTGGCCCTAATTTAGCCTATATAATTAAAGATACTGCAAAAGTATCCATGGAACATATGGAGATTGTTCTTAAAAAATCAGCATCTTTGATGTCATCAAATGTGAACGATGAGGAGAACTGGTCCGGAGTAAGAGACTTCAGAAACGCCATGAATATTGGTCCAGTGGAGTTAAATAATATATCGCCTCCAAATGTTCTTGAAAAAATATGGGATTTATACAAGGACAAAGAAGAGTATAAAAATTTAAATTGGACTGTAGATGATTTCTTTTTCATCAAAGCAAACCTTATTTACCCTGAAAAATCATATTTTGATTTTCAGAAGGTTACCTGCATATACAATCATCTCAATGTTATTGGTTATCATCCAGATTCTAAAACTTATAAAGAGCGCCGCTTTACCGCTGCACTTAGTGATCAAGGGCATGCATCCATAGCTTCATTCACAGACATAATTTTCTCAAGAGATGAAAGCTTTGTTAAAAAAACAAGAGCTGCATATGAGTACCTTGGAATTAAAACAGAGGTAATATTGGTTACTTTAGATTTAAGAAATGAACCGTAAACTATTTAAGAGTAATTTTTAATGCGTGACACTTTGTCTTAATTGATCTAGTTGCTTAAGATCATTGTGCAAGTTTATAAATGTTGTTACTCATAAAGGGCTTTTGAGCGATGACCATTATAACTTCATTGAGAATCACCCGTCACTATGTATAGGGTTGAGTTAGAAATCGTTAGTAACAGGAATACACTGAAATTAACGAGATTAAGCACTCGCGTGTAAGTGACCGTTGGCGGCATGGATGCCGCCGTCGAGCCTATAGGGATATATTCACGGCGAGTCACTGGAATGAGAGTGCTTAATCATTTCAGCGTCGCTTATTAATATGTTCGGTCTAGAATTTTACGGTGCGATTGGCTTCAATCAGAACCATTATCTAGCTAATGGTTAGCGGATAGCAGCATCAATTCCAGTAGTAAAAATTCCCTAAATCTTGTCTGTATTGAGCCTGATTGACGCCATTTGGTGTTTAAAATCATTGGTTAATACAACAAACCGAGCAAACACACTACGGTGCTGGCGGGTAATATGGGCTGTAACCAGCGTGGTTTGTAACTGAGTAAAATCACTAGAATTATCGAACTCAAACATACCCAGCCGAGCAGTAATACGCTGGCGTACGCTGGGCCGTAATGACGACTGGCAAGCCAATAGCACAGGACGAGCGTTGTAGTACCAGCGGTGCGAAATCCGCGTGCCTGTGCATCGGTTAACGGGCGGTTACGCACGGCGCGGTGGTGGCTAAAATAAGATAAGGCCAACAGCCCCATGGCGATAAAACAGGTTAACAATTCGCCTGTGGCTGTCATGATTCAACTCCTAATTCTGCGGTTGCTTTGGTTGGCCGTATAGCCAGCACTTTTTTAGGGCTACGCAAGCGTGTGGCTGCCATGTAAAACAGCGCCGCAAGTGCGAGCATCATGAGGTCAAATCCTGCGAGAACATAGGCTTGGCGCTGTAAATTGCTTATCAGCTGAAACTGTGAAGTCATGGCATTGAGCAGAGGTAGTAGGCCATAGAGCAAGGCTGTGAGTAAAAAGAGTCGTTGCCATGTTTGTTTATCTCGTTTGAAACAAGCGAGCAGTGCGACTAACGCCCAACTGATAAAGAAACAATGGATTTCCCAGTTTTCTCTATCCGCAAAGGTGACGGGTAAGAGTCGATTGGCATAAAAATAACAGGCTAGCGCAATGGGCAGGCCAGCAAAGGTGGCGAGATTCAACATGTTCACTAGCGTGAGCCCGCTATGATTCTTATCTTTTTTAAGCTGCTTTTGTGCCAGTTTATCGGCCCACATAATCGCGCCGCTGGCGATCATCACGCAGCCCGTTAATCCCGCCAGTAAATACAGTAAACGTAGGCCTTGGCCAGCAAAGCGACCACTGTGCAGGGCTATCATGGCACTTTGGGTTTGATTCGCTCCCGAAGTCACAGCCGACTGCGCCAACACAGCACCTGTCACAGTGGACAAGTGATACCAAGGCGCTTGCTGATTTAAGCTGTGCTCAGGTGCGATTTTGACTGTTACGCTGGCATTGCTGTCGTTGATATTATCAAACTGCAAGCCTTCAAGTGGCGACTCACCCACGACACTGTGAATCGCACTGAGTAAACTCTGACTATCGAGCATAGTGGCTGGTGTGCTAGTGGCGGCGGGAGTTTGGTAAATGGGTTTCCATTGCGAATAAAAGGCTTGAGTTTCATCACCATATTGCGTGTTAAGTCCCCATGGCATATACATAAACATCAAAGTCACTAGGCCGGTGTAAGTGATCATAAGATGAAAGGGCAATGCGAGAACTGAGCTGGCGACATGGGCATCTAACCAAGAGCGCGGGCCTTTTCCGGGGCGAAAACTAAAGAAATCCTTAAAAATACGTTTGTGGATCACTATCCCGCTGATGATGGCGACCAGCATGAACATAGTGCAAAAGCCGACAATCCAACGCGCCGTGAGCACACTCATGTAGTACAAGTCGAAATGTAGTCGATAGAGAAAGTCGCCCCCTCGGCTTTCCCGTGCTTTAGGTAAGGCTTCACCTGTCGCAGGGTTAATAAAGCCTTGATGATAATCACCAAATCGCTGGCCTTCAGCGGCGGGATCGCTCCATGCATAGGTCAGTAATGGCACCCGTTGTGTGGGTAAGTAAATCCACCATGACTCAGCGTCAGGCGCTTGTTGTGCCAAGGACGTGAGGCCCTTGAGTATCAATTGTTGATTATCCGCATTGGCATCATATTGGCTGCCGTGATTTTCGGGTTGCATCCACAGGTTGATTTCAGCACGGTAATAGGCCGCTGTTCCGGCGAAAAAAACCAGAAACAACACCCAGCAGGTGAGTAATCCAACCCAAGTGTGTAGCCAAGTCATTGAACGAAAAAAGGAGTCTTTCATAATCCGCCACCTTGAATAGGATTGATATCCAACGCCTTAGCGGCAAGGTAGGCTAAATACAGCAGACCGCTAAGCGCGAATAAATCCAGCCAGTATCGCCACGTTGATTTAACGCTAAAGACCCACAGCACAGCGCAGGTGTACACAGTAAATGACAGCATCATGGCGGTTAACACCCGATCAACCTGAGATAACGGCAGGATTTGCGCGAGCAAAATAGTCGCAACTGCACTTAACAAATAGCCGCCAAAGGTTGCTGCGAGGCAGCGATTGCCTATGTGCAGGCTATCGCGCCAAATAGTGGATTTTTTCCAACGCGTTAGCCTTTGTATTAACGGCTGAGTCATGGCGATTTTCTCAATCATGATGGCGTGCCACTTTGGCTGAACTGGCGGTTAAATTGGCCCTGTTGGTGTAGGACAACACAGAGATTAACAGGGCGGGTAAAAAGGTTAAGCTGAGTAGCGTTGCCACGATGAGGCCTGCCAATACCACTATGCCAACGCCGCGGTAGAGTTCGCTGCCAGCACCGGGGAATAACACCAGCGGCAATAAGCCAAACAAGGTCGTCGCGGTAGACATTAGAATCGGTCGTAATCGACTGGCGACGGCAGATTTTA
Organism: Shewanella sp. SM69; assembly: GCF_025653985.1. Taxonomy (NCBI): domain Bacteria; kingdom Pseudomonadati; phylum Pseudomonadota; class Gammaproteobacteria; order Alteromonadales; family Shewanellaceae; genus Shewanella; species Shewanella sp. SM69. The sequence continues at coordinate 66,567 of NZ_JAKKRV010000009.1, forward strand.
CGGCTTCAACGACACCAAACTGACCCGATTGCAGGTTTTTACGGCTCTGTTCCACGATCAAAATCGGGTTGTTAACGACAGTGCCGAGTAGGATTAGAAATCCAAGCATAGTAATCATATCAAAGGGTTGGTGCCAACCTTGGCCGCCAAGATACGTAAATAAGCTGCCAGTATAATTAAGCGCTTGTAAGCCGACTAAACCGCCCGCAAGTCCGAGCGGGATAGTGATCAGCACAAATAACGGATAACCCCAGTGATTAAAAATCGCGACTAATAACAAGTAGATGATCAACACGGCGACCAGAAAGTTGCTGGAGAGTGCCGCTTTCGTCGCTTCGAGTTGATCGGCTGCGCCCGAAATATCCAAACTGACATCTTTGCCGACAGCACCCAGTTGATAGAGGATGGGGACTAATTCTTCCCGCACCTTAGCTACTGCGGTTTCTAACGCAATGGAACGCGGCGGAATGATGTAAAGAGTCACGGTTCTGCGGCCATCGACGCGGCGTAAACTGTCGCTATCCATCTGCTCGCTAATGTCGGCCAAGGCTTGCAGTGGCAACACATTGCCCTTAGGCGTCACTATCGGGGCGAGCGCTAATTGCGACAGACTCTGTTGATTGCCTGCCAGACTAAATAGAAAGATATCCACCTTGTTATCATTGAGGAAAAACTCGTCGACATAGGCGCCATCGCTCAGTGCCGAAACCGCATAGCCAAACTCGCTGCCGCTAAAATCTTGTTCTACAAGACGTTGCCAGCGAGGGGAAATCTGCCACAGTGGTTGGTCTAGCGACAAGGTCGATGGGTCTGAATACAGCTGCGGTTCGGCAAATACTTTTTCCGCCGCTTGATACGCCGCTTCGGCAGCACGATAGAGGCTGGCTTGATTTGGGCCAGAAATATCCAAGGCGACAGCGCGGGTGCCACCATCGTTGCTGGAAATAATCGACCCCCGCGATGAATAGGCGCGCATACCCGGATATTGCTCAAACAAGGCGGTGAGTGAGCTCATCATGGCATCCATATCTTGGCTGCGAATGGGCTCGCTCATCACCCAAATACTGCCGACACCCACGCTGAGGGTATAGTATTTTAGCGGCGGGATCTTTTGCTCACCACGTTCAAAGGATGCCGCCTCGGCATTGACTCTCGCGGATAGCTGAGTCGTTAATTCTTCAGCAATTTTAGCCATTTCCGATAGGTTGTAACCCGGCGGCGCGACCATAGAAGTAAAGGCTTTTGGTTCTTCGCCTTCGGGTAAATATTCGGCCGGAGGCATCAGCCAAGCCGCAAGCCCGATCGTCGAGACGAGTGACAGCACAATCACAAAGGTGCGGCGTCTTGCCGACAGTACAAGTTGGCTGACTAAGCTCAATATGCGTGATGCTTTGGGGGGCTCACTTTGGTTTGTCTGCGCCGAGTGCATCTTACCGAAACCAAAACGGGCAATAGCGGCGGGTACGATGAACACCGCGACCAGCATAGAAGCGATAATGGATGAAGCGATGGCAATCGCGATATCCGAGTACAGTTGTCCCGCTTCTTGTTTGATAAATAGAATGGGTACAAACACTAGTACTGTGGTGAGCGTCGAGGCCAGTACCGCAGGCCACACATCGTAGATACCACTTATGGCTGCTTCGAGACGATCTAATCCGCGTCTGCGCGCTTGTTCAATGCTTTCGAGCACCACAATGCTGTTATCGACCGTCATGCCTATGGCAAAGGCAACACCCGCCAATGAAATGACATTAATGGTGCGATCAAACACCAGCAGCCCGACGAAGGCGGCTAAGGTACACAGCGGAATACCGATAACACCAATCAGGGTTGCTCGATTCGAGCGCAAGAAGAGGTACATGACCAAGGTTGCCAGTAAGGCACCTAGACCTAAATTCACCCACACATTTTCAACTGAATCTTGCACATAGCGCACATCATCACTGAATAACTCTAACTGCATGGCGTGCTGGGCGAGTTGATTTTGATTGATCTGCGCAATCACGGGCATCATGGCATCTTTGATGGCGATAACGTTAGAACCGACATCCCGTTTGACCGCTAAGCTGAGGGTGCGTTCTTGTTCGGCAAAGGACAGTTCTCGGATCTCGGCGTGGTCGAGTTTTATCTCGGCAACGTCTTGCAGCAGAATATTCGTATTACCTTGGCGTTTTAAAATCAGTTGCTTAAGTTGATTTAAATCCTCAAAACGGCCAATTACCCGCAGTAAATAACGTTTTTTACCACTGTCGATATCGCCCGCAGAAGTGTCCTTGTTGCGATCTCGAATGGCTTGGCGCACGTCCATAATGCTGATGCCGCGTTGGGCGAGTTTGGCGGGATCGAGCCGTATTTGAATTTGCCGTTCAGCGCCGCCTTGAATAGTGACAGAGGAAACGCCTTTGACGCGCTCCATTTGTGGGCGAATAAAGTCGTTAGCGAAATCGCGCATCATGTCTATGTCTAGATTCAGCGGGTTCCCCGCGACAGGCACGAGGCGGAAATACATGAAAGCGTTGTCTGAATATGAACTGCTGTAAAGCCGTGGTTGATCGACGTTTTCAGGGTAGGACGATACTTGGCTGAGCGCATTGCTAACACGAATAAGCGCGTCGCTGATCTCAGTGCTCTGGGGGAATTCGAGTTCTATCCATGCCGAACCCGTATCAGCCCAAGATGTCATGCGTTGTAAGTTGGGCAGAGTGCGCAGGTAGCGTTCCTGCTCAAGCAGAATTTCTTTCTCGACGTCTTGCGGCGTAGCCCCCGGCCAACCTGTGGCCACGCTGATGGTGCGCACATCTAAGTCGGGGATCATTTGGATTGGGATACGCAGTGCGGCAGCCGTGCCCAATACGCAAAATATCAAGACGATGACAGACAGTAAGGTACCATGTTTAATTCCAAACTTCAGCATCCAACTAACCTCCTACAGCAGAGTTGAGTACAGAGACTGACTGTTGGTCTTGTAGGCTCTCGTTACCGCGGATCACCACGGGCGCGTCTTTGGGTAATGGGCTAAGGATTTCAATCCCGATGGCGCTCGTATGGCCCACTTGAACGGTATGCCTTTGGGCTATGTTGTTTTGCACGGTAAAGACACTGAACTGGCCGTCCGGGTGACGGACTAGCGCATCTTGCGGCACTACAACACTGTGTTGCGCCCGCTGTAAGTGGAAGGTCGCAGTGGCCGATGTGCCGGGCATCAAAAGTCCACTCGCATCAGGAATGGTTAAGCGCACCAAGAAGCTGCGAGCATTGTGGTCGCTCACGGGGACGAGTGCATTCACATGGCCGATAAACTGCTGTTCAGGCAGCATATCTGCGGCAATATCGACTTGAGTTGCAGTGGCTATGTTTTGGAACATTTCCTGTGGGACTTGAATATCGAGCCAGAGCTGTTCTTGGGATACTAAGGTGAAGATTTCAGTGCCGACATTGACCCATTCACCAGTTTCAGTTTGTTTGCTTGAAATCACTCCCGCAAACGGCGCGATCAGTTGGTGGCGGGCGACCACCTCTTTTTGGTGTGCTAATGCCGCCGTTAAACTCTGCAGATTAGCTTCGGCTTCGGTTAACGCCGCTTGGCGAATCGCGCGCTCAGTTTCGGGGAATAATTGCTGAGAACTGAGTGTTTGCGCTTCGGTGAGGAGTCGCTGCTTTTCTAGCAGCATGGTCTTAGCGGCCATTACATCGGCCTGACGCTGTGCTAATTGATGTACGGCTAAGGTGTCATCGAGTGCGAGTAGAGGCTGGCCAGCGGTAACGTTAGAGCCCGCATCGACCAGCACTTTGGCGACTAGGCCATCGGTACGTGCAGATAAGCGGGCTACCCGTGCGGATTTAATGGAGCCACTGAGTGGCAAAAGTTCATTGGTACTGCCTGTTTGGGGCAAGGCGACTGTTACAGGTGCTGTGCTTGCGTGGACTGCAGAACACAGCATGTATAAACCTATCATTAAATAACGCACGTTAACTCCATCTCACTATAAGATTATTACTGAGTGATAAAACTCGTGGTGGTGATGTGTAAAACGCTATCAACCTCGTTGCCTGCGAGTGTTTGTTTACCTTCTGTGGTGTGATTACTGACGAGCAAATAGCGGCCTGCATCTGGGGTATCGAGGGCGAATTTACCTTGGGCATCGGTGGTGAAAGATTTACTCCAAAAACCGGGGCGATAAACTTGTACTGGATGATTCACCAGTGGTGCGCCTTTATAGCTAAGTACAAACTCGGGAGCGCCTGACTTTACTGGCGTAAATTCAAAATCTTGCAGCGCTTTTGTGTGTTCTTGTCCCGTGCGGGCATAGAGTATTGCAGCCTGCAATCCGGTCTCAGTTTTCCATGGTTGCCACGCGGTATCGGCATAGAAACTGATGTCACTCTTGCTATCTTGGGTTTTGACCAGTAGATGATCGGCCTGCGCTGTGGCGGTTAACGGTGTCTTGGCATTGGCGGCGAAAATACGCGCCGCGCTTAACGATGCTAACTCTTCTGCCGAAGCTTGCTCTGAACCCGGTTCGCCAAATTGCACTTTAACTGAACCATCGTTATTACGCTCAAGCCATACTTCATGTGCTTGAGCCGAAAAAGCGATACCGCCGAGTAAAGTGAGTATTACAAGTGCTTGTTTCATTTGATCATCCTTAATGTTATTTCGGGTTATGGCTATGTTTTAGAGCGTCCAACGTAGTGACAGTGTGGCATTACGTGGCTCGCCAAAGTCGGCGTAACCCCAGAGTGAACGGTTGTAGTTCTTGTCGAAAATATTGTTAATGTTCAATTGCATAGAAATAGAAGGTGTGATTTGGTAGCCAAACATTAAGTCAACGAGTGAGTAGGCGGATTGTGTTTGGCGGTAAGCCACATTCGGCGCGCCATCGACACCCCAAATAGTGCCTTGATAGAAGGTGCTGCTCTGCCAGCGCCAGCTCGCACCTGCAGTAATGCCCGGTAGAATATCTTCAAAGTTATATTTAGTGGTGAGTTTGAAGATATCTTCGGGCAGATAAGTTTGACGACGTAGGCCATCTTTATCTTCTGCATTGTTGTGGGTATAACCACCGCTGATATCCCATAAGTCGGTAAGACGTCCGGCAATTTCTAACTCATAGCCTTTGGTGGTAATTCCATCCACACTTTCGTAGATAGAGTCACCGGAAGGTAGCTGACCTTTCCCTGCATATTCGGGTTCGTTGTCTTTATTGGTTTCGTAGATGGCGGCTGACATGTTTAGCGTGTCATCGAACAGCGCGACCTTGACGCCGCCTTCGACGTTTGTGCCTTCTGCAGGTTCGAGCAGTTGGCCATCTTCACCAAAATAGGTGCCAGGTTTGAAGATTTCAGTACGGCTAGCGTAGACAGAGATCTGCTCGGTCACATCGTAGACTAGGCCGTAGTAGGGGATGAAAATACCGGTTTTTTCCATGGTCGCATCTGTGCTGTTACCCACGAGATCATGCTTTTCATAGGACCAGTTACTTACGCGTCCGCCGACCATTAATTTCAGTGAATCCAACACATTGACACGGACCGTGCCGTAAACACCCGATTGGCTTTGTTCATTGGTTTGGCCATTGGTGGGTGAATTAGGAATATTAGGCTTGGGGTAATTGCCCTGATCCGCGACGTTATAGCGACGTTGGCGTCCAGATTCAGTGTTGATGTTATCGAACTCGTTGTCACCGTAGTTAAAACCGATCACAGCGCTATGTTCACGGCCGAGTAAGTCGAAGTTACCCGTTGCATACAGGTTGAAACTGTTGGTATCTGACTCGCGATCATGCTGGGCGGCATAAGTATCGCCCCAAGGGCCAACAAATTCGCCGGTTGATTTGACGATATAATCGCCTGGGTAAAAGGCCAATGCGTCTATGGTGGCGTTAGCGATACGATAGGCACTGACGAGTGACCAGTCGTTATCGAATCTATGTTTAAATTCGGCCATGAGACTCTTTTGGGTCACGTCCCAATGGGTCCAGTCCTGTGAGCTAGAGTAGTTGCGGCCAAAATCGACAGCTGTGCCATCGGTATAAAATGCGGGATTAGAGTTCCAGTTATACACACCGTCGGTTTGTGATTTTTGATAGTCCGCAAACAGCGACAAGCTAGTATCTGTGCCGAGACTCGTTTCAACTACGCCATAGAGCACTGTGGTATCGCGCTGATAGCGATCGATAAAAGAATCGCCTTTCTTCACCGCACTCACGAATCGACCTTTCACATTGCCAGAATCCGTTAGCCAGCCAGAAACATCGGCCTCAAGTCTATAGGTATTCCATGAGCCATAACTTGCACTTGCCGTGGCACGGGTGTCATCCGTTGGACGTTTACGAATAAAATTAACCGTGGCAGAAGGTTCACCTAAACCGCTTAAAATCCCTGCCGCACCTTTTAATACTTCAACCCGTTCGGCAATCACAGGGTCTAAACCTTGATCAATTGAGCCGCTGTAAACATGGGATGAAGAGGTCGTGATTAAGCCGTCAATTTGGACCCCACTGTCGAGTGCATAACCGCGCACGAATATCTGACTATTTTCAGAGGCATCGCCCACCATAGTGACGCCAGGAGTGTGATTTAACACTGACTCCATAGTGACCAAACCTTTGTCACTGATCATCTCTTCGGTAATCAAAGTGACGCTTTGTGGGGTTTCTTTGAGTGACATAGACAAACCCGTGGCGCTATTCATTGCCGCGCGGGTGTATGTTCCTACCACGTTCAATCTTTCTATCTGTTCTGTATCTTTTTTCTCATCTTGCTTAGGATCAGTATTGGCTTGAACCGTCAGAGTAAGTGTGCTGAGAAGTACAGGGATCAATGGCGAGCGCCAAGACGTTAAAACAGATAGGGGAGGCATGGTATTTCAATCCTTTCAGGCGATTTCAGATTAAATAATGATTGGTGATCCTGAGTGCAAATAAAGTGTTTAGGTGCAAATGAGAATCGATCGCATGATAGGTTTGTTGAAAATAAATGCAATATGCTCAATGTGTAAATTGTTTAAGCTGGGTTGTAACTTATTGGCGAATAGCTTGTCAGCGAGCTGTGATAAGCCGTCGCAGTGGGATCTGCACTTTTAGCGCATGCCTTACTATAACTCGGTTTCAGGGCATTGACTGGGAACTCAGGCTGTTGTGGTTTGAGTCAATTTAGCCAACAAAAAGGCCACAGTCGTTACTGACTGTGGCCTTTAATCTTTACAATTGAATCGAAATCCAGCGGACTTGTTAAGCCTAAAAGTGTGATTTACACCTTAGGTTTATGCCCGCACTTGGCCTGTGCCTGAGACTAAATACTTCTCAGCGGTCAAGGATTCGAGTCCCATTGGGCCATAGGCATGTAGCTTAGATGTCGCGATGCCGATTTCTGCTCCAAGGCCGAGTTCGCTGCCGTCGGAGAAGCGCGAAGAGGCATTGACCATTACCACAGAAGCATCGACCGCACGTTGGAAGTGTGCGGCAGTGACTTCGTTTTCGGTGCAAATCACTTCGGTGTGCTGGCTACCAAAACGGGCAATATGTTGGATAGCATGGTCAAAGTGATCGACTTGGCGAATGGCAATTTCGAGATCTAAATACTCTTGGCCGAAATCGTCTTCTTCCATGTAAGTACAGTTTTCAAAATAACCACCGGCTTGAGTACAAGCATTGATTTTAACCTTATGCTCGGCCAGCGCTTTGGCTACTTTAGGCAGGAATTGCGAGGCAATTTCTTGGTGTACTAATAGGGCTTCGAGGGCATTACATACGCCAGTGCGCTGGGTTTTACCGTTGAGCAGTAAGTCCATAGCAATATCCAGATCGGCATCTTTATCGACGTATAAATGACACACGCCTTTAAAATGCTGGATCACTGGGATTTTACTGTTGTCAGTCACAAAGTTTATCAAGCCTTCGCCGCCGCGGGGAATGATCACATCGATATAATCTCGTTGCTGCAGCAGTTCTAGCATGAGGGCGCGATCTGGGTCTGGCACCACTGTGATTAACGCCTCGGGCAAGCCGTATTGTTTCAATACGCTTTGCAAAATAGTGGCGATAATTTTACTGCTGTGCAGCGCCTCTTTACCACCGCGCAGGATCACGGCATTGCCGGATTTAAAACACAGGGCACCCGCATCGGCGGTGACATTGGGACGCGCTTCATAAATCATACAAACCACGCCTAAGGGAACGCGCATCTTACTGATGGATAAACCATTAGGTCGTTGACCTATATAACGTTCGTTGCCAATCGGATCGGGCAAGGCGGCGATGGTTTCAATGCCTACCGCCATAGCTTCGATACGCTCTGGCGTTAGCGTTAATCGGTCGAGCATGGCAGGGCCGACGTTATCGGCGGTCGCTCTGTGTAAGTCGATTAAATTTGCGCTTTGGATTTCATAGGACTTTTCGCGTAATGAGCGTGCCATATCGAGGAGTACAGTATTTTTAAGCTGTTCGTCAACTTGGGCGAGGATCAGAGCCGCTTTGGCAGCTTCTTGAGATAAGTTTTTGATTAAAGTCATATTTACTCCGCTTAGATGTTTACTCGCTTAGTTTTATTCGGCTGATGCTTATTCGAGAATGGCGATGTTTTTCTCGGAAATAATCGGTCCAGTCTTTTGCTGAAATTCACTGGCAAACTCGCGATCGTCTTGGTCCGTAATAAAGCTAAGTAAACAACTGCTGTAATTGGATTTGGCCTTGGCCAATTTAGTGCCATCGTCTTTGCGTACTAAAATGGTGTCACCGACAGAAAAGTCCCCATTGATGGCAACGACATCGTCACTGGTCAATTGCTCGCTATGGATATCAAGGGCGATATTAAAGTCATTTTCAACAATGACTTCGCCTTGAGCCTGCGAGGTATGTGTCATCCAGTGCAAGTGATCCTGCATTGGCTTCTCATCGGGGGTAAATAAGGTTCCTGGGTTTTGGCCCTTCAACAATTGGTTGAATGAGTCGGCATCAAAACCATTGATAATAAAGGTTTCGATCCCGTGGGAAATCGCCTTCTTGGCGGCTTGTATCTTAGTTCGCATTCCCCCCGTACCGACGGCACTGCTGGCGCCGCCTGCCATGGCGTAGATCTCGGCATTAATCTCGGTCACCTGCTTGATAAGCTGTGCATCGGGATATTCATGGGGGTTTTGTGTGTAAAGCCCATTCACATCCGAACAGATAATCAGCGTATCGGCATCGGCCGCCGCGGCGACCATGGCTGAGAGATTATCGTTATCGCCAACTTTGAGCTTGTCGGCGGTCACGGCATCGTTCTCGTTGATGATAGGCAATAGCCCATGTTCGAGTAGGCTGAAAATCGTGTCTTTAATACTGATGTAACGATCTCGATTGCGTAAATCACCGTGGGTTAACAGTAGCTGTGCGGTTGGGAAATCAAATAACTTGTTCCATGTGGCCATCATATCGGCTTGGCCCGCTGCAGCCATGGCTTTCTTCACTGTGACGCTAGGTTTATCAACCTCGCCAAAGTGATGCCATCCCGCGGCGACTGAGCCCGAAGAGACCAAGACAACTTGGATCCCTTGGGCACGACAATAAGTAATAAATTGGGCAATGCCGAGTAAGTAGTGGCTGCTGCAACCTTGTTTGTGGGGTGCAATCAGGGCACTACCTACCTTAACGACAATGCGTTTCCAGGGTAAGTCAGTCATACCTGCGCGCCTCATCTGTCTTCGGCTAAAACACGGCCAGCCTTATGGAATAATTTAGTGGTTTTGGCACAGGGATCAGTATCGAGTAACGAGACTATCCAAATCACCACACTGCTCACGGCAAAGCCGGGGATCATCTCATACACCACTGTGGTTAAAGCTTTACCGTCAGCAAGTACTGGTGCATAAATCCAAAACAGCACTGTGGCTGCGCCTGACACTATGCCGGCAATCGCGGCTTTGTGGGTTAGGTTAGCTTTATACAAGCTAAACAAGACTAACGGACCGAAGGCGGCACCGAATCCTGCCCATGCATTACTCACCAATGATAGCACACTGCTAGAGCGGTCAAGCGCCAGTAGACTTGCGACAATTGCCACGCCTGCTACGCCAAAACGTCCCATTTTCACCATGTCTTTTTCGCTAGATTCTTTTTTCGACATCACGCGATAGATATCTTCCGTTAGCGAGCTTGATGACACTAATAGTTGCGATGAAATGGTGCTCATGATCGCGGCCAGAATTGCGGCTAATAAGAAGCCACTAATGATTGGATGGAACAACAACTCAGAAAACACGATAAAGATGGTTTCAGGATCGGTCAGCTTCATGCCAAATTTATTGGCGTAAGCGATACCGACAAGACCTGTTGCCAGTGCACCCACAATGGTCACTGTCATCCAGCCCATACCTATGTGTCTGGCGGTTTTAATGTCAGCGACTGAACGAATTGCCATAAAGCGCACAATAATATGCGGTTGGCCAAAGTAACCGAGTCCCCAAGATAAGCTTGAGATAAGCCCTAACATAGTGACGTTTTGCATGGCATCGGTGAAGTGTGGAATCGATTGATACGCAAAGTTCAGCATAGTGTCAGCGCTGGTAAACTCTTGATATGCCACCACAGGCACTAAGATTAAAGCGACAAACATGATACAGCCTTGGACAAAGTCAGTGAGGCTCACTGCTAAGAATCCGCCCAACAAGGTATAAGAAACCACTACGCCGAGGGTGACGACTAAACCTATGTCGTAGTTTAGGCCAAATGCTGACTCAAATAACTTACCGCCAGCCACTAAACCCGCTGAGGTATACAAGGTAAAGAAGATCACAATGATCACGGCCGAGATAATTCGGATACTACTGTTGGCATTGCCGAAGCGTTTAGCAAAAAACTCCGGGATAGTAAGGGCGTTATCCGCGACTTCGGTATAGACCCTTAATTTGGGTGCAACGACCAAGTAATTAATTAGAGCACCAATTAATAGTCCAAGTGCGATGTAAATGGTTTCGAAACCAACCAAAAACATTGCGCCGGGAAGACCCATTAGCATCCAGCCACTCATGTCAGATGCACCCGCTGAGAGTGCGGTGACCTGTGGGCTCACCTTGCGGCCGCCCAAAATATAGCCGGATACATCGCTGGTGGATTTTTTATAGGCGAATAAGCCAATAGCAAGCATGGCGATAAAGTAAATTGCTAAGGAAACGTAAGCCAGGTAATTCATGGGTTATTTGTCTCCTAACGCTTTGTTATTTTGAATAATACTCGGTTTCAAAATGACAAAGAGATAGGTGCTTAATATTGCGCATAAACACATAAACTGCATGGTTTCCTTGGCGTGTAATCGGGTAAAGCTTGCTACTTGCGAGATAAGATTTTCCTCTGGTGGGTTCTCCGTAGACATAATTGCTCCTTGGTTGATAATTGAATTTATATCACCAATATAGTTAGTGATCTAATTATATTAAGGCATTTTATCGGCCAAATATCAAGCTTCTATTGGATTTAAATGGTTTTGGCTGCGGCACGAGGGTGGCTTTTTCGGCGGAAAATAGTTTGAGAACTGACTATTTTTCAGCGGTGTTTTTCTGCTCGGCGATACTGTGGGCAGTGCGTTCGAAGGTTAATGTGATGCGTTCAAACATCCCAGTAATCAGAGTGAATTGTTCGTGGGGTAACGGGCATTGCGCCAGCGCTTGTAATAAGGCTTCGCTGCTGGTGTTAAACTCTTCTGCGACTTGGCCGTGGGCGCAGGCGATAAATGCCTGACCTAAATTGTGTTGCCAGAGGTTGAGTGCATTTTCTAAGTCCGAGTGCGTATCTGAAATCCCCTGCAACATGCGCCGCATTCGAATCGACACATGGCCTAGATTCAGTGCAGTGAACACCAGATCGGTAAATACCCTCGAACTCTTGCCCGAGCCTTTTTCGTAACTGGCTATCCGCAGCAGTCGATCGCCCATGCGGGCGTTAAACCAAGGCTCAGGATCATCATGTTGCGCGATATGCACTAGATCTTTTTGGATAGATTGCAGCAGACGATATTGCATCAACCGCTGGCTAGGTTCGGTAATCAATTTAAACAACCAATACAGCACAGTAACGCCAACAAAAATCGCTAAGGCATTGCTGACAGTGTTTTCTATCGCAAATGAAATGGTGTTACTGGGCTGTACTAATACCGCAAACGGCACGCAAATCCCGAGACCATAGGGCAAGGTCGGTCGATTCGCTAAGGCGAGTAGCCCAATAAAAAAGGGGCCTGCGAGCACTAAAATGAGGATTTCGAAATCGCCGCTACTCTCTGCCAGCAAAGGTAAAGCGTAAAACACTGTGAGGGGCACAGCGATAGTGATACCAACAAGAATACGGCGCAAAATCGTGGTTAGCATCGGCAGTGGCTGGCGCGCCATCATGATGGAAAAGACCACAGGCATCAGGATCATCATGAGTACCGCGCTCGACCCTGTGCCGATCCACAGCGAAGCACCAATGACAAATACCGCCATGCTGCGTAGACCGGTCGTAAACCCTATCAGTGGATCTCGGTGAAATTCCATTGGCGGCGCGTTGAGTTGTACCGCAGAATTGCTTGTCAGCACGTTATAACTTTTGAGCACCATGATCAGATCGGCGCTTAATTCCATCGCAACTTTGAGTAAGCGAGTCTCTAATGGGCTTCGGTCGCGGTATTGCATCAGGTTTTGCTGGAGTTGATACCTTAGGGTACGCGCCATTTTGTAGCATTCTTGGTCATCAGTGGATTGCGCCATCAGGGTAAAACTGCTGCGCATATTGGCTAAGGTTTTCGCGAGCGGTTCGCTGACTAGATGGGAATGATTACGTTGTAGTCGGCCAAATATTTGGATTGCCGCCAACAGCGAAAGGGTTTTATTGCAGAGAAAGTTTGCCGCATGGCTTTGTCCGCGTCCTTCTGGACCTTCATAAATCACCGCGCTGGAGTCGTCACTCAGCGCCGATACTGATTCCATAATAGTGTCGATATGTTCATGGCGGCTCGCATGTACGCCCTGTAAATCGAGTTCTAATGCAAGATAGTTAAGCGTTTGATTAATTGTGTTTTTAGCATGCAGTTGCAGACCATGTTTTACCTTAGTCGGCCAAAGTAGCGAACTGACCAAGACGGCACAAATTGCGCCGACGATAATTTCGCTGATCCTCGCCTGCGCCACATCGAATATTTTTGCACTATCGGCTGTGCCTGGGCTCGCCATCACAATGAGCACTATCAAGCAGGCTGTCATGCCCGCCATAGCAAAGGCATAGACAAAGTTTTGCTGGCGCACCATGGCCGACAACCCAGAATTTAACCCTATCCAGCAGGCGAGTAATCCTAAGGCGAGTTCGGGATAGGGCGTAAACCCGTTGAGTATGGCAATCCCCGCGAGTGCGCCGACTAAGGTGCCGCCAATTTGGCATAAGCCCTTTTCGATCACGAGGCCACTTTCGGGGCGAATTTGCAAAAATACCGCCGACACCAGCGCCCAATATGGCCGTTCTAAATTTAAAAACATGGCCACATATAAGGCGAGCGCCATCGAAATCACGCCTTTAATCGCGAAAATGAGGGTTCGTCGGTCAGGAAAAAATAAACTCTTAAGTAACAGCGTCATAATGACTATTTGTCAGTCTGTAGCTGGATGGAAACTGTCATGCCGACACTCAGCTCTATGTCCTTAGGAATGCTGTCTAGCTGGATATCGACCGGAATACGCTGTGACAACCTCACCCAATTAAAGGTTTGGCCGATTTGCGGCAATAACTGCCCATTAGTGGTGACATTGGTATTGGCAATCGCCTTACCTATGCTGACCACTTTGCCATGCAAGACATGGCCACCACTCATCAGGCTGACATCGGCGTTTTGACCTATGTGAACCAAGGGGATTTTGGTTTCTTCAAAATACCCTGTGATATAGAGAGAGTCTTGTTTAACGAGCGAAAATACTGAGTTGCCTTTGCTGACATAGTTGCCATTACGCAGGCTTAAATTGATCAGGGTGCCATTTTCGGGAGCGTGAATTTGCGTCCGCGCTAAGTCAATTTTGGCGGTATTCAATTGTGCCTGTGCGAGTTCATAACTGGTTCTTGCCAGTTCGGTATTGATAAAGGCTTCGTCGAAGGTTTCTTTGCTGACTAAGTTGGCATTGGTCAAACCGATACGGCGTTTGTATTTATGTTTTGCCAGTTCCCATGCCAATTTTTGGCTTTCCGCTTTGGCATTCAATTCGGCAATCGTGGCTTTGTAGCGGGTATCGTCCACTGTGAACAATACATCACCTTTATTAACGACTTGATTGTCTTTTACATTCAGTTGGTTTACCCAACCGGATACATCTGGCGCTATGGTAATGATTTCGGCGCGAACTCGGCCGTCGCGGGTCCAAGGAGAATAAAGGTAGTGCGACCATATCCAATGTCCGGCGATACCTGCAATCGCGACCACAATAAGGGTGAGGCTGATACGAAAGATTTTTCCCATGAACAATCAACTCCCAAGCAAGTAAATGACCAAAGCCAGATAGCAGATAAACAGCCCAACTTCGAACCAAGCTGCGCGCCACAGCTTGTGATAGAGCCCAGTTTGATAGAGTACCCCGCGAGTGATGCAGGAAAGCAGAAAAGCTAAGGGGATAAAGATAATTAATGGACTAAATAACAAACCATCGAACGCGAGTTCTTTAAGCATTACGCTATTCATCCCGATAACAGTGGCGCAGCGATAACAGCGCTAAGTGTTTAAAATGCAAAGTACTCAGTCGAGATTATAGGAAAGTCGCGTGAGAGTTAATGGTTTTATACTATCTGTGATCAATTAGGGCCAGCATAAGCTGGCCCTAAATATGATGAAATCAAAGCGAAAATCGCTTCTACCTCATGGTAGTTCGATACTTCCACACATGCCCACTGTAGGAAATCTGGAAACACAGATGCTAAATGGGTTTACCTAACAAACATAGGTTTTCCAGAATTTCTCTAAAAAAAACGATTTAGACAGGCTCAAGATGAACGGTTTCCAGAGTTTATGAAGATGCTGCTAATTCCATAAAAAACTGAATACGGTTCATAATTATGAACCTCCCTATCTCCCTACAGCCATCTAAAATATGGAACTAATCTGGTGCTCAAAGTGTACTTTCACTAAGCATAGCCATTTAGATTCATATTTCTTTTGAGTCTTCAATCGCAAGTAATTTTCTTAACTCAACATCTATCTGGTGTGAATCTAGAAAGTGTCCTTGGACAAATTGACGAAATAGAATGAGAGCAAAGTTTGTAATATTACTCGCCGAACCTAATACTTTGAAAACTTCCGATATTAATCTCGCAAGCCTCTGTTCACAGGTATAGCCTTCGAGACAGAGCATTGAAGATTCGCTGCAAGCATACACAACATGTTCAGTATATCTCCACTCGAAGAAGCTTCGCTGACCTTTGAGTTCAATATATGCTGAGCATATTGATTTCAAACAACATTCCGTTAAAACTTGAAGGGCTGTATCTGTAGATGGGTAGTTATTCGGATACATTTTAAGTATTTTCGCTGCAAGATATTGGCCTTTCTCTTTCTGGCTACATAGTTCAACTACATCTCGGTGCATTATCGGGACAGTTAAACCATATTGGATATGACATTCTGCGTGCCTACTTTCAGCCGTCTTTGTAGCTGTACTGGCGTCATTCATGAACTGGCTTACGTTAGCTAATGGTATATCTAACTGGCGATACAAAGAGCAAAACATTGAATCTAAACAGAGGAAAGGTATAGAGTGAGACATTGATGCCTTGAGGGAGCTGTAGTGAGAAATATCGAGAGTATCTCGCACCTTAGTTATCATCTCCGGCATATCGATACTTTGAGATGATATTAACTCGCACTTACCATACAACAATTGCAGATTGTTAAAAGAAGCATCTTTAGCAATATCATCAGCGGTCGTTTTTAGGAAGCCTTGTTCAGATTTAGAAATGGATAAATAATCAGCACGACCAGTCTGTTCTAACCAATCAGAAACAATTTCCTTTGTTTCTCTAGTGATATAAAGTTTGATTCCTGTACGAATCAGGCCATGGCAAAAACCTGTGAGAGATAAATAAGCGAGAGAAAGTACATCAAGGACAACTGACTCTTTAATGATCTCTCCATCAGAATATAAACTTAAATTTGAATTGCTATTTTTATCAATAAGATAAAGAAATGAACCTCGAATCAAATCGTTTTGATGAGTTTCGTGTAATCGCATTAGGAGAGGGATAGTCTGCCCATCAATTTCGGCATCAATTATTTGTTTTTTTTGAGATATGGCGCCTATTTGATTTAAGAGATCTTCAACATTGTCCTCTTCAAACCAAAGTTGGTAAAAACAATCAGAACCAGGATTTATGTCGTTACGGATGTTAACCGATATCCGAAAAGCGCCCACGATAGGCGGTAGCCTCTCAATTACTTGATAGGTCGTCATTCCTAACTCAATTTTATCACCTACATCAGCATCCTTGAGACTTTTACCCAAAGGAGTATCAGTGTCCAATAGATATTCACTATGTCCACAACCATCAACTAATAGTTTTGTAACAGTACGATTCCCTGAGTGATATACAACGGCAATGGAACATCGTTCTGAAGGATACTTAATATCAACAGGATATTCACTGAGGTGTAGGTTATTAAAGTGAAGGTTGGTAACATTGATAGCCATTCCAACAGGTTCATCAATAAACCACTCTAATATGACTGATTCAGCTAACGGCAAATCAGTTTTCGCAATTAAATGAAGAAGTACAAGCCCTTCATAACTGTATGTTTCAATGATGTTTTTAGGTATTTTTGATATGGTAATCGCTAATTCTTCTGGTGACACGTTTGATAGATGCAAAGATCGAAGTAGAACTCTCCAGTAGTAACATGAATTTGGATATTTAGCTAAAGCATGTTCTGTGAGTTGAATTGCTTTGGGAAAGTTTTCTGATGATATGGCTCTTTCAATCTTAATTGCCATGAATCTGTAGTTTTCTTTGACACCTTCTATTTTTTCTAACAGGTCATCTAATTTTTCAAGCTGGTCTGAATCTAGTAATGCTTCTGCATATACACCTAATACAGGAGAGCACCAAGGAGAAGCGGGTAATAAAGGTTCTATCAGTTTAGCGGCAAATAGTGGCAGTCCTGCTCGCCGCAAATTTTGACATAACTGGTGTATTGCAAACACATTAAAACTAATTAAATTTTCAGAATTTTTTTCTAAGAAATGTTCAATTTTTTCCGATAATGCTATTTTTTGCGGTGTATTTTCAGGATCACAGGCAATAGCATGGAGAGATAAGTAAGTGAACTCTCTTGTTTTTTTATCAGGTATTATTACATCTCCTCCATTATCTAACCATCGCTCTATCTCGCGATTTGTGATATCCCCTTTTTCCACGGCATAAGAAATCTGGGAGAAATCCTCCTCGGTTATCTTTAAGTCTTCTTGCTTAAGTATTAAACGAGGAGAGATAGAGCTGTTTGTATATTTATCTGTACTTGGTAGTACGCTGGATATGTTTGGAATTATTTTTTTAGCTTCTTCAATGTTTTTTGAACAAAAATCTATTAAGTCAGAGGCTTGGAACTGTGTTGAGGCTAGCAAGATCGCAGCAGTGTGCACTACGCGGAAATCATCAGAACTTTTTGCTAACTCTAAAGTTTTTATAATTTGCTCTTCTAGTTCTTTCATTAATTTACTGTCAATTAGCCAGAAATGATTACCATTGACTAACTTATGGATTTGGTAAGATTTAGAAAGATATAAAAGAATTCCACTGTTACTGTTTGGGTATCTATTTATTAACTCTTTTGAAAAGTTAATTGCAAGTTGGAAGTCTTCACATCTTATTGCACATCTAACCAACGAGCATAATTCATGCTCGAATAAGTCTGATATGCTCTGAGATGAAAGTTGAACGAGCTCTTCCTTGCTAGCAATTTTTTCGTAGAAAACTTCTGCTGCAAAGCTGCCTTTGTGTTGAGAGTTATAATATCTATTTCTAGCATCGCTATTTGATGAAAGTGATAAGTAGTGAATATAAATCGACTCTACAATATCCTTTATTATGAAATTTGACCTAGGACTACGTAGTAGTTCAATAAACAGTTGTTGTTTGATATTAGCATCTTTTCCTTGGGTGATAAGCAATTTATACTGAAGTATCTCAAGTAAACTCTTGCATTCTGCATCAATGGAGCCCACGGAATTAAGGCTTGTCAAATACGTGTTTGCGGTTTTCCAATCTCTATGGGTTATGGCATGAAGGAATTGCTTTGCACATGCAACCAAATCACTTGAAGAAAGACTGGTGATAATAATATCCCCAATAGTTATACCTGAGTTATCACCAGCGATAATATTGTGTCCAATACCAGTACCTTGTGTGATGGAACTATTGGTCATAATTTTTACTCATTCCCTTTATTTACTACTATATCACCAACATGAATTTGAGCATTATCATTGGTGTTAATGTTGTGCCCAACATTTGAAATTTGACTAATATGAGGGCTGTTAACGAAAATTGGTATTTGTTTCAACAGATCAGTTAGTGGCTGATGTTCACTGATTCTCCGCTCTATAGCATGAGGTGCTAAATCTTCATTAACACCAGCTTCTTTAAGTTGTTCCACAATTCTATTTATTTGGTTTTCATCAACAATCCAACCTTGTAGTTTAGACTTTAGCAACTCATAACCTATGGTTGCTCCATTTTTAACTCCATCGTAGATGAGGCCTGAAAGTATTGCAGCGGTTAGGTATTCCATTGAGTTCCTCTTCATTTAAGCTTTTGAAAGGGCGATTTATAGCTTTGTTACACCGAAACCAGCTAGTTTTAACCTTCTAGTTAGGTTTCCTTTTTAGCCTCTTGTAGCACTGTTAGCTAATTTTGCAAATGGTTTGGCTCACCCTTGATAATTTCCACATGTGTAAGTGCAAGAGTCATAGACTAAAACCGTGATGAGAACCGTCTGGTAAGTCAACATGAAGGTGGAGTTTTCCTCCGCCTGATTCAACAATTTGTTTCAACTGGTGTAGGCTATCGACCGTAGAGCTATCAATTTGGAAACTTGCATCAGCACCGATACGCTTTAGTAGCTCCATCAGACGAAGCTGAATCAACTGCTTTGACGCTATCTCTTTAGCGGCGTAAACGACCTCTTGAGGCTGCTCTGCAATGATGTCTTCAAGTTTTCTACCCATCTTCTCTGCCTTTGAGGTTAAGCTGAAAAACTTTCACATGTGAAAGTTTTTCTAGCTCTGTATGTTTGGCTAGTTTAGCCAGCAAAGAGCAGTAAAACTAGCTTAGGTATAAATCACTTGATTCTCACAATCTGGCTCTGTTTGAGTTCAACTATCTGAAGTTCAAGATCTTCAATACGTGAAAGTGCATTCCTTAGAGCATGACTTAGTTGATGATGTTCTGCGGCCATTGAAGTTAATCTTTGGGTCAATACAGCAACTTTTTCACGATACTGAATTTTTATCTTTCTTTCTTGGTTGCGCTTTTCTCTCAAAATCTCGACGTCGGCTTGAACTCCTGTGTCAGGAAGGCATTTTAGTTTTTGTACTTCTGATTGAACTCTCAGCTTGAAATCTGGATAGTAATAGCAACTGCCATTTCCCAATCCTGCTTCTTCCTCTACAGCTCGAACCGATAATTTACGGTGATCGGGTATTCGTTTGGTTTTTCGTTCGATGATTCTCTGCAAAGCGGCTTCAAGCTTGAGAAGCGTGTTTTCTGACTTTTTCATAAATCGATAACCTGCAATGGATGCTGATATTTTTCAAATTTCAGTCCAAAATCATTCAACACTTTCTCGGCAGCTCGAATCTGTGTAATACAGTGAGCATACTCTGCATGGCTGACATCGGATTGCTGCTTCAGATAGCTACTCAATGCTTGATGTTTCTTTTGCCACCATGACGCTTTTTTATCATCCACGACGCTACCGCCGCCACGGCAATCAACGCAGAATGCGGCATTTATTACTCCATCCATGTCACATTCATAGCCATTTTTACAATAGCTATGTAGAGTGCCATGTAAAGTTAATCGTTTTTCTTTAACCAATCGATACAAGCTATCCCAGTTGCTATAAATCACAGGTTTGTCGTCGCGCATGGCGACAATAGCCTTACCAAAGCTTCCCGTTAGCTTTTCATCACCATTGAACCATTTATCAAAGTGCGCCGTTGTTTGTTCAAGTTTTACTTCGTTGAGCAAGTTAATTAGCTCACTGTCTACCTTTATATCCTGTAGGCGGGATTCGATTGCGCCATTGCTATACCATTCACTCATGCGAACATGGATATGTTTGAATTGTTGCTTAATGGATATAGGGTGGCCCAGTCCGTTGCGGACGGCAAAACATGCAAAAGTGCGTCGAAATTGATGTGTAAGGAAAGGCCAGGGCTTACCCAGTTTAACTTTGTCTTCTATGGCCCCGCCATTCTTGGGATTGAGTTGGCGGCATTCGGACAATGCTTTTTCATCAACGATTGCACCAACTCTTTTTGCATAGTTTTTTAGTTTGTCGTTCCATTTTGTGCGAGATATGAGGATTGGCAAGTTTTTCCGTTGTGCTTGGCTAAGCCATAAGTTACTGGATGTTTCCATTAGCTTATCTACTTGTCCAGGATCGTTACTATGTGCTGCTAGTTTTACCAATTGTTCTCGGGCACATGCGCTCAATGAAATTGCGAGCGATATGGCTTTTTCTACTATAGGGCTGGTGAGCCACTCTTCTTTTTTTCTACCAGCTGCAAGCTTATGTGTTGCCGCTGATACAGAGTGAAATAATTGTCCGTTGATAGTGTAAGTGCGAAAACTATCCTCATGGAGTTCAAACAGTTCGCTGACCCTCATTCCGCTGAATGCGCCACAACATATAAAACAAGCGGCTTGAAGATTCGCTCTCCATGTAAATAACCAATTTCCGTCAACATTATGGTTGGGTAGTAAGCCTGTTCCCCTAAGATGTTGCGTGATGATCTCAGATTGAGAACGAGGAGTTGCTTTGTTGATTTCCTCAACGTATTTTTTGCTATTAAGCCTGCCTTCCACATCATAAAGCCACTTCCATCTACCGATGGCTAGCTTATAGTCTACGGCTGCACGGCCAATATCATAGTTTGATTGTAAATCACGTTCGAGTTGGGCGAGTTTTTCTCTATGTGGCCATGCTTTTTCCACGTAGCTGACAGCTTGCCCGTACAATACGTTAACCAATGCTTGTGGTATAGCAAGTGATTGCTTATGTTCTAATTTCTCTTGATCTGCAAGCTTTTTTGCCAACTGTCTATAGTTGATGCTCGGTAATGTTAATTGAAAAGGTAGCCACGGATTCAACCTTTCCACAGCTTGAAGAGCGGTGAAAGCGAGTTCAAGGGTGCGTTTGCTTAATGACTCATTTTGCAAATCTATTTCAAATTTTTGCCAGATATCATGGTTGTTTAATTCACTAAAACTATTGGCTCCATTATTTTTTAAGCTGACTAACGCTCTTTTTAAACCAATATTAAACCTAGATGTCAAAGTGGATAGTTTGCATTTTTGTCCAAAACAATGCCCTTGTTCGTATAACCAGCCATAGGCTATAAGTTTTGCTTCAAGAAGCAAGTTAGGTGAGTCAACTAAATAAGAGAAATCAAATTCTCTTTGGTTTTTATCACTGCCTTTATCCGAGGCATATGGGCTACAATCCCAGCGATTTTGGCCGAAGTATGCTCTTAATATTTGATGTTGATCTATGCATACAGGTACTTGGTTTAATTTGTCCCAGTTATGCTCTCTGACTAATCGTTCCACATCTTGGGTGTAAAGGTTGAGTGAACTAGGTGCTTCAATTGGCAAATGTAATAGTGGTTTCATTTCGTCCTCAGCTAATATTGACACTATCTATATCCATCCACAGGGGATGACGACCTTCATCTGCTAATTTTCTTTTAGCTTGCTGTACAACTTTGGGACTTAATTGTTTTAAGCGGAGGTCAATCTTTGCTAAGGCTTCGCCAAAATTTTTCTGATAATGAGCATTATCTATATGCAGGCATGCCGATTCTTCAATGCATTCGCGAAAACTAAGAGCACACCATAAATCAGTTACCGATTCGACAAGCACTTGATGTTCGCAGCTCCAACATTTGATTAAATCGGCACATGCTAGATTTTCACTTTCAGTTATGAGCCCATGTGCTCGTGCTCTTGATGTAAACTTCTCAGCCATTGCTCCCATCGGCTCTTTGCAATAACTGCCGTGAGCGCTACGAGTGGGAGGAGATGCTCGTCGGATGTATGCTTCATAGGCAAGTACTTCCACTTTTTGTGCTTCTCTAACCTTTTGTTTCGCTGACTCCACACTTTGTCTGTCACGCACGATCTGTTCTAAAGTTTGGCTTGTATCACGGTTCATCAGATCGTTTTCATGAGGGTTTCCACTTGAATATGCGAGGGCAATAGTCCTAGGTGTGTTATCCAGAAGAATTGCAGCTTCCAGTGTGCCTTTTAGTGCCAAAGTTAAATGACTACCCGTTGCTCTGAATCTCCTTGGTGTTGGCCATAATATGTCTCCTCGTTCATCAGTCATCGGGAAATATTTAGTTAACCAATTTGCTTTGAAGTCATTGAGCAGGCACCCACTCATCATCTGAACTTTTCTTTTTCGGTAGCTGTAAGCCGGTAACAGCAAGCCATCAGGTTTAGGATCGACCAGTTTTGAGACAGTCATTAATTGGTCAAAAAACTGGGTTGCATACTTAGGAATTTCTAGCGTGTTATGATCCCCTAGCTCTACAGTGATAGTTTTAAACGCTCTTCGCTTAAATGCTGGCATTTGATACCAATTACTTGATATGACGTGTGTGCTAGTTTGTGGGCGTCTTAAACTATATAGGACGGTGCTGTTACTCCACGTGTAATAACTTAGAAGGAATGTTGCGGCATAAAAAATCTTTGATGCTCCACCGGCTACTGAATAATCTTTCCCCTTCCAAGAAAAAACCATTGTGTGAACGTTCGAACTTGCTTGAATATGAAATTCTGGGTCGGTAATAAATTGCTGGTACAATTGCTTAAAAATACTTCTTAGCAACGGAAGCAGTTGTTTTAGATCTGCATCGCTATAGCCGCGAGTTGGCTCTGTTTGTGTGTAACCCGATCGTAGCCGTTGTGGATAAATGTTCCGAACCGGGAGATCTAGCCACTGGAATAAGGATGATAAATCAGCCCGTAGCCTGCTTTCTGTACTATCTTTGATTTCTCCTCGTCGCTGACGAATGGACTTATATTCTAGCTCTTTAACATATGCCATTTCCGATAGCGGTTGAAGCGGGGGAGTTTGCGTATCACAAAACGTAAAGTGTCTTCTAGCTGCGGTGAATACATTACCTTTGGTTGCTGGTGAAGCATCTTCCCTGCCCGTAATTGTGATAAACAGTTTCTGTGCTATATCATCACGGTCTAATAGCTGAACATTTCCCAGCTTTATTTCATGTGTTTTAGGTACCCCACGATACCTGAATCGATTAAAGTCCAAGAGTGTGTGTGCGTTTGCTCCGTTTCGTATGGGAATACAAAGATGTTCAACCCAGGGGGCTATTAATTTCATCGTCTTGCTCATTAGCTTCCTCTAATGCCTGGTGCATAATGCTGTCTAGTACAGATATCTTCTCTTTTAACGCTTCTTTTCTTTTGAGGTACTGCAAGTACTTCCATGTCGTGGATTCATTCTTATGTCCCATCCACCCCATCAGTAAGCTCAGTGCATTCGCAGGCTCAATACCTGCTTCAAGTAGGCTATGTAGTCGGTAAGTTGCATAACTACATCTAAGATCATGAAACTTATGCTCAAATTGTATTCCTGACTTAATTATTGAGCGGCGAACTTCTCCAAAGCGAGAGCCTATTGTGTTTGGGTCGTATGGATTACCTTGTTGGCTAATAAATAAGGGTTCGTATCGCTGGGCTGTGGTCAGGGCGTCGAGTTTTTCCTTTGAGACATGAACAGAGTGGGACTTTTTTATGTCATGGATGCCTTTGTGGAACTCAATTTTGCTAAGAAGTTTGTCAAGTCGGCACATTCGCCGCTCACTAATGGCATAAGTTTTCAAATCTGAAAAAAGGCGACTTGTTATCTCAATCGTTCGAGTTTTATTGTATTTTGTAGGTACACCATTACTTGGTCCTATTGTTAGCTCGAAATGAGTTATTGAACCTGAGCGTTGAACCGATTGTTCTAGTGCGGCCAAAGTCAATCCTGACGCTTCTTGGATACGCAAGCCGGATTGAGCTGCGAGTAAACAGATCAGCCTAAATTCGCAAGGTACATTACGTAAATGTAGAGCTAAATGAGTGAGTGAAATTTGAGTTAAGGGCTTTAGCCCCCGAATATTCTTACTGGTTGCATCCCTTGGCGTTCTGATGCGCAAGTCTGTAGTTTGGACCAGAAATTTAGGCATCATATGAGCCAGCATGTCGCTTCTCTGTATTCTTACAAATTCGATTTCGAAGGGTTTGTGCTTCTCGCTGATGTGGTAATAACGTTCATGTGCTGCCCATAAATAAAATTGGATGACATGTGTCATATACGTGTTGGCAGTTGAGTATGCGAGCTCACCAGCTTTAACACTCTTGAGAAGTTTGTAATTCCTATATCGATATGTAGGCTTTAAACCTTTTGCTAAGGGGAAGACGTCCCAGGTTAACTTTTCTGATTCAAGAAAATTCCAATAATGCAAAAGCGCTCTTGCATAAGAACTCAGGTTTTCGAGGCGTTTGTTCGCTTTAAGATGAATGAACCAGTAGTTTACTGGTGCAACATATCCCCAGTTTTGGTCATAAATAGTAGGCAATGACCCTAGATTTCGGCCATTCAGAAACTCTATAGGGTCCGTTTCAGTGGTGATTTCACCACCTATATGTACGTCGTCTGATTTGATCAAGTAAGCCACGGGATGAACTTTGTAATAACTGTTGGTTCATCCAGTATCTGCTACTGCTATCAAGATCCTAAGGCCTGTAATGTACCAATTTGGGCAGTTTGAGCGCTTGCAAATGAGGTTTATCGTTTACAGTGGGCTCTTTGGGGTGAAATCTACCTAATGATTATTTAATAATCATCATTAGATCTCAGTGATATTCGAGTACACGTTTGCAGTTTATGTAAAAATACAGGTTGTTGACGTTGCCATTCTTTAGCAAAATGATTTCAATTCTTGACATTTCGTTGTTTGGAATTTGCTCCCAAATATTTTTATGGATCGTTACTAATGATGCTTTATTTGAATCATTGAAGCGATATTTAATTGTATGTGAAGCATCTGCATAACTGTAGCTAATGTCACTTCTTTTAATGCCACTATGATTATCTATGATTGTTAATTCATTATTTTTCTTAAATACATCAAAAACAATAGGCCGTATTTCTTTTGTGTCAGTGATGAAACTATGTGCGGAAGAAAGATACATAGAGTTCAATCTTTCATTCAATAGTACTATCTCTTCTGGTATTAGTGGTTTTGAATATATATTTATATACTTTCTAATTGGTCTCTCTCCAAAAATTGCTGATTTAGTTATGTCAATATATCCTCGAGAATCATGATATCCTTGTGAATAAAATGACTCTTCGATCTGAAATTGATTTTCATGGATTAATCCAAGACTGGAGAGTATAAACAACCCATAATTACGATAAAGCGTGCCAATGCCATTTTTATATGAGGAGCCTATATCTGAGTGGGAACCAGGTAGTTCGATTTGAAAAAGTCTACTTGATGACTTTACTTCACTTTTTGAACATGTGTGAAATTCAGTTTCATCATATATAATGGGTAGTGTAATGAAGTTTGGATCATAGTCTTTTACACCATAAAATAAGTCTCTTCTTTCATTTTTTGCTATTATATGTATAAAGTAGTCAGTAGATTCTGAAATAGATAATTGAAGTTTATCTGATACACTTGTCGGAACCGTATCGAACATTATTGCGGTAGTTCTAACTAAAGGCTCTGTAGACGTTATAGATGCTAATAGGCTTGTTTGGAAATTCTCATCTAATAAATTCATAAAGTGTCGTCCAATTGCTGCACCTCTACTAAAGCCTAAGACAATAACTCTAACTTCAAGATTCGGGATGCCTCCCCATTCATTTGATATCTTCTTTTTTATGTCTTTAATTGCTGTCTCAGCCTTACTTACGCATGTAGTACACAGCACAGAATCTATAATGTCTTTGTATCCAGGCCCGAAATAATAATTTCCCTGATAGTTTTTTGGGAGGGAATTGTACAAGTAGGCCACAATAGTTTCACGTTCTGAATTTTTATCAAAATCGTACTGATTATTTTGCGTGCCATCGAAAGCCACTACATAGAATTTTATGTTTCTCTCACCGCTTGAATAGGTAATGTTAGGGATTGTTGATACTAGCTTAGATAATTTAATAAACTCTCTTTCTTCATAAGGCAAAGGTAATGGTGTTTCGCCTGAAATGAAGTTTGAGCACGATGTAAAAAAAATTATAAATATGAGCGCGTATAAAATCGGAGGAATTTTTTTATAAGTATTATGCATCATAAGTCCTGAATTTCATTGTCATATAACCGATTCTTAAATATGAATTTAATCTGCAGATAAATATTTTTACATCAAATGATGCTAGTCCATGTTTTAATTGGTGTATAAAGTAGAATGTTAATGGATGTGGTTGCATAATATAGAAAAAATAAATAAAATCTGGCACATATCGTATGTATAGGAAAATATCTACATTATCATTCATACAATATGCAGTCAGAAGAATTTTAAGTGAACTTCCATCTCTAGGCAATCATGTTGATGTGAGATATCGAAATAAACTTCATGAGATAAAAGGCCAGAAATAATTCTGGCCTTGCTAGGTTTTTCTACAGAAAAAACGTGTGTAGGTGGGTTTTCTACATTAACCCCTCATAGTAACAAATTCTTCCGCGCCCGTGGGGTGGATAGCAACGACCGCATCGAAATCGGCTTTAGTCGCGCCCATTTTCATGGCGACGCCAAAACCTTGAAGGATTTCGTCCATACCAAAACCAATACCATGAATACCGACGACTTTTTCGTCCTTGCCAGCGCAGACTAACTTCATCTTACAGGCTTGGCGATGGGCCGTAACGGCTGTGTACATGGAGGTAAATGTCGACGTATACACTTTGACGTTATCGTCGCCGTATTGAGTACGGGCTTCTGGTTCGGTCAAGCCCATAGTGCCGATAGGTGGATGGCTGAATACAACGGTTGGGATCAGGCTGTAATCCATTTTGGCATCTGTCATACCGTTAAATAAACGCTCGGACAACAAACGGCCCGCTTTAACCGCAACAGGGGTGAGCTCTACGCCGCCCGCCATAATGTCGCCGACACAGTAAATCCCTTTGTGAGTTGTATTTTGCTGCTCATCAGTGATGACATAGCCTTTGCTATCTAATTGCACTTCGGTATTTTCTAGGCCGATATTGCCTGTTGCAGGTGAGCGGCCAATTGCCCAAATCAAGCAATCGACTGTAATGCTTTCACCGTTTTCTAAGTTTAATGTCAGGCTGTCATCGGCATTTTTAACCACGGCTTTTGGCACGTTATGGGTGTGCAATGTTGGGCCTTCGGTTGCCATCGCATCGACGAGAGCATCGACTAATATAGGGTCAAAGTTACGAAGCGGCGCATGTTTACGCACTAATAAGTGAGTTTCACTGCCCAGAGCGTGTAACACGCCAGCGACTTCAACAGCGATATAACCCGCGCCAACAACGGCAACGCGCTTAGGTTGCTCGCGTAGGGCGAAGAAACCATCGGAATCGATACCGTATTGCGCGCCAGGAATGTTCGGAATAGTCGGTGCGCCGCCAGTGGCGATGAGGATGTGATCGGCGGTGTAATGTTCGCCGCCCACTTCGATGGTGTTGCCATCCACAAAACGGCCGTAGCCATTTAACAGCGTCACTTTATTGTTGGCAAAACCACGGCCATAGGCATCGTGAATGCGACCAATGTAGGCTTCGCGGTTTTCGACCAAGGTATTCCAATCGAATTTATTAACAGTGACGTCGAAACCATAATCTTTGGCGTAAAGGTTCATCGCTTCGGCAACATGGGCGCCATACCACATGACTTTTTTGGGCACACAACCTACGTTTACACAGGTGCCACCCACGTGTTTGGCTTCGATGAGTAGAACCTTAGCACCACGCATTGCCGCTCGGTTTGCTGAGGCGATACCGCCGCTGCCTGCGCCTAGGCAGATATAGTCAAAATGTTGAGCCATGAGTTTCTCCGTCTTACTTCAAGGATGAGATGCTTTACAGCAGAAGGTCATTGTAGGGGGCTTTGCGGTAACAGACCAGCCTATTGCATCACTAACGTATAAGGCATTGCTTTTAATAAAAATACTCCTAAAGTTGCATTCAGTTGTTATCGCGTGGCTGTTTCGCGGCGATATTGGCACTTAGAGTGATCGTTTTGAGCTGGGCCTTCTGCACCACATTTCAAACATTGCCACTCCTTTTGGCGGGCGCGGAGTTCATCGGCTTGATGCTTAGCAGCGTTATCTTGTTTGTCGCCGAGTAGGGACTCTAGCTGATCCATACGTTTATCGAGCCAACGGCAGTTAGGATCATTGGCGACATGTGCACGACTGGCGAGCTGTTGCTTGCGACTGAGTTTTTTACTCTTAGCGGCTTTGTTCGATTGAGTGGCTTTAGTTGATTTAGTGGTTTTGGATGGCTCTGCGGGTGTAACAGTGGGGGGCGAATACTCGAACGCACTTTGCACTTGGTTAGGCACATTAATCGGCTTGCCCTCATTGTCGAGTAAAGTGCCTAGGGGCAAAGGCGCGGTTTGTGTCGGTTGCGCTAAGGATTCTAGACTCGGTTCAGGCTCAGATACCTGCTGCGCATTAGTCGAGCTTGTCACTTGGATAAAAAGCAGGGGCAAGGTAATGACAGCGGTTCGGATAAGATAGAAATGATGCGTTAACATTCCCTGTTCCTCGGCAAAATCGATATGAATAGTGAGTCGCTCCGTCGACATTTTGAGTTTAGTTAGTGAGCTTTGTTTTTGCCAAATGTCGCGGGATAAATTGACAGAGGAAGGTTGCAATACAGCGCTAGAAACACAGAGCTAAAACGACGTTAAAACGTTATTGCAAAGTGGATGCCTGCATAGGTTTGATCCTGTGAACTCATATCGCCATTGGCTGAGGCTTCTTGCTCAATATCACTCTGGGCAATGCTGTGGCTAATGTGCCCGCTAATATTCATGCTTGGGGTCAGTTGATAATTCGCTTCGAGGCCAAACTGCAGGTTATTACTGCCATCGTGTTCTTCTGTGCGGTATTTAAAATCAAACCCTTGAGTGATATAGGGCGTGAGGCTGAACTGGTCTGTGATATTCCAATAACTGTGCAAACTCACTTCAACAAAGTAGCCTGCCGCTTCTGTGGAATAGACATAACTCACCGATGGTACCAACCAAGCTGTGGCGCTGTAGGCGAGTTCTGCAAATAGCTCGTTATCTTGGCAGCGGCTATTGCTATAGCCTTCAATGCGCTGATATCCCAAATTGGCCTCTAGGTTTTCGGCTAAGTTGAACCCATATTCAAGGCCGATATTCCACTCTGTATAGGCTTGGCTATCACCGCGTCCGACTAAGGCATAAGTGGTTAAGTTGCCGTGTTGAACAGCAGCATTGAGCCAATAAATACCCCCATTTTGCAAGTTATTGCGACCCTGTGAGACATATTTGCTGTCCCAACCTAAATCCAGCGTCACCGCCAAAGGTTCTGTTATCTGGCGGGGTAATATGGTGTTTGAAATACTATCGACTTGTTCTAGGCCCTCATTAGCAACTGCGTTGTGACTAAGGCAGTTGATCCCTAATGTGCAGAGGACGCTGGCGATAAGTTTCACTGAGTGTGTTGCCATATTTTTGCTGATTTTGGTCGAGGTACGTTAGTTATGCAGATAATACCTTGCCCACATACAAACATTAATGCGAATTGATTCGATTTGCGATCAAGATTGCAACAATGTGTAGGTAAATAAAACGTAAATCCTAAATGCGAACTAGTTCACTTTTTTTCAGGGGAAATAGGGTTAAGTAAGGCGTTCGAAGGGGACAATCGGTTTTCTCGCCTTGATAAATAGGCCATTAGCCCTTATTTATAACAGATACAGATTGTTGAGGAGTCAATATGAGCAACCCTTTGCTTAGCGGCGCAAAATTACCGCTTTTTTCACAGATTAAACCGGAACATATTCAAGTCGCCGTTGAGCATGCCATTGCTCAGTGCCGCACTAAGATTGATGAAGTGCTGCAGAACCAAGGTCCTTTTACGTGGGACAACTTGGTCGCGCCATTAGAACAGGTTGACGATGAGCTAAGCCAAATTTGGTCGCCCGTTTCTCATATGAATTCAGTGACTAGCACAGATGAGTGGCGTGCCGCCCATGATGCTTGTTTACCTCTTTTATCGGAATACGGTACTTACGTTGGCCAACACCAAGGTTTGTATCAAGCCTATAAAGCGCTGCGAGCATCCAATGAATTTGCACAATTGAGCCAAGCCCAGCAGATGGTGATAGAGCACAGCCTGCGCGACTTTGAACTATCGGGTATTGGCTTAGATGACGCGCAAAAAGTGCGTTATGGCGAGATTGTAAAACGTCTTTCTGAACTCACCAGTGGTTTTTCGAATCAATTACTGGATGCGACGCAAGCTTGGACTAAGTTGATCACTGATGAAGCTGAGCTTGCTGGTTTGCCTGAGTCTGCCAAAGCCGCCGCTAAAGCGATGGCGCAGTCGCGTGAGCTAGAAGGTTGGTTATTTACCTTAGATTTTCCATCTTACCTACCCGTCATGACCTACAGCGAAAACCGCAGTCTTCGGGAAGAATGCTACCGTGCGTTTGTCACTCGCGCTTCAGATCAAGGTCCCAATGCCGGAGAGTTTGATAACAGCCCGCTGATGGACAAAATTCTTGCTTTACGCCACGAACTCGCATTGTTACTCGGTTTTGATAGTTTTGCTGACAAATCTCTGGCGACGAAAATGGCTGAAACACCGGCGCAGGTGATGGCATTTTTAAATGAGTTAGCGCTGCGCTCAAAGGATCAAGCTAAGGCAGAACTGGCTGAGCTGAGAGCGTTTGCAGAGGCCGAATATGGCGTGACTGAAATGGCCTCTTGGGACTTAAGTTTCTATGCTGAGAAGTTGCAGCAGCATAAGTATGAGATTTCACAGGAAATCCTGCGTCCGTATTTCCCCGAAGATAAAGTGCTCTCAGGTTTGTTCTACACAGTATCGCGTTTGTTCGGCCTTAAAATCCTTGAGCAAAAGGATTTTGACCGATGGCATAAAGACGTGCGTTTCTTCGATATTTTCGACGAAACTGACGAACACAGAGGTAGCTTCTACCTCGATTTATATGCCCGCACAGGTAAACGTGGTGGTGCTTGGATGGATGACTGCCGTGTGCGCCGTCAAACCGCCAATGGATTACAAAAGCCAGTGGCTTATTTGACCTGTAACTTTAATGGTCCGGTCGATGGCAAACCTGCGCTGTTTACCCATGATGAAGTGACAACCTTGTTCCACGAATTTGGCCATGGTATCCACCACATGCTGACAAAAATCGATGTTGCAGGCGTGTCGGGCATCAATGGTGTGCCTTGGGATGCGGTCGAATTACCAAGTCAATTTATGGAAAACTGGTGTTGGCAGGAAGAAGCATTAGCCGAAATTTCTGGCCACTTTGAAACCGGCGAGCCATTACCTAAAGCCTTGTTGGATAAAATGCTGGCGGCGAAAAACTTCCAGTCTGGCATGATGATGCTGCGCCAACTCGAGTTCTCGTTGTTCGATTTTAGAATGCACCACGAATACGACCCAGCTAAAGGCGCGCGCATTCAAGAAACCTTAGACGAAGTGCGTCGTCAGGTGGCCGTATTAACGCCGCCGGATTTTAACCGTTTCCAACATGGGTTTGCCCATATTTTTGCGGGCGGTTATGCCGCAGGTTATTACAGCTATAAATGGGCTGAAGTGCTGTCGGCGGATGCGTTTTCCCGCTTCGAAGAGGAAGGTATTTTTAACCCTGAAACGGGTCGTAACTTCCTGCACAATATCCTCGAAATGGGTGGTTCAGCCGAGCCGATGGACTTGTTCAAACAGTTTATGGGGCGCGAACCGAATATCGATGCCCTGTTAAGACATTCAGGCATTGCTGCATAAGCAATTGTGAGTTTTGATAAATCAGCCCCTTTTAATGGGCTGATTATCTGAGGGTATTTAGCTTAATCGAACGATAAAAAGACGCCTTAGGGCGTCTTTTTTGTGAGCTATATCTCGCTTGCCCTGTGGTATGACCTCTGTTAGCCTGTGGCTCTTATTTCAAGGGCGGCGCGTTATGAATCTGTATTTTCGTTTGTTTTGGTTGTTATTCTGGCGCACGCGCCATTGTCGTAAGATCGATTTTCTAGGGACAAGCCGTATCACTTATCGTGCTTTACCGAGCGATTGCGATATCAATTTCCATCTAACTAATTCTCGCTATCCCGCGTTTATGGATCTGGCGCGGACTTATATGTTGGCTGAGATGGGTCTGCTGAAACGTTTCTTAAAGTTGAAGTGGATGCCGATAGTTAACGCCGCCGAATTTACCTATATTCGCGATATTAAGCCGCTGAAAACTTTTGAGATTGAAACCAAAGTCGTCGGTTGGGATGAAAAATATTTCTATATTGAACAACGCTTTGTGAGCGAACGTGGCCTACATTGTATCGTCCATGTACGCGGTGTGTTTGTGTGCAAAGGTAAGCAAGTGCCGCTAGATGTACTAGTGAAAGAAGCGGGTTATACCGATCCTGCACCTGAGTTGCCGCCCGAAGTCGTGAAGTGGAAAGCGTTTTTGCAGTTGAAGAAAGAACGCAATATGTGATTGTGTTGAGGCATGACTTACTTGCTAAGGTATGCCTCTTATTCCTGCCGTTTCCTCCATCTCAGCCAGTAACACCTCTTCTTGTACTAACATCCAAGCGCCACGCAGTTGTGCCTGTTGCCAATAGCGCACGATTTCATCTAAATCCAACAGGTTTAGATGTTGGAAGCTATAGCTTAAGCAAGGGATGAGTGCACAGTCGGCTAAGGTAAAACTGTCGCCACAGACCCAATGATGTTGTGTGAGTTGCGCGTCTAAGCGTTGAAACTGTGTCAGTAGTTGCTTCTCTAATTGTTTGATTTCGAATTCATTACTGTCTTCTATATGCTTTAACTTTTCTAATTGAAATAATGGGTTGTTAATATCATTGTCTATGATGCGATCGAACAAACGTACCTGTAAGTTGCGTTGTGGTTCTTGTGGCAGCAGTTGGGTACTGTTTTCAAAATGCCTATCTAAGTACTCGATAATAATGCTGGATTCGGGTATCAGCTGTTCATTTTGGGCTTTAAGCAGGGGGATTCGCGCTTGCGGATAACGTTGGTGAAATTCCTTGCGGGACAAAGGGTCGCGTAGATCTATGATTCTGGGGTAGAAGTTGGCCTGCTTTTCATAAAGTGCGATGAGCACTTTCTGTGAATAGCGTGATAACGGGTGATAAAAAAGCTCCATAGGCACTCACTCCAAACCCAGTCTTTTACGGACTTTACGTTTTAACTTTAGTCGTAATTGAAGCGCTTGCTGTAAGAGTTTTCTTAAAAAATGCTGGAATAAACACAATTTTTATTGGCAAAGCCAAGTGATCCATCAGGGATAAAAATCGGTATTATGAGCCCATATAGAAAGTGTCGGGATTTAATCATTTTAAAGGTAATAATATGAGCCAGTTAGAGCGTTTTTCATCAATTTATGCCAGAGCCAGTGAGCGCAAAGGCGGACCTGCTGGACTCGAAGCCTTATTGTCTGGTTGCCTGTCTGATGATGAAATTCGCCAATATCGGGATGCTGAATTATTGTCGGCGATGAGCCGTCAGGTGTTTCAAAGTGGTTTTGTATGGCGGGTGGTTGTTAACAAATGGCCCGAGTATGAGAAGTCTTTCTTTGGGTTCGAACCGCATAAAGTATTGATGTTATCGCCTGAACAAATTCAAGCGCGGGCAAGTGATGCGACCTTGATTCGCCATCTTAAAAAGACTCAAGCTATTTATGATAACGCTCTGATGATCCACGATGTTGCTCGCGAACATGGCAGTTTGGCGCAACTGATCGCCGCTTGGCCGACACAGGATATTATTGGTTTGTGGGCGTTGTTGAAGAAACGCGGTACTCGATTGGGCGGCAATACGGGTCCCTATTTTCTGCGCGGTATTGGCAAAGATACTTTTTTGTTAACCGATGATGTACAAGGCTATTTTAAAGCACATAAGTTAGTCGATACGGGTTTTTCATCACAAACGGCGCTTAAGCAAGTGCAAGCCGTATTTAATCAGTGGCAACAGGAGTCGGGTCGTTGTTTGGCTGATATCAGCCGTATTCTGGCTTGCAGCGTGGGCGATAATCGAATTTAGTCCTGTTAAGTTGTGATTGAAGATGAACAAATTAGTTTTAATAGACAAATATTGCTTTGCTAGCAATATTTTTCATTACAGAAGCATTATTTGTGGGAGTCTGAGTTTCATTTAATGGAGTATTAATCTGAATTTCGGGTTTGCTCCGTTTTGGGGTAACCACTAAAATAGCCCGCTAGCTATTATTTGTGACTGTTTAATTGTGTGGCGTTGACTCATAACGCTGGCGCTGCCTTTTAGCCGTGCACAAATAGTAGATGTAATAAACTGCACAGCAATCCGCTATCGGATGTATTCATGTTTTTACGCACAAGCAGTCTGAAGCCAGCTCTTTGCTTACTCTTTTTCGGTATTGTCAGTCTTGATAGGGGCGTTTTTAACGACTTGATACTGAGAGTGGCCTGAGTAAAAACAAGCGCGCTGCGTTTTCGTCTCTATGTACAAATTATTGCAACAAGTGACGGTTAAGCTAACGTCATTGAGCTGTGGGCCTTGGCCTGCCGCAAGTCTAGAATATGAACAGATTTGCAACATATTCAATATGGAGTAGGCTTATTGGGTGTTTTACGGCATATCCCCCTAACAATGCCACTCAAAGTTAACCGATTTTTTAAATCGAATAACAATTCGATGAATATAGTAATGCTGAATGAGTGAAAATTTTCATTAGTTTACAATTTAGTTTCGTTATCTTCCTTGTTGATTCATATAGGCTATGAGATAAATAACGGATTTGATTTTAGTTACAATTACGGCTCGTGTCAGCGCAATAAGTGTACTGGTATGTGGGCAGTTAATATTTGAAGGAGTTCTCATGCGGCAGACAATTAAACTTGCCTCAGTTATAAGCGTGGCGTTATGGATGGCAGCTTGCAGCCCTCAAGAAGAGAGCGCTCAGGCGGGTGCTGGTCCACGTAGTATGGAAGTGGGAATCCTTAATGTTGTTGCCCAGCCACAAGTGATTCAGGTGGAATTACCAGGACGCAGTAAAGCTTTCCTCGAGGCTGAAGTTCGTCCACAGGTTAACGGTATTATTACTAAGCGTAGTTTTGTTGAAGGTGGCAATGTGAAACAGGGTGAATCTCTGTATCAGATTGATTCTTCAACTTATAAAGCTGCTTTAGTGAGTGCCAATGCTGATTTAGCCAGAGCGAATGCGGGCTTAGCCTCAGCAAAAGCTAAGGCGGCACGTTATCAGCAATTGGTAAAAACCAACGCCATCAGTAAGCAAGAGTTCGATGAAGCTGAAGCGGCATATAAAGAAGCATTAGCGAATGTAACCGTGGCTGAAGCTGCGATTAACACCGCTAAAATCAACTTGCAATATACTGAAGTATTAGCGCCTATCTCTGGTCGTATCGGTAAATCGAGTGTGACTGCGGGTGCGTTAGTCACTGCCAACCAGAGCCAAACGCTGGCGACGATTCAACAACTTGATCCTATCAATGTGGATATCGCGCAATCGAGTGCTCAGTTGTTACGTCTTAAAGCTAAGTTGCAGCAAGGTAAGCTACAAGCTTCAGAAAATGCAGACGTGAAATTATTGCTTGAAGATGGTACTCAATATAGTCATCCGGGTAAGTTGCAGTTCGCTGAAGTGAGCGTGGATCCAAACACTGGCTCCGTTATTCTGCGCGCAGAATTCCCTAACCCTGAAGGTATCTTGTTACCTGGCATGTATGTTCGCGCTATGTTAAATGCGGGCACTGATCCACAGGCTATCTTGGTTCCACAAAAAGCGATTACGCGTAACTCTAAGGGTGAAGCTGTGGCTATGGTGGTGAATGACCAAGGTTTAGTCGAAGCGAAAACAGTGACGACCGCAGAAGTGATTAACAACCAATGGCGAGTCACTTCTGGTTTAACTGTGGGCGACAAGTTGATTGTGGAAGGATTACAGAAAGTTCGTCCCGGCGCTCCAGTAACCACCAAAGTTATTTCTGAAACGCAAGCACAATAGGGCATAGCTATGGCACGTTTTTTTATTGATCGCCCCATCTTTGCGTGGGTGATCTCCTTGATTATTATGCTGGCGGGGATCCTCTCGATCCGCTCGCTGCCAGTGTCCCAATATCCTAACATTGCACCACCGACCGTGGTGATCAGTGCTAACTATCCTGGCGCTTCCGCTAAGATTGTTGAAGATTCTGTGACTCAGGTGATTGAGCAACGTATGACGGGTATCGATCACCTCCGTTATATCGCCTCAGCCAGTGACAGTTTTGGTAATGCTGAGATCACTTTAACCTTTAACGCTGAAGCCGATCCGGATATTGCACAGGTTCAAGTACAGAACAAGTTACAGGGCGCTATGACCCTGTTACCGCAAGAGGTGCAGGCACAAGGGGTTAACGTTAACAAGTCGAGTTCAGGCTTCTTAATGGTATTAGGCTTCGTATCGACCGATGGTTCGTTAGATAAAGGCGATATCGCCGACTATGTTGGTGCGAACATTCAAGATCCTATGAGTCGCGTACCTGGCGTAGGTGAAATTCAGTTGTTTGGTGCCCAATATGCGATGCGTATATGGCTAGATCCGTTGAAATTGACTCAATACAACTTGACCAGTTTAGACGTTATCGCAGCGATTCGTTCTCAAAACGCTCAAGTTTCAGCTGGACAGTTAGGTGGCGCGCCCTCTGTGGCAGGCCAAGAGTTGAACGCAACGGTATCGGCTCAAAGCCGCTTACAAACGGCAGAAGAGTTCCGTAAAATTATCCTTAAATCGGATATTTCAGGCGCAAACGTCTTCCTAAGCGATGTGGCACGGGTTGAATTAGGTTCTGAAAGTTATGCTGTGGTGTCACTGTATAACGGTCAACCTGCGACAGGGTTAGCGATTAAGCTGGCAACGGGTGCTAACGCGCTTGATACTGCTGAAGCTGTTCGTGAAAAAATTGCTGAGATGAAACCTTTCTTCCCGCAAGGGCTAGAAGTTGTTTATCCATACGATACAACGCCTTTCGTTGAAAAATCGATAGAAGGTGTAGTGCATACCCTGCTTGAAGCTATTGTACTAGTGTTCATCATCATGTACCTCTTCTTGCAAAATTTCCGTGCAACTTTGATCCCGACTATTGCGGTACCAGTGGTATTGCTGGGAACCTTTGCGATTCTGTCGTTAGCGGGTTTCTCGATTAACACTTTAACCATGTTTGCTATGGTGCTCGCCATTGGTTTGCTGGTGGACGATGCGATTGTGGTGGTGGAAAACGTCGAGCGGGTAATGGCCGAGGAGGGCTTAAGTCCACTGGAAGCGACGCGTAAGTCGATGGATCAAATTACCGGTGCTTTAGTCGGTATCGGTCTGACCCTCTCCGCAGTGTTTGTCCCTATGGCATTTATGTCAGGTTCAACTGGGGTTATTTATCGTCAATTCTCTATCACTATCGTATCTGCGATGGCGTTGTCTGTTCTAGTTGCTTTGATTTTAACTCCTGCACTTTGTGCGACTATGCTCAAACCGATTAAGAAGGGCCATGCTCATATCGAAACTGGCTTCTTTGGTTGGTTTAACCGTAGTTTCGATAAACTGACTAATCGTTATGAATCGAGCGTTGCTGGGATCATCAAGCGCGGCTTTAGAGTGATGGCGATTTACGTTGTGCTGGTTATTGCAGTCGGTTGGATCTTTATCCGTATGCCTACGGCGTTCTTACCAGATGAAGACCAAGGTATTTTGTTCACGCAAGCCATTTTGCCGACTAACTCAACTCAAGAAAGTACCTTAAAAGTATTGGAGAAAGTGTCTGATCACTTTATGGCTGAGGAGGGCGTGAGGTCGGTGTTTAGCGTGGCGGGCTTCAGTTTTGCGGGTCAAGGGCAAAACATGGGTATCGCCTTCGTTGGTTTGAAGGATTGGTCTGAGCGTGAAGCGCCTGGTATGGATGTGAAGTCTATTGCTGGTCGCGCTATGGGTGTGTTCGGTCAGATGAAAGATGCCTTAGTATTCGCCTTCGTACCGCCTGCGGTAATCGAGTTGGGGACGGCGAACGGTTTCGACATGTACCTGCAGGATAAGAACGGCCAAGGCCACGAGAAGTTAGTGGCGGCACGTAATCAACTGCTTGGTATGGCGGCACAGAATCCAAATCTGGTGGGTGTGCGTCCAAACGGTCAAGAAGATGCGCCAATTTATCAATTACATGTAGATCACGCTAAGTTGAGCGCGTTAGGCATTGAAATCACTAATGTGAACAATGTGCTTGCAACGGCTTGGGGTGGTTCTTATGTGAATGACTTTATTGACCGCGGCCGCGTGAAGAAAGTATATGTGCAAGGTGATGCCCAGTATCGTATGCAACCGGGAGATTTAGATTCTTGGTACGTGCGCAATAACAAGGGTGACATGGTGCCATTCTCTGCGTTTGCCACTGGTGCATGGGAATACGGTTCTCCACGTTTAGAACGCTTTAACGGCTTACCATCGATGAACATTCAAGGTGCCACGGCTCCTGGTTTCAGTACCGGTGCAGCTATGACAATTATGGAAGACTTAGCCAAGCAGCTTCCTCCTGGTTTTGGTGTCGCGTGGAACGGTCTATCTTATGAAGAACGTCTATCGGGTAACCAAGCGCCAGCGCTGTATGCTCTGTCGATCTTAGTGGTCTTCTTAGTATTGGCTGCACTCTATGAAAGCTGGTCGGTACCCTTTGCTGTTGTGCTCGTGGTTCCGCTCGGGATCATCGGTGCCTTGATTGCAATGAATGGTCGCGGCTTGCCAAACGACGTGTTCTTCCAAGTGGGGCTGTTAACAACAGTAGGGTTAGCGACTAAGAACGCCATCTTGATTGTGGAATTCGCCAAAGAGTTCTATGAGAAAGGTTCAGGCTTAGTCGAGGCGACCTTACATGCGGTGCGTGTGCGTCTTCGCCCCATCTTAATGACGTCTCTAGCCTTTGGTCTGGGTGTTGTGCCGTTAGCTATCAGTACCGGTGTCGGCTCTGGTAGTCAAAACGCCATTGGTACAGGTGTACTCGGCGGTATGATGAGCTCGACTTTCCTAGGGATCTTCTTCGTACCATTATTCTTCGTGATAGTGGAGCGTCTCTTCAGTAAGCGCGAGAAGAAAGCTAAAGAACAGAAGCCAAACTCAGCTGAATAAGCTCGATCGTTTCTAAACTTCTAAACTAAAGCCCTGCAATTGCAGGGCTTTTTGTTATTTTAATGCTGTTAGTTATAAAGATGGATAGGCACTGTGCGCGAGTTCTGGCATATTGCGCTGAGGCAGTTAAGAGGACGAAACATGGATGATGCTGCGTTGGAATTGCAAAAACTAGATGCACTCATTGCTAAGGGTAAGATGTACGTCATTTTGGCCTTTGGCGTATTTTTCTGGGGTATGCTGACGTCCTTCGTGGTCGCCTTAATACATTATTTTGTCTCGGGCGATCCATTCTGGGCGGAACTGCAAAGAGCGCTCTATATTTATCCCATTGGCGGTATTTTATTTGGTTGGTTTGTGTGGGTGCAGATTAATCGTAAGCGAGATAAACTGCGCGCCCAATAGTATCAATAGTTGTGGTTAAGCTGAGTGTAGGGGTGACATGGTGTTTTCGTGGGGTAATCTTGCCACTAAGCAACTTATCGTGGGAATGGTATGCCATGGCATAGCGCTGGCGTTTTTGGCCTATGGCGTTTATGCATTTTACTTGCAGGAGCTTGTACTGCCAGAGTTAACTCGCTGTGTCGGTGCTGCAGTGTTATTTGTGGGCATGGGGCTAGCCCCTCAATTATTTTTTATGTCAGTGAGCCAGATAGTATCGCAAGCTGAGGACTCGACATTAAAATCTACCCTACAGACCTATGTGTTTAATCTAGGTATTTTTTTGATGATCTGCAGTCTGTTAATGGAATGGCTATACGACTAAAGCTATCGAATAAAGAAAGGGCGTCGACTTCATCATCGACGCCTTTTTTATTGCGATTAAGGCGTGTAGTAAGTCGCGGCTCCTGGCCCAACGGGCAGACCAAAGCCAAATACCCACAGGAAGAAGAACGCTGTCCAACCCACGAAAAACACGAGCGAGTACGGCAGCATAGTGGCGATCAGCGTACCTATCCCTAGGTTTTTCTGGTAACGACAGGCAACCGCTAAGATCAAGCCAAAGTAACTCATCATAGGTGTGATTAAGTTAGTCACCGAATCCCCAATACGGTACGCCGCTTGAATCGTTTCGGGCGCATAACCAACCAGCATGAGCATAGGCACAAAAATAGGAGCGGTAATGGCCCACTGGGCCGAGGCACTGCCAAGCATCAAGTTGATAATGCCGCAGAGCATAATAAAGAACAAAAATACGATTGGGCCCGTCAAGCCTATGGATTGCAGTGCATCGGCACCTAACACCGCCAATACTGCGCCTAAATTACTCCAGTTGAAGAAGGCGACAAACTGCGCGGCGAAAAAGACGAGGACGATGTACATGCCCATAGTGCTCATGCTGTGGGACATGGCATTGATGACATCTTTATCATTTTTGATGCTGCCCACTACTTTGCCGTAAATAAAGCCCGGTATGGCAAAACAGATAAAGATAAAGGCGACTATGCCCTTGAGGAATGGCGAACCTGAGATGAGACCGGTTTCAGGATGGCGCAGCGGTGCGCCTTCTGGTACGACTGAAATCGCTAAAATAACCGCGAGCACTAACATAGATAACCCAGCCCATTTTAAGCCGCGTTTCTCAATAGCACTGATGCTCTCCATCGATTGCAGTACGGTTTCGTCTGCATCATCATCTTGGTATTGACCTAACTTAGGTTCGACGATTTTCTCTGTGACAAAGGCGCCAAGGAAAGTGATCACAAAGGTGGAGACAAACATGAAGTACCAGTTTACTTCTGGGCCGACGTTGTATTGAGGATCTATCATACGCGCCGCAGCTTCGGTAATGCCCGATAGCAAGGGATCGACAGTACCAAGCAATAAGTTAGCGCTATAACCTCCTGAAACTCCGGCAAAAGCGGCAGCTAAACCTGCAAGTGGATGGCGGCCAAGGGAGTGGAAAATCATCGCCGCCATAGGGATAAGTACCACATAGCCAAGCTCGGCAGCGGTGTTGGACATAATGCCGGCAAATACTATGGTCACAGTGACTAATCGTTTAGAGGCACCCATGACTAAGGCGCGCATAGCCGCAGATAATAAGCCTGAGCGTTCGGCAATCCCGACGCCGAGTAGCGCCACGAGTACAGTGCCGAGCGGTGTAAAGCCAGTAAAGTTGGTCACTAGATGCGAGACAATCATCCGCAAACCTTCGGCGTTCATCAAGCTCACCACATGGATTAAACCGTCGGCACTGCGGCCGTGTGAGCCAATAGGTCTAGGATCAACCACGGTTAACCCAAAGTAGCCCGCAATACCTGAAATAATGACCACTGCAACACAGAACAGTGCGAATAAGGTGATTGGATGGGGCAGCAGATTGCCTAAGCGTTCAACAATATTGAGAAAACGTACAAACCAACCACTAGAGCTGATATCGCCCTGTTGTGGATTGGGTTCAGAAGCTTTTTGTGGGGGAATATCGCCGGAATTAAAACTCATCGTCCTTCCTTTATGTCGACCTTTACGCAGCGCAATATTTTGACCCTATAACAGACTCGAGACATTGCCGACGGCCGATTGTGGATGACGTGGCTGAGGGGATAACTCTAGATGCAAGACTCGGAGTGAAAGCTAAGGTAAAAGTTA
Source organism: Shewanella sp. SM69 (assembly GCF_025653985.1). Classification (NCBI taxonomy): domain Bacteria; kingdom Pseudomonadati; phylum Pseudomonadota; class Gammaproteobacteria; order Alteromonadales; family Shewanellaceae; genus Shewanella; species Shewanella sp. SM69. The sequence goes on from NZ_JAKKRV010000009.1 coordinate 108,802, forward strand.
AAAAATTAGCGGCAAAGTATGATTGTTAAGTTTTAATTGAAACTTAAATGTTGCTATTGACTGTGTTGAAGTGAGGAGGGCGAAAATTAGGATAAAAAAATGGACTCTCGAGGAGTCCAGTATTCACGAGCAAAATTGGATGCTCTAATGTTGTGCCATATCACTATAGACGTTGTTTGCTGTATCGGAGCTGAATATCGATAAATTTATAGGTTAAATGCTGTTTTTTATGCAGATGATCACTTTTCATCGTTGAATATGGCCAGTTTCGTTGATGATTGCTCGTTAGATAACATCGCCAGCTCTGACCAGCGAGTAATTTCATTGTCTTAATCAGCCCGCAGGTGAAATTTTCACTCATTTATGGTTAGCTGTATCCTATTAACAAGAATAAGAAACCTAAGGATGGAAGATGGAAAAATTGTTATTGGGATTAACGCTGATTTTTATCGTGACCTATCTTTGGTACGTCAGCCTAGTCAAAAAGCGCAATACAGCGCTCGAAGCCTTGTCGGGTATCGATGTACAGCTGACCAAGCGTGCCGACCTTGTGCCTAATATTCTAAAAATCGCTAAACGATTTATGGAGCATGAAAAGTCACTGCTCACTGAAATCACCGAATTGCGTACTCTGCTAAGCCATAATTACAACAAGGCCGACCCTAGCGCAGTTAAAGAACATTTAGTTCAGGCTGAGCGGTTGAACGACAAAATGAGTACCTTGATGGTGAATGTGGAGAACTATCCTGAGCTCAAGTCCGACAACACTATGTTGCAGGCGATGCAGACCTATAACGAGGTCGAAGCACATATCTCAGCTGCGAGGCGTTTTTATAACTCGGCAGTTTCCGAGCTTAATACTGCGGTAGAAATCTTCCCCGGCTCGATTATCGCTTCTATGGCGAGTATTAAAGTGATGCCATTCTATGAGGTGAGCGAAGCGGCAAAAGCGCCCATAGATGCGGCCGAATACTTGTAAGCTTAGCTGTGCAGGGTGAGTTATCACCCTGCAATACTATGACATCAATATGAATATCATCACTTTTATTTTAGGTAGCCCGATTCGGACTTATCGGGGGCCTGTTGGTTTGTCTGCGGATTTGGACGAACTACCTCAACTCGAAGCGTATTACGAAGAACATATCGCGCCCATCAGTCGCAAATATGAAACTAAGCGTGTGGCTTGCCTTAAGGCGGCGCGTAAACGTTTGTATTTGAGTTTGATGATAGTGCTTGGGCTGAGCTTGCTCACCGTTATTGGCTACTACAGCGGTGGCGCTTATTTCCCGCCTTTGCCATTGCTTGCTTTAGTCGGATTAAGCTGGTGGAGCTTTGCTCCGACTCGTGAGTTTAAGCATTTGGTTCAAAATGATATTTATCCGCTGATGTTTAAATATTTCGGCGATGATTTTATTTATAGCCGCGAAATGCGCCTCGACATGAATCGACTCGTTGCGGCTAAAGTATTGCCGCGATACGACAAAGTCAGCTTCGGTGACTATATACAAGGCTGCTATAAGGGCGTTGAGTTGGCGGTCAATGAGCTTACCCTGACCAAGAATGTACAAGTCGAAGAGCTGGATGTCAGTACCAGCAGGCGCAGAACTGTGACCCGCACGGAAACCCAGTTTCGTGGCTTAGTGGTTGAGCTGAGTAGCCATAAAGCGTTTATGGGTCATACTGTTGTGCTGAGGGATCGCGGTGGTTTAGCCAATTTCCTGTCCGACAGCCATGCGGGACTGGTACGAGTCAAACTTGAAGATCCGCAATTTGAAAAAGAGTTCGACGTGTTTTCAACGGATCAAATCGAGTCACGTTATTTGCTCAATACGGCATTTATGGAGCGCTTACAGGAGCTTGCCAAACATTTCGATGGCAATATTCAATGTGCATTTTTCCGCAATAAATTGACTTTGTTCCTGCCGAATCGCAGAACGCATTTTCAAATGCAGTCCATTTTTCATGGCGCAACCTTTTCAGTAGAATTTAGTCAGATAAACCGAGAAATGAAGCAACTCTTTGCTATTATTGAAGTACTTAAACTTAATCAGTACACGGGACTTTGATGTTGCTTACTCGCTCAGCGCTTGCTCGTACACTGACTTTTGCAGCCTTTTCATTGCCCTGCAGATTTGAGGGGCTAGGCCTGTGCTTATTATTGATATCGAGTTTGATGATAAATGCAAATGCTGAGGAGGCGCGCGAAAAAGCTAAGCCGCGTATTGTGGCGCGGTACTCACAGAGCGGCATAGTGAGTAGTGAAGGTCTAGAAAAACTCAAAATTTATCAATACCAACAAGCTAATGGTGTCACCGTATTTACCGACAAAGCCCCCGCAAATAACCAGTATCAAATTTTGTTATATGACTGTTTTGCCTGTCGTCCCGATTCGACCATAGACTGGAATGGTATTCGGCTATTTACCGCTAATTATGATGCCTTGATCTCCCATGCAGCCCATAAGCATCAACTTGATCCCGCCTTAATCCGCGCTGTGATCCACGCGGAATCAGCCTTTAATGCGCGTGCACTTTCGCGAACTGGCGCCATGGGATTAATGCAATTGATGCCAGAAACAGCAAAAGAGATGGGTGTGGCAAATGCATTTTTGCCCGAAGAGAATATCTTAGGTGGCAGTAAGTATTTGGCACAAATGCTAAAACAGTTCAATGGTGATGTCGCATTGGCCTGCGCGGCTTACAATGCGGGGCCGACGACCGTGGTTCAGTACAATGGCATTCCGCCCTATCCTGAAACCCAAGCCTATGTTGAGCGTGTGAAAATTTTATTGAAGCGTTACCGCGAGCATAAGGACGTTTAGCAAGCTGAAATGAAGTGGCGAAAATCCGGAGATCATCGCCGCCATTTGAGTCGAATGTTACTCGCCGACTTCCCATTTTACGGTAATGCTACCGTCCACTTGTCCAAGTGTTTTACCCAAGTAATCCATTAATTCAGTTGCGATTTCGTCTAACTGCCAAGGTGGATTGATGATCCATAATCCTGCCGCAGTCATGCCAAATTCATCTGAATCGGGCTTAATGGCTTGTTCAATTCTCAGCTGACGTTTAATGCTACTGTTGGTGAGGCGCGATAGCATACCTTCGGTCTGAGCGCGATTTACGACTGGATACCACAGGATAAACACACCCGTAGCAAAACGTTTGTGTGCTTTTATCAGGGTTTCGGCCACATCTTGGTAGTCGGTTTTCATCTCGTAGCTAGGATCGACTAGCACCAGAGCACGACGCTCTAATGGTGGTACTGTGGCGATAAGGCCTTTTAGGCCATCACCTTTGATCACTTTAACTTGTCTGTCTTCGCAGAAATAATCATCCAATAACACGTAATCAGTGCTGTGCAGCTCGTGCAAGACCATGCGATCTTTAGGTCCTAGCTCCATGTCGATAATGGCGGGTGAACCTGGGTAGAAGTTGAGTTCGTCTGGATTTTCTTCATTAAAATGGCGCACGGCGGCGACATAGTCCTGCAGCGATTGTGGTAAGTCAGTTTTATCCCAAAGCTTAGCTACACCTTCGAGGTATTCACCTGTTTTCTGTGCAAATTCATCGCTTAAAGCATAACCACCCGCACCTGCGTGGGTATCGATATACACGAGTGGTTTGTCTTTCTTGTGCATCAGCTGCAAGGTTTGTAGCAAGATGGCGTGTTTCAACACATCGGCATAATTGCCAGCGTGATAACCATGGCGGTAACTTAACATGGGGTAATCCTAGTAATTTGCAAATATAGCAAAGAGAGGCAAATGCCAGTCGGCAATTATACCTGCGATGGTTCTAGGCGTAAATTTAATGCCTCAGTTGGCGCTCTTTTTATTGGCGAACCAGTGTGTGGGGGTTTGCATTTGAAAGGTTTTCAGCCAGAGATTCGCTGGTGCGGGTTTACCGAATAAATAACCTTGAAATTGTTCGCATCCTAGCGCAGTGAGTTGCAATAACTGGGCTTCGGTTTCGATACCTTCGGCAATGACGTTGAGTTTTAAGCTCTTGGCTAACAGGATGGCAGCGTTAACAATTTGGGTATGGCGTTCACTAATGCCCATTTGACTGACAAAGTAACGGTCGATTTTAATTGTGTCGGCACTGATATCAATGAGCTGGCTTAATGACGCATGGCCAGTGCCAAAATCGTCAATGGCGATAGAAACCCCCATGCGAGCTAAGGTGTTTAGGCGTCGGCCTGTTTCTTTATGGGTTGAAAATACAGAGGTTTCAGTAATTTCAATTTCCAACAATGGGATGAGTTCAGGATGATTCATATAGGTTTGGATCAACACTTTAAAGAAGCGATCCGACAGAATATCTTGCCCAGATAAATTAAAGGCAATCCTGACCAGAGGTACATTTTTAGGCCAAGAACGGATCAGTTGTAGTAATTGCCTGAAGACTTTTATCGCAAAAATCGCCTGCAATTGAGATGACTCTATGATGGGGATAAAAGTGTTCGGCATGATCATAGTGCCGTCTTCATCAAACATTCTGGCTAGCGCTTCAAAGCTAGTAATGTGGCCATTGGCCATCACTTTAGGTTGCAGCCACATTTCAAGGCGGTTGTGTTTCAGCGCGTCACGGATTCTGGCTTTTTGCGATGAAGCTTCGAGCAGATTGTTAATCAAACCAATGTAATACACCATCACTGGGCTAGCTTGGGTGGTTTGTTTTATGGCAATTAAACATTGCTCCGCGGCTTGCTGCGGTGAGGCTTTATTACCTGAGCTGCAACCGACTCTGCACTCGAGATGATATTCAGTCTGTTGTTCTTGCTTAAGTTGTAGGTTTGTTGGAATACGCTCGCGTAATTGTAGCGCTAGGTTTTCAGGGGAGATAAGCGGCAGGCTAGTAAACTCGAGTGCAAACGATGCTCCTCTAAATCGGTATATTTTTGCGATATGACCAAAGCGATTTTTGAGTTCAATAGCAAAGGCTTTTAGGATGGCATCTCCGACGCTGATACCGAAAGCAGCATTAATTTGGCTAAGATTATCAATTTTGATTAAGGCTACGGTCATTTCCTGATGGATCAAGCTTGGCGCTGGGTTATACCAGTGATTTTCGTTGGGTAATCCCGTCACTAAATCATAGAAATGCGTGCTGATGTGGTGTTTTTTAAGTCGACTCAGCTCAATCGCATGGTTTGCCTGTTCTGTGACATCGTGGCAGTGAAACAACAAAGTATCATGGTGCTGTAATGAGGCTTTTTGCAGCAGATATTTAGTGCTGTTATTGTTCTTTAAATGGGTCGGAAACGAGGCCGCCAGTAAATTCGTGCTGGTATCTTCGGTAAGTTCAAAAATGTCACATAGGCGAGTGCTGTTTAGTGTGACTTCTCCAGCGATTTCCCTCGCGGCATTATTCAGGTTGAGAATGACTCCATCCTCATTGCAGAAGAAAGAGGCTGTACCATTATTTTCAAAGATTTCAGCATATTGGTCTAATGTATGTTGCAGTGCATTTTGATGCTGGATCATTTGCTGCGCATGGATTTTCTGGGTTTTTAGCAGGCGCATTGCCGACAACGGGATACAGATATTAAAAAACATAAACAGCAAACCGTTTAGATAAGCGTGGGTCGCAGGTAGGCTGATATCAATATCGATAATGGGAGGCAGGTTTTGGTTACGCAGTAGCAGTAAAAAAGGCAATACGTTGAAACACATCATAATAAAAGCGACTTTTCTGCCAAACAGGAAAAGCGCCATCAAGGGCAAGGTATATAAGAAAGTAATACCTACCTGCGATAAGTTAAAGTCAGGGATAAACAACAGCATAGATAAACAGGCTGCAATAACCATCGCCAGCAGGCTGATAGAGCTGACGAGTAAATATTTGCGCGTAAACCATAAAGACAGGAATAGTACGGTTAAAAAACTGACCGTAATGCTGATAATGAAAGTGAGGTTTAACTCATACGCAATTAAAGAGCTATGCAGCACTATGCTAGTGGTCAAGATGGCGCCACTGAGCAGAATAATCCGCAATAAGCTGGTTTTTAATATCGTTTTGTCAGGATTTAAAAAATCTTGCTCCCTGATAAACAAAAAACCTTTTAGCCATTGAAGCAAAAAAAGTCCTTATCCCGTACGGAAGTCACGCAGGTTGGCTGGGGACGTAACATATAACATAAATCACTAAACTGTTATACAAATAGATTGCTGCCTTTATAAATCAGTATATTACAGTGTGATACTTGTTTGAATTATTAAGGGCGCACTGAGACAAATTGGCTAATACAGTGGTGAGCTTGGTGATGTGTTTTGCTTACTAGCATATTCATAAACAAGATTTTTAGGCATAATGGCCATCATTTTCGTTGGTTAGAAGACAGCCTGTGACCCCGATTTTTTTCAATCAGCAATACCCAACACTTGTGGATATTTGTGCACGTTGGCAACTCGTCTACGATGCGAATGCGACCTTCGAATTGCGTTTTGAATCAGATACTTTATCACTGCATAAACGCGATGAGCCTAAGCTCGATGGCATAGTGGTGGATTTTGTGACTGGCGCCGTCGCCCATAGACGTAAGTTTGGTGGTGGTCGCGGCCAATCTATCGCTAAAGCGGTGGGATTGAAGCAAGGGGTAACACCAAGTGTGGTTGATGGCACTGCGGGTTTAGGGCGTGATGCGTTTGTGCTCGCAAGCCTTGGTTGTACAGTGACTATGGTAGAGCGTCATTCTGTGGTTGCGGCATTGCTTGAAGACGGCCTGCGCCGCGCCTATCAAGATGCTGAAATTGGCGATTGGATGCGTGAGCGGATGCGCCTGTTTCATGGATCTAGCCTAGAAGCACTATCGAAATTGGCACAAGAGGTGGATGTGGTTTACCTCGATCCTATGTACCCCCATCGTGATAAATCGGCCCTTGTTAAAAAAGAAATGCGTGTATTCCAATCCTTAGTCGGTGCCGATTTAGATGCCGATGGCTTACTCACCCCAGCTTTAGCCTTAGCAACTAAACGTGTCGTCGTTAAGCGCCCAGACTATGCCGAAGATTTGGACGGGGTTAAGCCTAATACGGTTATTGAAACCAAGAAAAACCGTTTCGATGTCTATGTAAAAGCCGCGATGAAATAGCGAAGATTTTTCTCATCGCGAACATTGTATGCTTTCAGTGACAACGGCTTAGCTCATGTCGATATTTCAGTTTTATGGGCTATTTTCTTTTTTATACCCACTTGTGATTTTTTATATGAAACTCATTCCTCTGCTAAAACAGCCGCGTATTCACTGACTATTCTAATGTAAAACTTCTCATAACATTATGTTTCGTATTAACAATTTTGTTTATAAAGAGGATTTGCAATGCAGAAAAAGCATTGGTCAAAAGTTCAGTTATTGCACGAGGTGGTCACCAATCCCAATATCATAGTCAAAGGTCAGCATAGCTATTACAGTGATTGCTGGGATGCTGGCTTTGAGGGATCTGTGGTGAGATATCTTCATGGCGATGAAGTGAGCCGTGAGTGGGAGCCTAAGTGGCCTATCGATAAACTTTATATCGGGAACTATGTGTGTATCGCTGCCGAAGTTGTGATCTTAATGGGCGGAAATCATACGCATAGAGCAGATTGGTTTTGTTTATCCCCCTTTATGGATTTCATCGAGGAGGCCTACGTAGGCAAAGGTGATACTCATATTGGTGATGGGGCTTGGTTAGGCATGAGATGTATGTTGATGCCAGGGGTGACGATAGGTGAAGGTGCGGTTGTTGCCGCAAATAGTGTTGTCACCCAAAATATCGAACCCTACAGTATTATGGCGGGATCACCCGCGAAATTAATCAAGTATCGGTTCGATAAAGACGTTATTAGTGAGTTACTGGCGTTAAAAATCTACGATTGGCCTGCCGAAAAGTTTGAAAGCTTAAAGCGGTATTTGTGTTCGGCGGATTTTGACGCGCTCAGCAAAGCGATCACTCTCTATGACCAATCTGTACATCAAAATAAATAGCCGTTAGTCCCAAAGTGAAAGGTCGCGCTCAGTCGAGGCCTTTCACTTATCTTGCCTTAAATCTGCTTTTGGGCGCTTTCGCTAAGTCGACCAGTTCTTCGATGATCACACGTAGCTTGGGTTGGAGGTAAGGAGTTTTAAGCCAAATTAAGTGGATGGGTGTGTCGTCACTGGCGAGTTCGTCTAGTACCGAGATAAGTTCACCAGTTTTAAGATAGTCCTCAACTAACCATATCGGCACTTGCGCTAAACCCACTCCCGCCAGTGTGGCCGCTAAAATGGCTTCGCAATCAGCTATTTCGTGGCGTACTGGAATGTCATAGGCCTCAGTGACCCCATCCTCATTTTTAAGTAACCAGCGATGTTGCTGCCCAAGCGGCCAGCCGACAATGCATTGGTGCTGGCTGAGATCTTCTTTGCCTTGTGGCGTGCCAAGTCGAGCGAAATAGGCGGGAGATGCGCAGATCACTCGGCGTTGTTCTCCTAATCTACGGGCGACTAAATCCACAGTGTCGCCGAGTTGTCCGACACGCACCGCCAAATCAATGCCGTCACTGAACAAGTCAGTCGCTCTATCGTTAAAGGTAATAGATAACTCGAGCTTGGGATATTTTTGCGACAGTGATAATAGGGTTGGCAGTATATATCGCCGCCCAAACGTCACAGGTAAATCTACTCGCACTCGACCTGAGGGAATTTGCTGTTCGCTGCCGAGTCGGCTCTGTGCATTGTCTAGAATTGCCATGGCATTTTGGCAATCTGTGAGATACGAATCGCCATCATTGGTTAAGCTCACACGCCTTGTGGTGCGGTGCAGCAGCTTAGTGCCTAAGCGGGTTTCTAATCGCACTATGCTTTTACTGAGCGCCGAACCAGTCATGCCTAACGCCTGCGCCGCTAAGGTAAAACTGCCTAGCTGGGCAACTGTGACGAAATGGCGTATCTCAACAAATTGATTATTTATCACGGCAATTAATTCCTTATAGGACTTAGTGAATGTCATTTTAGTGACTTAATCATGGCAAGTGAATCGCGTAAGCTACTACCACAGTATGAAAATGAGCGTTAACGTACAAGCGAACGTCATTTTGTAATTGATTAAAAAGGTTTTTCTATACAATCAACCTTAACCCCCTATTGAGTGAGCTAACTATGAAATCGTCAAATAATCTGCAAGGTAAAGTGGCTTTTGTACAAGGTGGCAGTCGTGGTATCGGTGCTGCCATTGTTAAAAGATTGGCGAGTGACGGCGCCGCAGTTGCCTTTACCTATGTTTCATCTGAGGCGCAGTCGCAATTGCTGGTGGACGAAGTTATCACTCATGGCGGTCAAGCCATTGCCATTAAGGCCGACAGTACAGAGCCTGAGGCGATCCGTCGTGCCATCCGCGAGACCAAAGCGCATTTCGGTGGCTTAGATATAGTGGTTAATAATGCGGGTACGCTGATTTGGGATAGCATTGAAAATCTGACGCTAGAAGACTGGGAGCGAACTGTTAACACTAATGTGCGCAGTGTGTTTGTGGCCAGTCAAGAAGCCGCGCTGCATATGAATGACGGCGGCCGCATCATCAATATCGGTAGCACGAACGCTGAGCGCATTCCGTTTGTAGGTGGTGCGATTTACGGCATGAGTAAATCGGCCTTAGTCGGTTTGGCCAAGGGATTAGCGCGGGATTTAGGACCACGAGCTATTACGGTGAACAATATTCAGCCTGGACCTGTGGATACCGATATGAACCCTGATAACGGTGATTCATCTGAGCCCGTTAAGGCGATGGGCGCCTTGGGTCGTTATGGTAAAGCCGAAGAGATCGCCAGCTTTGTCGCCTTTATCGCGGGTCCAGAAGCGGGCTATATCACTGGTGCGAGTTTGATGATTGATGGTGGGTTTTCTGCATAAGCTTTGTCTGTATTTATCTTTTAGGCAAAAAGTTTGATTCCAGTCATTAATAAGCCTGCACAAGAGTCACTCTGGCGGGCTTTGCTTAAGTTGTGGCTAGTTATTCAGAATCAATATGTTAGAGCATAAAAACTCGTTGAGTATGATGGTAAGACCTTAGGTCGTTGTTACTCAAATTATCTGTCAGCAAAGCGCGGTTTTATTGAAATGGTGGACTATGGCTTGAGTCAGGCAAGGCAAAATAATTTGCTTGTTGATGAACTATTGTTACAATCCGCCGGTCTTATCTTCAGCTATCTGTTGAAAGACAATCATTTTTTATCTTTATTATCAAAGAATAAGACGAAGGGAAATCCAAATTTCTAAGTTATCGACTAAGCAAACAGGCAACTTATGGGGCGTGATGGTGTTTACCATTCTGACCTTGTTCTGTTTGACTCAAAATAGTGGAATACTTAACTTGTTGCTCAAGGAGTCGAGCGCGCAAGCGATGTCGGCTACGTCTTTTTCTGGTGCTGGTTTTAGCGCCAACTCAGCTTTAAACGCCAGTTCAGCTTCAAACAATATGGCTAGCCACGCCGATGCTCAAGCGGCGGGTACTGAGCTGGTCAAAAGTGAACCTAAAAAATGTGAATTGTCTGAGAAATCGATCCGAACCTGTATCGACACTCCGAGTACCATCCCATTTCTTATCCTGCTGTTCCTACTGCCGTTACTTCCCCGCGCCTCCCGCGTGATAACACTGTTACCCATACAAGGTTATCAAGCTAAACCTAGGCGAATACATCTCACATATTGTCGCTTTCAAGAATAAAAACTTATTTATCAATTTGATAGGTGGGTTTGTTTAGGCATGCTTTCTCTCAGTCAATATTTGACTTTTCTCGCCAGTTTGCCAGTAGAAAAGAAAGTTAAGCGGCTGCAGAACATCCGATTTTACACATCACACCTCCCTATCTGACTGCTTGAACTTAAGCCTGCTATCACGCTGATGTTTCTTAAGCCATAACGATATTGGTAACCAGAACATAGCGTTAGCCAATATTTATATGGCCTAGAAGCAAGGTAAGTATGCACGCAGCATCACAGAGTCTTGTTTAACTTAGCTTGGTCTAACAGCGCTTAAGTATTGCAATGGCAAATGCTGACGATATATCGAAGAGATTAATATGCAATTGAATAACAAACAGTTAATGCATATTTTGGGGACAAAATGAGTACATTAAAATCCATGTTAACCAGATTCTGGATACTCGCCTTGATAGTGACGAGTCCGTCGCTAATGGCCGCATCGACGGGGTGGTTGGTTAATGATAATCACCCGCCAGCCAAAGTACGTTTTATGCTAACGGGGGAGGTTGATCCTGCAACGAATACTTTGCCTGCTGTGCTTGAAGTACAACTTGAGGGCGATTGGAAAACCTATTGGCGCAGTCCTGGGGAAGGCGGTATCGCGCCGACGATAAAATGGGATGGCTCACACAATCTACAGCAAGTGGATTGGAGATGGCCTGCGCCAGAGGAATTCTCATTATTGGGGTTACAAACCTTTGGTTATAAAGGTAATACCACCTTTCCCTTAACCCTAAAAGTCGATGATATCGCTGCCCCAACTCAGCTGCGCGGCAAAGTGACCTTGTCGACCTGTACCACTATCTGTGTACTGACGGATTATCAGATTAGTCTCGACTTCACGCCCAATGCGCTGCAAGCAGATACCGATGCCATGTTGGCCTACAACAAGGCTGTGTCGCTTGTGCCACAAAAAGTGTTGACCCAAGAGGGCCAAAATCCTGCGATGACAATGGGTTGGGATGTAACCAAAGGTCAACTTGAAATCAGACTCAATGATGCCAACTGGCAGAGTCCAACCGTGATTATCGATGGTGAGCCAGATACCACATTTAAGCTAGTGAGCTTAAAACCGAGTGAAAGCGATGTTAACGGCAAGCAATTGGTCGGTATTTTTAGCGGTAAAAGTTGGCTGGGCGAGCCTGAAGTTTTGGGCAAATCGCTGAACATGACTGTCGCCGATAGCGAGCGGGCGTTGGAATACAGCGCCGAAGTTAAGCCTGTGGTGATTACCCAAGAAAGTACCTCGATATTTGGCATGATTTTGTTAGCGCTTATCGGTGGTTTGATCTTAAACGTCATGCCCTGCGTGTTACCAGTGCTTGGCATGAAGCTCAGTTCAGTGGTTGCTGCACCTGATCTTAAGCGTAATCAAATCCGCCAACAGTTCATCGCATCAGCGCTGGGGATATTGGCCTCATTCTGGTTACTCGCTGGCTTTATCTTAATGCTTAAGCTCACGGGGCAGGCGATTGGTTGGGGCGTGCAGTTCCAAAACCCTTGGTTTATCGGCTTTATGGCGCTGGTGACTACAGTGTTTGCATTCAATATGTTAGGTGTATTTGAGATTAACTTACCCTCTAACGTGCAAACCAAGTTAGCGACAACGGGCGGCAATAATAACAGCGGGCACTTTTTACAGGGCATGTTTGCGACGCTACTGGCGACGCCGTGCAGTGCACCATTTTTGGGTACCGCGGTCGCCTTCGCTTTGGGCGCCGATGTACTGAGCCTGTTTGCCATCTTTACCGCGTTGGCCGTGGGTATGGCGTTCCCTTGGTTGATTGTGGCGGCATTTCCGCAAGTGGCGGGTTATTTCCCTAAACCCGGTCGCTGGATGAATACAGTTAAAGTGTTTTTCTCCGGCATGTTGCTCATCACCAGTTTGTGGCTGATTAGCTTGTTGGCCAGCTTTATTGATGTGCTCTACCTCTGGCCGTTAGCGGGTGTCATTACACTGATATTTATGGTGTTTATGGCTAAAAAATATGGCGCGATTACCATTGTGAGCTGCTTAGGTATCGGCATTTTACTGTCGGCGGTTATTGCATTTATGACGGCGAACCAGTGGGCTAAACCTTTACCTGCGGATCTTGCTTGGACGCCATTGGATCAAGCATTGATTAATCAGCAGGTCGCCCAGGGCAAGACAGTATTTGTCGATGTGACTGCCGATTGGTGTATCACCTGTAAGGCCAATAAAGTTGGCGTGATCTTGCAAGACCCTGTTTATAGCCTGTTGCAACAGCAGCATATTGTGCCGATGAAAGGCGATTGGACTACGCCTTCTGAGCCCATTACTCACTACCTGCAAAGCCATCATCGTTTCGGGGTGCCATTCAACGTGGTTTACGGCCCGGGTGCACCGCAGGGGATTGAGCTGCCGGAAATTCTATCGACTGACCTTGTGCTTGCTGCGATTGAGCAGGCCTCAGCGTCCCCTGAAAAGTCATCCGTAGCGGAAGGGAAATAACGCTAACGAACAGCCATTCACTCGGACATGTCACTCGGCAATATCACTGGCGAGTCTCATTCAATAGCGAGTCGAGTGGCACTCAACAAATACTCAGGTCAGGGATAACCCTGACTTAAGACAATGGAAATCGATTATGAAACAGACAATTGAAGTACAAAACAACACTGAATCAATGCAGAAAACTCAAGCCATTGGAGGCACCCAAATGTCGAAATTTAGCTCTTTACGGAAAAATCGCAAGTTACAGATGTTTGTTGTCTCGGGTGTCGCCATGACAATGCTGGTGGTTTCCTTGCCTTCGGTGAGCACCATGGCCTATGCCAAGGACAGCAGTTTATCGGCTGCCCAGCAGCAAGAGGTGCGAGCGATTCTTAAAGATGCCTTGATCAATGATCCTGACCTAATGAGAGAAGCAATTATTGCGTGGCAAGCAAGGGAGCAAGAGGGTGCCAATACAGCCATGCAAACCAGTCTTGTGACCCATCATAAAGCCATGTATGAGACCAAAAGCGATCCGTGGAAGGGCGCTGCGACATCTGAGATTGAGATGGTGTACTTCACCGATTTTAACTGCCCATACTGCAAGAAAATCGAGCCTTCGCTGAACCAGCTGATTGAAGAATTTCCGCAGTTAAAAATCATAGTTAAAATGGTGCCGCTGCAGGGCGAAGGCTCCAAAATGGCAGTCGATTTTGCCCAAACGGTTTGGTTAAACGAGCCTGAAAAGTATCTCAAGGTGAAGGATATGTTGATGTCGAGTCCGCGTGGACTCGATGCCGCCGCCATCGCTAAGGTCGCTAAACTGACGGCAACTGATCGTTGGGTCGGCAACACAGATGAGCGCGTGGCTAAAATGGTCGATGACAATGTTAATTTAATGAATGAGTTAGGCATAGGTGGCACTCCAAGTATGATAGTGGCCGATACGCTTATTCCCGGATTAGTGCCTTACGAAGTGTTAAAAGAGCAGCTTGAAGCCGCGATTGCCGCTAAAGATAAGACGCAGAAGAGCAGTTAAGATGCCGCCAAAGGAAACTGAAAATATGAGCGCCGAACAGGTTTCGACATCTTTACCTAAACGCATATTGGGCTGGATTAAGCAGCTGGCACTTTGGCTGCTCATTGCCCTTATCGTGACCAGCGTGATGGACATCTGGCGCGGCAAAGATATCCCGCGGGATAATTTGCCGCAGCTCCAAGGGACGACGTTGGCTGGGGAAGCGCTTGATATTGGCAAGTTAAGCCAAGATCAGGCGGTATTGGTATACTTTTGGGGCACTTGGTGCCCTGTGTGTAATTTTGTCAGCCCGGCAGTCAATCAAATGTCGGCCTATTACCCCGTGGTGACGGTTGCCATGAATTCGGGGGAGGATGAGAAACTGAGAAAATATCTTCAGCATCAAGGCTATGGCTTTGACACTATTAACGATAGTGACAGCAAGATTGCCCGTGATTGGTCATTGCAGGCGACGCCAACTATTATGATCTTTAAAGATGGCGAGTTAAAACACTACACGACTGGCTTTACTAGCCTACCCGGTATGTGGTGGCGAATGATGTTCACTTAGAAGTGATGCTTCAGGGGCTGTTTTAGAAGAGAAAAAAAGCGCTAATCTTGGTTAGCGCTTTTGTATTATCAACTTATTTCAGGACTAGACAACTAGCTGAAAGCTTAGGGTTTACTTCACTAAAGTGAGTAGTGGTGCCTGACTCACAACTTGGAAGTCGAGCGCCATAGTCACACTGAGCGCCGTAATAGTGATGATTGAAAAACCAAACACTTGGCGAGCCCAGCGGTGCATGTCGACGCCGTGGCGATAACCCTTTAATGCCATGGCAAGCCACCACAGGCTAGTGGCACAGGTGACTGCCATAAAGGCGATACCTGTGTAACCCGCGAGTGGTAACAGCGCACTGACTAAGGCGAACACGGCAATATAAAGCACGATATGCAGTTTTGCTTTGGTCATGCCTTCTGCAACCGGCAGCACAGGAATATTGGCTGCCGCATAGTCATTAAAACGGAAAATCGCGATGGCATAGGAATGCGGCATCTGCCATAGACTGAACATCAACAGCAAAATAGCTGCGCCCATGTCTATTTGCCCTGTCACGCTGCAATAGCCCACCACGGGCGGTACTGCGCCCGAGAAGCTGCCAACTAAAGTGCCGTACACTGAGTTACGTTTCATGTAGAGGCTATAAACCCCCACATAAACGATGTAACCAATAACGGCAAATAGCAGGGCTAATGCATTGGTAAACAAGGCTAAGATGCTAAAGCCTAACACACCTAAGGCGAGTCCAAACGCGAGTACGTTACCCACGGCAATTTCGCCCGTGACGGTTACGCGTTTGCAGGTTCGCAGCATCTTGGCGTCGATATCACGGTCAATACAGTTATTGACAGCGCAGCCCGAGGCTACAACCAAGGACAATCCTACTAAGCTCGCCAGCATCAAGACCAAATTTACGTCGCCTTTGGCGGCTAATAAAAAACCGCCAGCAACGGAAATCAGATTCCCGAAAATGATGCCAGGCTTAGTCACCTGCACATACCCTTTGAAGCGTGCTTTGTATTGCGGTGACATAAATCTGTCTTGTGTTTGCATAGACTGTTTCTCGTTACATCATCAAAGCGTTGGCTTCGAGTATGATCCACACCGACAAGCCGACGACCATGACAATAATCAGGGCGGTAAACAGGAAGGAGAAGGTGTTCACTTTGCCTTCTTTCGAGAAATCTAAGTGCAAGAAGTACTTAAGATGTACCACTATCTGCACTATCGCCATCACTAGCACTAAGCTAAGGGTGGTCGCTTTCTCGAAGTGATGGGTCATTACCGCCCAAAATGGAATGGCAGTTAATACCACTGACAGCACAAAGCCCATTAGATATGACTTAATGCTCGCGGCCAGATCGTCAGTGCCATGGCTAGGCTTATCAGTATGACTATGTGCGCTCATTACAGTGCTCCCAATAAATACACGACCGTGAATACACAAATCCACACTATGTCGAGGAAATGCCAGAACAGGCTTAAGCAGCTCAGGCGGGTGATGCTGCGATGACCTAAACCGGTTTTCGCCACTTCAATCATCATGATCGCCATCCAAATCAGACCTGCGGTCACGTGCAAGCCGTGCATACCTACCAGAGTGAAGAAGGACGACAGGAAAGCGCTGCGCTGTGGGCCATTGCCATGTTCAATCAGGTGATGGAACTCATAGACTTCCATCCCGATAAACACACAACCGAGGGCGAAGGTGACGAGTAACCAAGCCAAGGTCGCGGCTTTGTTATGGCGTTTAGCAAAAATCAGCGCCATGCCATAGGTAATACTACTGACGAGCAGGGCGGCAGTTTCGATCAGCACAAAGTCCAATTCGAAAATGTCTTTACCCGAAACGCCACCGTCCGTGTTCATGTAGAGCACAGCATAGGTTGCGAAAACCGAGGCAAACAAAATGCAGTCTGTCATCAGGTAAATCCAAAAACCAAACAGAGTGTTGCCACTCGTATCATGGTGTTCGTGATGATCTTCTGCGTGAGCTACTTCTAAATCTGCTGGGATTGCAATACTCATATCAGCCCCTTACTACATTGTTTAAGTGGGCATTTTCAATGCGAGCCACTTCATCGGGTTGCACGTAATAGTCGACGTCATTGTTATAGGCACGGAATAAGAACACGATAAACGCGCCCACTAAGCCCACAATGGCTAACCACAGAATGTGCCAAATAGCGGCAAAACCCGCGGCAGTGATCCCCAGCGCCATTAAGATACCGCTTGAGGTATTTTTCGGCATATGGATTGGCTGATAGTGTTTGAGGCCTTGATAAGCCACGCCTTTTTCTTTCGCATCGGTAAAGGCATCAATATCAGCAACCTGTGGCAGCTTAGCGAAGTTATAGAACTGCGGTGGAGAAGCGGTTGACCACTCTAAAGTATGGCCATTCCATGGATCGCCCGTGGTGTCGCGGTTTTGGTCGCGGTCACGGATACTCACGTACAGTTGGATAAACTGCAGAATGATACCGACCATGATGATGCAAGCACCCACGGCGGCTAAGTAGATCCACACGTTCCACGCTGGGTTATCAATGTGGTTGATACGGCGTGTCATACCCATAAAGCCCAGTACGTACAGCGGCATAAAGGCTACGTAGAAACCGATTTGCCAGCACCAGAATGACGCTTTACCTAAACGCTCATTCAAGTGGAAACCTGTCGCTTTAGGGAACCAGTAAGCAAAGCCTGCTAAATAACCAAATACCGCACCACCAATAATAGTGTTATGGAAGTGTGCGATTAAAAACAAACTGTTATGTAGAACGTAGTCGGCACCTGGTAAGGCTAGTAACACCCCTGTCATACCGCCTATAGTGAAAGTCACCATAAAGCCCAGCGTCCACAACACTGGCACCGTTAAACGTAGGCGGCCACGGTAGATAGTGAACAACCAGTTAAACAGTTTTACCCCGGTTGGAACCGCAATCACCATAGTCATCACCCCGAAGAAGGCGTTGACGTTGGCACTTGAGCCCATGGTGAAGAAGTGGTGTAACCAAACGATGAAACCTAAAATTGAAATCGCACCACTCGCCCACACCATAGAGGTGTAACCGAACAGACGTTTAGAGGTAAAGGTTGAGATTACATCGGAGAAAATACCAAAAGCAGGCAAAATCAGGATGTAAACTTCAGGATGTCCCCACGCCCAAAACAGGTTGATATACATCATGGCGTTACCGCCACCGTCATTGGTGAAGAAGTGGAAATCCATGTAACGGTCGAGTGTCAGCAGGGCTAACACGGCGGTTAAGATTGGGAATGACGCGACGATCAAAATGTTCGCCCAAGTACAAGTCCAAGTGAAGATTGGCATTTGCATCAGCTTCATGCCTGGAGCACGCATCTTCAGTACGGTGGCGATAAAGTTCACCCCGGTTAAGGTTGTCCCTATGCCTGAAATTTGCAGTGCCCAGATATAGTAATCGACTCCAACCCCCGGACTGTAAGCCAGTTCTGAGAGGGGGGGATATGCCACCCAACCTGTCTTAGCAAATTCACCTAAACCCAATGAAATATTGATCAGCACAGCGCCAGAGGCGGTCAGCCAGAAACTGAGGTTATTCAAGAAGGGGAAGGCAACGTCGCGGGCACCAATTTGCAGCGGCAACACTAAGTTCATCAGACCTATCATAAATGGCATCGCCATAAAGATAATCATGATCACGCCGTGGGCGGTGAAGATCTGGTCGTAATGTTCAGGCGGCAGATAACCTGCGGCGCCGTTGGTGGCGAGTGCTTGCTGGGTACGCATCATAATGGCATCGGAGAAGCCACGAATGAGCATCACCAAAGCTAACACTATGTACATGATACCGAGGCGTTTATGGTCAACAGAGGTTAACCAGTCGTTCCAAAGTACGCTCCATTTTTTGTGTTTAGTGATCAAGGCTGCGATATACAAACCTACCACTGCGACGACCGCTAAGGTCACCATGATGATAGGCTCGTGATACGGAATCGCATCTAAGCTTAATTTACCGAGAAATGACATGATTACTCCGCCTCCACTTTTTGGGTGGATGAGTGCTCTAAGGATAAAGGTTCTGTGGATGAGTCCTGTGTTGATGACGGTACAGAAGGTGTTGAGCTATCCATGTCGGCCATGTTCTGTGTATTTTCCATCGCGTGTTCGCCTGCCATATGTGCCATGTCGTGCATACCTTTCATGTCTGCCATGTCAGATGTGTGCTCAGTGCCCATGTGTTCCATGCCTGCGTGCATGTCCATTCCTTCGTGACCTTTTATGCCCTCATGTGAGTCCATGTGCATGTATTGCATCACGATTTGGTCAAACATCCCTTTGCTCACTGAGCCAAAGTATTCAACTGGATTGTATTCACTCGGTTTAGCCAGTGTGGCATAGGCCGCTGAGTCCAATGTCTTGCCCTGTTGTTTTAACTTGGCAACCCATGCCTCGAAGTCAGCAGGTGTTTGAGTGGCAATCGCTTTAAACTTCATGCCCGCAAATCCAGCGCCGCTGTAGTTAGCCGAGATACCGTCGAAGGTGCCTGGCTCGTTAGCGATCAAATGCAATTTAGTGGTCATGCCCGCCATAGAATAAATCTGGCTGCCTAACTGAGGGATGAAGAAGGAGTTCATCGCAGTGTCAGAGGTGATCTTAAAGTTCACCGGCACATTGGCTGGGAACGCCAACTCATTGACCGATGCCACGCCTTGTTCTGGATAAATGAATAACCATTTCCAGTCCAGCGACACCACTTCAACCGTGACGGGTTTCGCTTCGTGTTCTAAAGGTTTATATGGATCAAGATCATGGGTCGAACCCCAAGTGATCACACCTAGCACTATCACGATCACAATCGGTACTATCCACACTACGGTTTCAATCGCCGTTGAGTGTGCCCATTTAGGCGCATAGATTTCCTGATCACGGCCATCGCGGTATTTCCACGCGAAGTACAATGTCATGGCAATCACAGGGATAACGACAATGAGCATGAGTAGGGTGGCGACGATAATCAGGTGTTTTTCATCGATACCGATTTGGCCCTTAGGGTCCAATACTCCGCCATCACAACCCGCGAGCATGAGTGCTACTGCCGCGATTGCTGCTTTACTTAATTTTCGAATTAACAAAGGAAGATTCCTCTAACCCTAAGGTTTACAACTCTGCCAAGCGTTAACTGGCAGTCACACTAAGCGGCGTTATCTGAGCGCAAATCCTGAGACCCAAGAGGCATGACACAACAATGTGCCGCCATTCCGAGGCAAATCTAAGATCCGCTTTCAGCGCTTAATGCTTAATTTTAATTTAAAAACAGAGGGTTAAAATGGCGGAGCGCGACAACCGTGGGCGGTATGTTCGAGGGATTTTAGCCTTGGGGGTGCTAAAAAAAGTGAAGCGTTAGTTAAATCGAGATGATTGAAAAATTTGAAGCAGCAGTCGATTAAATGCCATAACTGCAGAATAACGAGGGGATTGAGTAATAACAGGCTGAGCAAACTAGCGCCGATAAACTCGGCTAAAAAGCCATTGCTGAGGCTGATTAATTCACTAATATCGACACAACCGCCGATCAACACGGATAAAACGTCAGCAATAGGCAGCACAAACAATAACCCGAAAAACAGGGTTAGATTTGTCATGCTAAAGGTTGAAAGCCGAATAGTTAGGTTCAATCTTTCAACAATGAATTGGCTAAGAGCTAATTTCAATTAATGAGTCCGGCTGAACGGGAAAAGGAGTCAGTTGGCAGAACAAAAAATATTCAGCATGTAACTTTTTTATGCGGCAGGAGGATACCAAGAAGCGGCTATTGAATGAAAGCGGATCCCCGTAGTAAAAGGGCTTTAGTATTAAAAAAACCTTAATTAAAACCAAATTAGATCTTTAGTTTTACAAGATTAACAGTATTTAAACTGATTTTGTTCTCATAAAATAAAAAATTGTGAAGCCTCTCATTTATTCATTTTGACTAAAGTTGATTTGCTCGTGGCGTCATTGAGTTGATTACAGCCCCTATAAACATGTTTGCTTTACCCGCAAAAAGACTAGGCTTAACTTCTATGGCAGGGCTAATGTTGCCGATAGTTGTCTTGATGGGTTAGCTTGTTTGTCGCAAGATTGGGCTCGCCAAGTTTGGCTGTGTGATTAAGTGCATTTGAGATCGGCATCCCAAATAAAAACATCACGTTAAATGAGTGATTGTGTCAGTCATTTACGCTATTTACATTAGATAAACCGATTATTAAACTGTGAACTTATCTCGCCCCTGATATGTGCTTGAGATTGAGCCTGTGAGTAGGGCATGATGCTTCTCAATTCTCGAAGTGCGTCAGCATGAAGGACTACACATAAAGTCATTTATCCCATACCTTAAGGTAAACATTTTCATCGCCTTAGCTTACGTTATTGTAGGTAAAATTGGTTTGATGATTGCTTTGCCGCCTGGATATTCTGCTGCAATTTGGCCTGCCGCAGGTATTGCTATTGCCGCTTGTGTTTTATGGAAGGAATATGCGCCTTGGATTGGCGTGTTGATTGGTTCTTTGTTGATTAATCTCAACATCAGCGGACATATCCATTGGGGGTGGTTGCCCTTTGCGATTTCAATTGGCTCATCTATACAGGCAGTGCTTTCTGCCTATGTTCTTGGGCGAGTCGATCATTTATTCACCCTAGATAATCCTAACGCCGTCATTAAATCCTGCTTGAGTTTAGCTTTAACTTGTACAGTAGCGACTGTTTTTGGCAATTTCTCCTTAGTGATTAACGGTACGATTCCACAGTCCGATTTACTGGGTAGTTTAATAAATTGGTGGACTGGGGATTTGCTCGGTGCCGTGATATTTATCCCTCTGACTATGTTGCTATTTGATAAGCGAGTTATTTGGCGTTCTCGCCGCATTCAGACGGGTGTGCCTCTGCTGGTGGGCTTTTTATTTTGCGTGGGGATTTATTACTACTCAGATATGAATCAGCGCCAACAGTTACAGGATAAGTTTCTGGTTCAATCTAATGCGATTATTAGCAATATTGAAAGTTTTCAAGATGCGAACCTCCAACAAATTGTTGCCTTAGCAAGCTTGTTCGACAATAGCGAGCAGGTTTCTGAGGATGAGTTTGTACAGTTTGGCAAACGCAATATGTTGATGAAGGATGGCTTTAGAGCTTGGTCTTGGTCACCGCTTGTGGCGGCAGCCGATCAGCAAAGTTTTGAGGCATCCATTCGTTCTGTGGTTGGTGGTTCCTACAAAGTGACCCGTCCCGAAGGCTGGCAGGCGAATACTGATGGTTGGCTAGTCCCTGTGATGTATATTCAGCCGCAGATAGGTAACGAAGCGGCCTTGGGATTAGATCTCAATAGTGAGCCGACGCGAGCCGCAGCCATCGCAAAAGTGCGTGCGACGTTAGCACCCGTGATGACAGCCAAGATTCAATTAGCACAAGATCCCAATGGCCCTGGTGGCACCTTACTCATTGCTCCTGCTTTTGACAGATTGGGTAAGATCTCAGGGTTTTGTTCTGCCGTAATTGATTTGCAAGGCATTATTGATGATGTTGATAGTGTAAAAGGGTTGCAGTGGCAACTGACAGATATGAGTGCGGGCGGTACCTTACTTTATAGCAATACTCGAAAATCGTTTCCCGAATTTAGCAGTAAGCTCTTCAGCGATAAAACTGGGCAGTATTTTCAGGCAAACCTGATGTTAGCGGATCGTCATTGGCACATAGTGATTTATCAATCCTATGCGGTGCTGATGGGCGATACTTTTAGCTTATCGCTACTGATGCTTCTGCTCGCCTTTATTACCTGTGCCGTTGTGGGTGGTATGACATTGGTTTCCTCCGGTGAGCGTCAACGTATTGCCGCGAAAGTGACGGAAAAAACCATGGCCTTGTCAAAGGAAATTGCCCGTCGTCAGGCTTTTCAGGCCACTTTAGTCGAAAGCGAGCAAAGATATCGTAATTTGTTTGATAAGGCACCTGTAGGGCATGTGCTTAAACGTTTAGACGATGGTCAATTTGTGGCGATTAACCCTGCCTTTCAAGCGATTACGGGTTATTCACTCGATGAGCTTAATCAACTTGATCCTTGGGATCTTACCCCAAAGCGTTATCAATTAAGTGAAACTGAGCAATTAGAGCGCTTAAAGCAGACGCGCCGTTACGGTCCCTATCAGAAGCATTATTTACATAAAAATGGCCAATTAGTGGCGGTGCGCCTCAACGGGGCTTTAGTTACTGGTGCTAATGGTGAACAGCTAATTTTGTTTATTGTCGAAGATATTACCGAGCAGGAGCGTACCGTTGCGCGGGTAAATCTCTTGGCGCAAGTATTTCAGCAGAGTGGTGAAGGCATCACGATTATGGATGCCAACGATATCATTGTGGATGTGAATAGCGCATTTTCTCAGATCACGGGTTATTCCCGAGAGGACATTATTGGTAAAAACTGCCGTTTTATAGAGGCTGAACGAACGGATAAAAGTATCGATTCTCAAGTCCGTGCTGCCCTCGAGCAAACGGGTTTCTGGCAAGGTGAAGTCTGGGATAGGCATAAACAAGGCTACGATTTCCCGAAATGGTTGATGATGTCTGTGGTGCGGGATGATTCTGGTGCCGTGAGCCACTATATTGGCAGCTTTACCGATATCAGTGAGCGTAAAGTCAGTGAGGAACGCATTCATTTCCTTGCCCATCATGACTCTTTGACCTTATTGCCTAATCGACTGAGCTTGCAGTCGCGCCTCGAAGTGGTGTTTAAGGATGCTCTGGTATCCCACAGCCAAATAGCGGTAATGTTTATCGACATGGACCACTTTAAAAATATCAACGATACCTTGGGCCATCATGTGGGCGATCAACTGCTGCTAGAGGTGGCCCGACGTTTGAAATACATCGTTGGTGATAATGATACTGTGGCGCGTTTGGGGGGCGATGAGTTTGTGGTTGCCTTGTCTGATACAAACCATGATGAAGTGGCCAGTTTAGCCGAGGCGCTGCGCAGTGGTTTGAGTCAAACCTATGTGATTAATAATCAAGCATTACATTCATCGCCAAGTATAGGGATCAGTTTATTCCCCAATGATGGTGACAGTGTTGAAGCCTTGATGAAAAATGCTGATATGGCCATGTACCGCGCAAAAGCGGCTGGACGCAATAACTATCAATTCTTTACTGCGGCAATGAACACCTTGATCACTGAACGCCAGCATATTGAAACGGGCCTCAGGCAAGTGCTCGCCAACGATGAATTGCGGCTGCATTATCAGCCACAAATTGATATTAGAAGCGGGCAAGTGGTCAGTGTCGAAGCGCTTGTGCGCTGGCAGCATCCCGAATTTGGCATGATAGCGCCTGACCGTTTTATTCCCATTGCCGAAGAGATCGACATGATCATCCCAATTGGCCAATGGGTGTTAGAAACGGCGATGGCGCAGCTTGCTGTTTGGCGCGCTGCGGGTGCCACTGAGTTGCGAATGGCGGTGAATCTGTCGGCACATCAACTTCGTAAGGATACGATAGTCGCCGATATTACCAATGTGCTGGTGAAGCATAAGTTGGGCAAAGGCGCACTGGAGCTGGAGATTACCGAGAGTGTGGCGATGCAATATCCTGAGCAGAATGCGCGCCTATTAGCGGAATTACGTCAACATGGTATCGAACTCGCCATCGATGATTTTGGTACAGGATATTCCTCTTTATCCTATTTGAAACTCTTGCCCTTAGACAGGTTAAAGCTCGACCGATCCTTTGTGAAGGATATTGAGACCGACTCGAATGATGCAGCCATTAGCGCAGCAACTATTTCTATGTCCCATGAATTGGGGTTAACTGTGGTCGCTGAAGGGGTTGAAAACGAGGCGCAATTGGTATTATTGTCGAGTATGGGGTGCGACTTAGTGCAAGGGTTTTACTTTAGTAAACCCTTAGCGGCAGAAGAGTGTTTCCGCTTTATCCAGCGTAATTTATAACGGCAGAGTGTTGTTGTTTTTCTAATGCTGGCGCAGAGTTGGACTATACTTGAGTTCGCATTATGCATGCGTTAATCAAAATACTAAGGATGGTTTTATGCAAGTCATCTTCACTAAAGGTACTCAGCGTTATGGCCAGTTGCGCTGTGTGCGCATGGACGGTAGTGCGACCCAAACCCAAATGCCAGAACAAGGTATAGCACCTCACGATATGATCCACTATGTGGTTGAAAAACGCCTGCATATTCAAGGCGCTTTCTTCTCGCAGATCAGAGCTGGCGCCGATATCAGCTTTACCTTAGAGCATAATGAAACCTCCCGCGCCATCGCTGATAAAACGGAGGTGTGGCAAACCGAATCCATAGTTGAGACCCTGCAGTCGCTACTGTGGTCGGGTGAAACGCCAACCTATGACGGCTTTATTTATCTGTTAGAGCAAGCCTGTAGCAGTCGAGACTTAGCCGTTCCTACTGTTAACCAAACAGATTTTGATCATATTCTCAATGAGATTATGGATTTGAGTGTTGAGTGGCAGGGAATGGGTGAAGGTCAGTCCTTGACCTTGAAGTTCTGATCTATTGATTAGGGCGGTGAGTGGCTAAATACCTTCCCCTAAAAAGACTTTGGTATAGCGCGGCTGGATCCAAGCGCTATCACCTTTGTTTATGCCAAGCTGTTTAAATTGCACTTTAGATAATTCAACATGGATCAGTTGGTTATCTAGCTCAGTTAGGACTTCTAATCTCACTGCAGGGCCAACTATGGTCACTAAGTCTAAACTGACTTTAAGGGCATTTTCAGTTGGTTGTGTCAGTACTTCGATTTCGTGTGGACGAACATAGGCCAAGCCTTGTTGCTCTTCGCTAATCGTGTGTTCAGGTGAGGGAATGTGGATATTGCCTATAGTGCTATGCCCTTGTTTTACCCGGGCATGAAATAGGTTCACATTGCCAAGAAACTCGTACACAAAAGGATTGCTTGGATTATCATAAACTTCTTCTGGCGTACCTTGCTGCTCGATACGACCTTGATTCATCACCACGATTTTGTCTGCGACTTCGAGTGCTTCTTCCTGATCATGGGTCACAAATACGGTAGTGACATTAATCTCATCGTGTAAGCGTCTTAACCAGCGGCGTAATTCTGCGCGGACTTTTGCATCGAGCGCGCCAAAGGGTTCGTCTAACAGTAGAACCTTAGGTTCGACCGCAAGCGCGCGGGCGAGTGCGATGCGTTGCCTTTGACCGCCTGAAAGTTGTGATGGATAGCGATTAGCAGTCCAATCTAATTGGACGAGTTTGAGTAATGAATGCACCTTATCGGCAATTTCTGCCTTAGTCGGACGTGTCTTTCGTGGTCTGACTGTGAGTCCATATGCGACATTTTCGAATACAGTCATATGTTTAAACAGGGCGTAATGTTGGAATACAAAACCGACACCGCGTTCACTCACATGCTGTGTGGTGATGTCTTCGCCATTAAATCTGACTATGCCACTGTCGGCCTGTTCGAGTCCGGCAATAATCCTGAGTAACGTTGTTTTGCCTGAGCCGGATGGACCTAAAAGGGCTGTCAGCTCTCCTGTTTTGATCTCTAAATTGACCGAGTCCACGGCAACAAAATCACTAAAACGCTTATTAACTTGTTGAATGTGTATGCTCATAATGCTCTGTTCCCAAGGACGTTGCGTTTAGTTAATTTGATGTTTGCGCTCATCTTTCCACTCCACAAGGCTTTTCAGCACTATAGTGACCAGTGCTAAACCTGTGAGCAGGGATGACACGGCAAACGCGGCCGTAAACATGTATTCGTTATAAAGCACTTCTATGTGTAGCGGCATAGTATTGGTCTCACCGCGAATGCGTCCAGAGACCACTGCTACCGCCCCAAACTCGCCCATAGCACGGGCATTACACAGGATCACGCCGTAGAGTAAGCCCCACTTAATGTTCGGCAGTGTGACGTACCAAAAGGTCTTTAAACCACTGGCACCTAGGGTGAGTGAGGCCTCTTCTTCATCTTTGCCCTGTTGCTGCATCAGTGGGATGAGTTCACGGGCAATAAAGGGTAAAGTGCCGAACATGATGACAATGACTATGCCCGGAACGGCAAAAATCACTTTTAAATCATGGGCCGCAAGCCAAGGCCCAAACCAGCCTTGGGCACCAAAGAGGATCACAAAAATCAGCCCGACCACGACGGGTGAGATAGCGAAGGGCATATCGATTATTGAGATCAGTATGGTTTTGCCTCTAAACTCAAATTTAGCAATGGCCCAAGCGATGGCTACACCAAAAATAGCATTAGTGGGTACAACAATAATTAACACTAACAAGGTGAGTCGAATGGAAGCGAGCGCATCGGGATCTGTCACGGCTTGCCACCAGACCTTGAGACCCGCTTCAAAGGCGCCGTAGAGCACAACCGCTAATGGAAAAACCAGAAACAGTGCGAGAAAGCTTAATGCGATCCCGATTAAACTCCACTTTATCCAAGGAGCCTCAGTAGTAGCGTGATGATTTACAGTCGATATTTGGCCCATAGACTTAACCTCTTTTACTCGCCCACCACTGTAGGCTATTAATTAATAACAATAAGAGGAAAGCTGCTGCGAGCATGACCACGCCGATAGCCGCAGCGCCGTTATAGTCATATTGCTCAGCTTTGGACACTATCAGTAGCGGAGTAATTTCGGTGCGATAGGGCAAATTGCCCGAGATAAAAATGACGGAACCATATTCGCCCACTGCACGTGCAAAGGCTAAGGCGTAACCCGTTAATAATGCAGGTAATACCGCAGGTAGGATCACTCTTCTTATGGTGGTTAATCGATTAGCACCGAGGGACGCTGAGGCTTCTTCAAGTTCCTTTGAAAAGTCTGCTAAAACCGGTTGTACTGTTCGTACGACAAAGGGCAATCCAATGTAAGTTAAGGCGATTACAACACCAATTTGACTGTAGGCGACTTTAATGCCCCATAAGTGTAAATATTGACCTACCCACCCGGTAGTCGAATAAAGCGTTACGAGCGCGATACCTGCGACAGCCGTCGGTAAGGCAAAAGGCAGATCGACTAAAGCATCGACGACTTTTTTACCAAAAAATTGATAACGTACTAACACCCAAGCGACGAGAGTCCCAAAAATGGCATTAATACTGGCGCCAATAAAAGACGCTGTAAATGACAGCTTGTATGAGGCTACAACCTGAGGATGACTAATTGCGACCCAAAAGTCAGCCCAACTCATTTGCAGCGTAAACAGAACTAATCCGGCTACAGGAATAAGAAATAGCAAACTTAAATATAAAACTGAGAAGCCTAAGGTAATACCAAATCCAGGTAGCACAGATTTTATGACAACCTTGCTCATATCATTATTCCGTCGCGAGATAAGTGAAACCAATGGGCGGTTTCGTATTAATGAAACCGTGTAAAAGATTACTTGCTAATCTTGGTTAAAATAGAATCGAATTGACCACCATCATTAAAATGCGTTTTTTGTGCTTTGTTCCAGCCACCAAAAACCTCATCAATGGTAAAGAGCTTCAGTTGTGGAAACTTGTCTTTGTATTGCAACGCAATGTCTGGGTTTGTCGGGCGATAAAAGTGTTTTGCAGCTAGGTGTTGTGCTTCATCAGTATAGAGATGTGCTAAGTAAGCTTCTGCTAACTTACGTGTCCCTTTGCGATCGACATTTTTATCTACCACTGTCACTGGTGGCTCGGCAAGAATGCTGACACTTGGAACAATGATTTCAAATTCACCTTTTCCTAACTGCTCAACTGATAATATGGCTTCATTTTCCCAAGCGATGAACACATCGCCAATTTTACGCTGTACAAAGGTATTGGTTGCGCCACGGGCGCCAGAGTCCAGCACAGGTACGTTTTTATAAATCTGAGTGACAAACTCTAACGCTTTTTCTTCTGAGCCGTATTGCTTCAGTGCATAACCCCAAGCGGCGAGATAGTTCCAGCGCGCCCCGCCTGAAGTCTTAGGATTTGGGGTAATGACCTCTACACCTTCACGAACTAAGTCATTCCAGTCATGGATATTTTTGGGATTTCCCTTGCGAACCAATAGCACTATTGTCGAGGTATAGGGCGAGCTATTGTGTGGTAGGCGACTTTGCCAATTTTCAGGAATTAAATCCGCTTTTTGCCTTAATGCATCAACGTCATAGGCCAGTGCCAGAGTGACAACATCCGCTTCTAATCCATCAATAACTGAGCGAGCTTGCGAGCCTGAACCACCGTGAGATTGACGTATGGTTGGGGCTTTATGGCCTTGTTTTTGCCAGTATTGGCTGAAGATTTGGTTATATTCCCGATAGAATTCACGGGTTGGATCATAGGAAACATTCAATAGCGTATCTTCAGCGAGTGCGAGAAAACTAGTAGAGGCCAAAACTAAGGTGAGTGTTGCTTTTTGTAGGTGAGATAAAATATTCATACCGAAATCCTCATATTATTTAATAAGGCTTCCGGTTGACCGGTCAGCGATGTGGTCTAACTGTGTTGATTGGGTGGTAAATTTCGTTTTTATTTCGACGGCGTAACTTGGTCTAAACGAATTTTTTCTTTCTTTTCTAATTGCACTAATTTCCCATGGTGAAAGGTTAATTCCACTGTCCCAAACTCAATTCTACCCAGTAGTTTTTCTAAACTATTGACGAGCACGGGGATCACGGTTTGTAGATCTTCTTTGGTTGCCATATAAGTCCTCATGTAAGTGGTTTTTGACAACGTAATTGGAATTATAATCAAATATTGATAACTAAAAAGTTACATTTTGCGATTTGATATTCTTTTATGTAATAAGTGTGTCTTTTGTGTGTTTGAGTTTGTGAGATCGTTAGACAGGCTCTGAGTTGCACTTTCTATTTGATAGATAAGATTACCAATAAGCACATCAATGAGGGGCCACTGTCCATGTCCGGAATCGACATTAATGTGGCCACTTAACCCTAAGTTGATTGTTGGGAATCCCAATTTTTTTGCCAGTTTTGCAGCTTGATTAAAGGGCATCCAAGGATCGTTTTCACTGGCAATGACAAGCCCAGTGACACCTAAGGGATGTCTTGGCAACAAGTGTTTGATCGTTTGAGTGCCATCGTGTTCAGGCAGAATGTGTCCATTCTCAGAAAATCGTGCTGGTGATGCTGGCGCGACTAAAATAGCTGCTGCTACCCGCTGTGGATGATGAGCGATGGCAAGGCTTGTCGCTAAACAGCCAAAACTGTGGGCGAGGATGAGGATTTCACCTTCGATTTGATCGATTGCGCGGCAAATGGCATTGGCCCAGATATGAATCTTAGGCTCCAATAGTGGTAAGTCATTGACCCATATAGCTGATTCATATTTTTGTGCAATCCAACTTTGCCAATGTAAAGGGCCGCTACCACCAAACCCTGGCACAATTAATAAGGTTGCCATATTTCATCCTCCAAGATGTGAGTTTATAAGAGAGCCAAATGACGACCGGATGAAGCCAGTTTGACTCGCACTCTGACTATATCTGCAAATTTGGTTATTAAAATTGTTATTTGTAGTTCATTTTGGAATATGAGATATATTTAGGGTATTAACTCTGGAGGAAGTTGCCTTTGTGAGGTGATGTTACAGATAAATAATCCATAAAAATGCCCAGTAAGAGGGGGAGTCTCCTGGGCACTCGTTTTCAGTTTATATCTTGTTATTCCCTATGACGGCGTTCTTGACTTTGAGTTGATCGACCTTGGTTATGTTCTACCGAGCGAGCGGTTTGCGCATTTTGGCGTGGCTCACTTTGTCTCACTCTCACTTCTTCGCGTTGTCTAGGCGCCGCTTGTCTTGGTTGTTCAATCCGTTGTGGCTCTGTACGTCTTGTTTCAGGTCGTGGCGTTTCAACTCTTGGGGTCATAGTTCTTGGTTTTTCTTGCCTTTGTGACTGTGCCCTTTGTTGATCGACATTACGCGGCTGTGAATCCCGAGTTTGATATTGCCTTTGCTGAGGCTCCTTTGATGGCATTGGCTTTGACTGCACGGGTCTTGATTGCATGTCATTACGCTCCTTGTGGGTTGGTGTTTGTACCATAGTCGCAGATCGACGTTCCTTTAACTCGGCTTGCGTTTTCTGATAACTCGGCGCGCGGTTATCACGTTCACGGCTGACGTTGTGATAGTCTTTATTATCACGACTTTTATTGCCCTGATTATTCATATTACCCAGATTACTATGGGTATCTTGGCGTTCTTTAGACTTCGAATATTGGCTATTGAAGTGCTGTTTACTGCCGCTTGAGTGTGAATCTCTGCCGCGATATTTATCATCATGGTAATAGCGTTGTTTCACCACTGGATTGTGATAACTCACACCGCGTCTATGTTCGGGTTTATGTTTCCAAGGTTGTGCGCCATGGCTAACACTGTATCTTTCCCGTGGGCGATATCGGTGTGAATGGCGATAGTCGATCACCACCACTTTATGGTTGTGCCAGTGGAACGAACTGAAGAAGTAGTTAAAGGAAATATGGATGCCCGGTGACCAGTAGAAATGGTTATGACTCGGACGATAGGGATAGCCAGCATAGCCGCCAAATTCCCAATATACAGGAGGATAAGCCACTCCCCAACGCCATGTGCCGTAAACCACGCGTGGATCGTAATAGGGGACGTAGACGATTTCTCGCTTAGCGGGTTCTATGATGATCTGATTGTTGGCGCGGGTAATTGCCATGTTATCCATGTCTGCTAAGCTATTCGCTTTATCAGCCTGTTGTCTTAGGGACTGAATGCTGTTCATCACTTGGCCTTCATCTTCTAAGAAGGCTTCACCGAGTCTTTGAGTCCAGTCGAGATCTTCACTCATTTTTTGCAGCAGCGTCGGGAAGGCCAGCAAGGCTTTGACGCTCGGGTCCCAGTCCTGATCTTCGGCTTGCGACATAATTTGGTCGATCGATGATTTGGGGCGTTGGGTTAACCAACGCTGTGCCTGCACTATTTCGAGTGGATAAGTTGAAGCGATAAGTATGTGGGTCAGTAAGCTATCGGGATACAGGGCAATAGGCGCCAGCATTTGTTCGAGTTCGGCTTGGCTTACCGCTGTGCTCGATCCTTGGCTCGCAGATATGCCCGCAGCCTGTGCTGTGGTAGTGAAAGGCAAGGCCACTAATGCCGCCGTTAACACTAGCCAATTCCATCGATGTAGTCTGTTCATGGTTTGCTCCAATAATCCTGTTCGAGGATGTTATGGGCATATTAGGCGTGTGAATATGAACATAAGCTGAAAGTGTTTTGCGGTTAAATATTTATTTATAGCCAAGTTTTAAGAGAAGTAATAAGTCTATCGCATTGAAAATAAAGACTTAAACTGAGTGTGCAAAGCTGATGCTAAATTTGGCACCACCTAAGGTTTCTGAACGAGAGACAGAAATTCTGCCGTTATAGCTGTCGACTAAATCGCGCACGATAGCAAGCCCAATACCATTACCTTGAAGGTAGGAGTCTGCGCGAATACCACGTTCAAAGATTTGATTTTGCAGGGCTTCACTGATCCCTGGGCCATCATCTTCGATACAGATTAGCAGTTGATAGGCATCGCCTGTGACCGTTAATGTCACCGTAGACTTCGCGGCTTTACAGGCGTTGTCGAGTAAATTGCCTAGAATTTCAGTCAGATCTGCTTCATCCCCTTTGAATACTGCGTGTTCTACCATCTCGCCGCTGAGATTGATTTGTGGCTCTCGATAAATTTTAGCTAACGTGCGTAATAACTTAGCGGCGACTTCATCGACACGAATACCTAAATGCCACGAGGCCGCCGCTGCGGTTTGGGCGCGTTTTAGCTGGTGGCCAATGATCCGGCTGATCACTGATACTTGCTCACTGGAGGATTCGCTTAAGTCGGCCTGACTCTTGATCACCGCCAGTGGCGTTTTGAGGCTATGGGCTAGGTCGGCCAAGGCATTACGATAGCGTTTTCGTTGGGTTTGTTCGGTATTGAGCAAAATATTAAGCTGCCGAGCAACCGCTTGTAATTCAGTGGGGTACTGGCTACTTAGCTGCATCGACTTACCTTGCTCGACGGAATGTAACTCTTGGGTAAAGCGTGCTAAAGGTCGCAACGTCCACAGTAACCAACTTAATTGAAACACTAACATGACTAACATTAAGATCAGCAGCCAAGTCCAAAGCTGTTGATTAAACTGATCAATTTGCTGCTGAAATTCTCGCTCGTCTTTAATGATGTGGATTGTCACAGGCACGTTTTGATTTTGGCTGGCAAAACTGACACTAAAGCTATAAATCAAATGGAGTTGATCGGCGAGCTCGATTTGCTCAAATGCGCTTTGACCTGTGGCCGGGATGGTAAAATGTGGCGGTGGCGTAATCCCCATAAAAGATTGCGAGTGCCACACTATATCTTGTTTGCCGCTGGCGTCTTCAGTGGTTGCAATGGCATACAGTCCTGATTGAATGAGGTTAAAACGATTCTCTAACACTAACTCTGGGATGGAGATTTGTTTGTTTTCGACTTCAGTCACCGCGAGAATCGAATAGACATAGGCACTGAGTTCATTCTTGGTTGCGCTTTTAACTTGTTCAGTAAAGGCATCGTTTAAGGCAACGCCGATCAAGGGTAATAACACTAAGATAAATAATAGCGCGCTGGCAACTAAGCGTGCTTTTAGGGAGTTCAACACTTGCCACGCCATGGCGCGTTTACTCATCGGTTGCTTGCCCAGACGTTAACGCTTTTAGGCGATAACCTTGGCCGCGCAGAGTTTCAATTAAGTTGTATTGATTATCTGGGTCGAGTTTTTTGCGTAACCGGCGGATAAAGACTTCGATGACGTTAGAATCTAAATCAAAATCCTGATCGTAAATATGTTCTGTGAGTACAGTTTTTGATTTGACTTCGCCTTGATGCAACATAAAAAATTCGAATAGCTTGTATTCAGAACCACTGAGATTAACCAGTTCTTCGCCTTTACGTACTTCTAGACTGCTGGTGTTAAGGCTAAAGGGGCCGTTGTAGATCAGGGGGCTGGCCTTACCGGCGGAGCGACGGATCAGGGCTTTTAGTCGTGCGATGAGTTCTTGGGGATGGAAAGGTTTCGTCAGATAGTCGTCGGCACCGGCATCGAGTCCTTCAACCTTATCTTGCCAACTGTCCCTTGCGGTTAAAATCAGGATAGGAAAGTCGCGTTTTTGTTCACGCACGCTACGGATCAAGGCGATACCATCGAGTTTAGGTAAACCTACATCGATAATTGCTGCATCATAGTTGTATTCGAGCGCTTGAAATAAGCCTTCTTCACCATCACTCGCAACATCGATACTGTAATGGGCATCGAGGAGATGTTGCTTTAAGTTAGTCTGTAGTTCTATATCATCTTCAACCAGTAACAATCGCATCGTTAGTTCCTCGAGACTCGGCCCGTTGCGGCATCTACTGAAACAGAAAATACTTGGCCATCATTATTGAGGATTTTAATACGATATCCCGATCCGCTGGATTGTACGCTCAATACTTTGCCTTGAAATTGTCGTTGCGCCATTGCCACCGCTTGATCAGGGCTATTGACCGCTAGACGGCGCTGCTCATTCTTCGCACCTTGGTTACGAGGCTGATTACGATCATCATGTCTATCATTACCTGCTATGCAACCAAAGGAGGCTGATAAGCAAGTGATTAGGGCCAAGGTCAAACCAAGTTTCATATCGGGTACCCGCAATGTTCAGCGATCTTAAGTTAATGAGTGAGATGGATAACTTATCGAGTCGACTAAGAATACCTCATCACCTTAACAAACACATAGAGATCAGCCAATTGGTTGGCACAATTCCTTCAAAATTAACTCTGGCAGTTATTTTGTTATTCGTGACAGAACTGAAGTTCTGTTGGCGAGTCTATTTCTATGCTCGCGCTTGTATCGTTTAAGTTTTGTGAGTGTTACCCATTCCAGATGAACTCGGGCTGAACGTATCTTCTGGCTGAGAACAGTGGGCGTTGATGTTCAGCTTATGTTCACCTTCATTGCACTTTAATAGCTCCAATTTGAACGGGTTATCCATAGGATATTCAAGATGAACACACTCAATAAGCAAGATATGGCAGCCACAGTTAATGTTAAGCTGTTTATGGCAACGGCTATTGCAGCTCTGTTTTTAGCGTCCCCTGCCGCTAGCGCTCAGCCCCGCGAACTGGAGTCATCGCAAAGCTTAACGCCATTTACTGCAGCCAGCGTTGGCATTGCTAAAAAAGCGGAAAATAGCGAGCAAGCTGCCGAGCAGGAACAACAAGCCTTAGCTTTGTTACAGCAAGCCGCGCCTGCCAAAAATGTCACTGGCGTCGCCGCTGCGGCCGTGAAATCCTTTGCGCCAGTCTTATCATCCAAAGCGCAGACGACAAACCGAGTGCAACTTATGGGCGCCTCGCCGATGACGCGTGAGCAAGTAACAGCGAAACATGCGAGCCAAGGGATTCCGAGTTCGAGCGCGACCAGTGAAGATCCCTACCGCGCACCTGTGTATCACAGCTTTTCGATTTTTGATGCCAGCAGTCGTTTGTTTGAAGACTTTGACTACGATGGGTTTTATCAAACGTTTAGCGTGACCTTCGACGTTGATGTCAATGGTGCATATCTTAATGAAAGAGCTGATTTATTTGCCGAGCTTTATCTCAGTCGTGATGGTGGCCCTTGGGTGCATTACTACACCACAGACGTATTTACCATTTACGGCGATTCGACACAGGACGATTACGAAGTGTTGACCACGCTCTACACGGGTTATGCGACGGATCACTATGATGTGTTGATTGATGTGTATGAAGTGGGTTACAGCGATATTGTTGCGACCATTAGCGCCGATGAGACCGATAGTTTGTATGCGCTGCCATTGGAGAGTAGCGATCGAGACAGAGAGCCCGACATTATCGTTGTTGAGGAAAGTGGCGGCGCCTTCTCAGTATTAGGTTTGTTATGTCTTAGTTTGTGTGCGGGGCTGCGGTTGAATCGAACTCGAGTCTAATCGCCCTTATTTCTCTCGGTGTTTATCTGCGGTAAATAGGGCTAGTATGGATGAGTTATTTTAACTAAATGGAGAAAGACATGATTGCTCAAGGTCAAACATTACCCGCGGCCACATTAGGCCAACTAACTAAAGATGGCATGGTGAATCACCAAGTTACCGAATTGTTCGCGGGTAAAAAAGTCGTATTGTTTGCAGTGCCAGGTGCTTTTACTCCAACGTGTTCAGAAGCGCATTTACCTGGCTATGTGGTATTAGCCGATCAATTTAAAGCGAAAGGCGTGGATTTGATTGCCTGTGTTGCTGTGAACGATGCCTTTGTGATGAAAGCGTGGGGCGAAGCACAAAATGCCTCTGAATTAATGATGTTAGCCGATGGCGATGCCAGCTTTACTAAAGCCTTAGGTTTAGAGATGGATACTGCCGGTTTTGGTGGCGTGCGTTCACAACGTTATGCCATGATCATCGATAATGGTGTAGTGACTTTACTGAATGTAGAAGAGCCAAAGGCTTTTGAAGCCAGTAAAGCTGAAGTTGTTTTGGCTGCTATCTAAGCGTATTTAAGACATGAAGTTTGAATGTGACCAAAGCCAGCCATTCATTGGCTGGCTTTAACTAAATCCATTTATTGTACGATTTGAATGTTGTCTGCATCTATGGTCACTTCAGACCAATCTTTATCCACTTCACCACGAATAATGACCTGAGTCTCAGGTGTTACTGTGTTGCCGCGCCATAAATCATCATCAATTTCGACCTTAATATCACCCGTAGCGTCACGGAAAATATAATCATCGTGTCCAATGGAAGAAATGATATGGCCCGTTAACTCAATTTGGGCGTCATCACTGGCATTGAGCGCGCTCACCACATCATGAATCACTTGTCTTGCGCTCGGCCCTTGGAAGCCACCCTGTATTTGAGGTTCACCCGTTGTAGGTTGAAAGCCTGCTTGGCTGGCCATAGTCGTGAATGAAAGTGCCATTGCGAAAACGGTAAGAGTCATTTTATTCATCTGTTTGTCCTTTCTATGGTTTTATGTAACTCAGCCTCAATGGCTATTACAGTGTTGCGAGCATAGTGCCAAGACAAGCGTGAAGCGGTTGTGAAGATTGGGTTTGCAACTCAGAATTTGCTAAAACGAGGTCATTTATCCAAGCTAACTTCAGTTAATGGGCATTATCTATAAACTGAACATAAGCCTGATAGCTAGCACCATCGTTTTGGGTTGAAAATGCCCAGCCCATTCGCTCGCAAATACGTTCAATAATAATTAATCCGCAGCCATAGCCTGATGTATCAGTACTTTGAGTACTTAGTGGATTCAGTATCCATAATTGGTTGCTTTGCATCGTAATTTCAATGTTTCCGGCACTGTAATTGAAAGCATTTTTAATTAAATTACCTATCACTATGTCAATAAAGCTCAGTGGCGCCTTGATGCTCAAGCAATCTTTAAGCGTTAAGCTGTAGGTGATTTCTTGCTTGGCAAAATGCTGCGCCATTTCAGCTAAAATGTGTTCAAGGCGTGGTGCTAAATCAATTTGGCTGTAGTGCTGGGATTCAATGTCTTCTTTTCCGAGAAGTAAAAAGGCCTCGGTGAGCGTTTTCATTTGATGCCCTGCGTAATCAATACGTGTAATGGCTTTTTTGACCATTAATTGTTGAGCCTCGGTTGTCGCATTGGGGATTTTTTTGAGCAATTCTACCGAACCTTGGATCACCATAATGGGCGTGCGTAGCTCATGGGAGGCAAAACGACTAAATTCTTGTTCCCGAGTGAAGTAGGCGGCAATTTTAGCTTTGTTGCTTAATAGGGTTTGCTCAATCTGGCGGGTTTCACGGTATGAAGTACTCGGTGTTGATGTCGGTCTTTTGGGTGATAGTTGATTGATTTTATTTTCAATCTCAGCAAGTGGACTGGATAGCAGACGTACAAAATACAATCCATACGCCATGATAAACAGGAGCAAACCGATCCCCATAATAGAGATCAAAATGTGCATTCTATCTTCATAGCTATCAAGGAAATCGTCCGCGTCATCCTTATAAACCACATACAACAGCCCTTGCCCAGAAGGATGAGCGGATATCAAAAAGTGTTTATCTTCATCACCCAGTTGATGTTCGTAAAATCCGGTATTTTGATAAGGTTGCAGCCAAGCTGGTACAAACTCTTTGCTCCAATATGTTTTCAATTCATTGATATCGGGGAGCTGTGCTTTATCACCAAACCTTTGATAATTTTTTAGATATTCGCGAGTCTCTGTGGCCAGCGTTTGCTCGAGGCTAATCTTCTCAATTTGTTCTTCGGCGATATAAATGAGGCTCCAAAAAATGGCAAACATCAAGCTAGTTAATACTAAAAAAGTGAGGCGGATTTTTTTATATAAACTCGGAAAATGCTCAGGGGATAAGTCGGTAACCTTGGCCATGGATAGTCTCTAATTTTGAGTCTGAAAAACCTTTATCGAGTGCACTGCGTAAGCTGTATATGTGGCTGCGAAGTGAATCACTCGAAGGTGCATCATCTCCCCATACTGTATCTACCAATTGCTCTTTACTCACGATAGCGGGCGCATGTTTTAGTAACAGTGAAAGAATGGTGCGCTGAATTTTACTGAGCTTAATTTCTTTACCAGCACGGGTAACTTGATGGGTTTGCAAATTTAAACTGATATCACTGAAGCGCAAAATACCCACATCTAAACGTGGGCCACGATTATGCAGTGAATGCAGTCGTAAGCATAATTCTTCCATCGCGAAAGGTTTATTTAAAAAATCATCCCCACCTGATGTAAAAGAATCAATTTTATCCTGCAGACTATCTTTGGCGGTTAAAAATATAATCGGTGTATTACAATAAATTTCTTCACGCAGTTTTTTGACCGTATTAATACCGTCTAATTTAGGCATCATAATATCCATTATGATGACATCGTAATGGTTTTGTTGAATTAAATTGATTGCACTTTCCCCGTGATATGCACAGTCGGCAATAATCCCCTCTAGGGTTAAATAATCCATGATTGTTTCAATAACATCATGATTATCATCAACAATTAATACTTTCATAGGTTAATTCATTTCTTCACATTTGCTTGACGATCTTCATACTAAGATGCCCAGCACTGATTTAACAAGACAAAATAGGGAAGAAAATGAATAAACTCTTAGTCTGTATTACGGCCATTTTGCTGGCAGGTTGCGGTGGTAATGATTCATCAACAGATACCTCTAAACCCGATCCTATCGTTCCACAACCTACGTTACCCGCAAAAATTAACGGTACAGTAACAAATATTGCTTCTGACAATAATTCGATTACGGTCAATGGATATAACGTCAATATCGCTAATGCTAAGATTCACTATGGTCAACAGCCGTTAGCGGTTAATGCCATTCAAATGGGGATGAGGGTCAAAATTGATAATGAAGGCCAACAGGCTAAAAATGTCATATTAGATCCAAGCCTTGTGGGTGAAATCAGTTCCGTTAATCAAAATACTATTGCCGTTAATGGGATTAATTTAATCGTTAAACCAGCGGACGCGACTCAGTATAAAGTAGGCGATTGGGTTGCGGTAAATGGTTATCCAACGGTAATGGGAGAATGGCAGGTTAATTCTATAAACCTTATCCCCAATTTTGCGTTTGCTGAAATTGAGGGACGTGTCTCTGGATTAAACAAGGCCACGCAACAATTCAATATCGGTTCGGCAGTGATTGATTATGCCAACGCACGTTTAGAAGGCAGCTTACAGGAAGGCGCATGGGTTGAAGTGGAAGGCCAGCAAAGTGGTGCTTCATTTTTGGCCTCTGAAGTCGAAGTGGAAGATACGGCGTCTTTTAACGATATGGAGCTAGAAGGGACTATTACTTGGGTCAACCAAGATAAAACGCAGTTTGAGCTGAATGCCCGTACTCGACTCTATGTCACTACAAATACTCAATTTGAAGATGGCAAGCAAGCTAACTTGGTTGAAGGCAAGCTAGTCGATGTAGATATTCAATCTATGCCGCAGGGTTTATGGGCCAGAGAAGTTGAATTTGAAACATCACATGATAATGGTGGAATACCTCCAACCTTAGGTAAAAAGTTCGAGCTAGAAGGTCTGGCGACACTGACT
The DNA here is from genome assembly GCF_025653985.1 of Shewanella sp. SM69. NCBI lineage: Bacteria > Pseudomonadati > Pseudomonadota > Gammaproteobacteria > Alteromonadales > Shewanellaceae > Shewanella > Shewanella sp. SM69. The sequence goes on from NZ_JAKKRV010000009.1 coordinate 148,665, forward strand.
ACCAATAATCAGCTACAAATTAATGGATTTACATTTGATATTGATGCCAGAACTCAATTCGATGACGGTTTAACCTTAGCGACACTTGACCAAAAATGGATTCAAATAGAAGGTGTTGAACTCGCAGACAACCAGTGGTTAGTGAAAGAAGTTGATCTTGAAGTGCGAAGCAATGAACTTGATTTGTCGGGTTTAGTGATGCAAAAGACCTTGTGGGGCTATCAAGCGACTGATGCTTCATTAACGCCATTTGAAGGCAAATGGGTTGATGTCGAATGTCAGTTCGATGGCTCTAATATCCACAATTGTCGAATCGACGATTAAACACAAATAGAGAAATTAAGTGAATAAACGTGCGGTTTTAGGCCGCACGGTTTATTTGGCTTTGCCCAATCCCCAAGCTGGTTTCAATATCTTCTACACTCTGCTGTACTTCTTGGGCGATGACCTCACTCTGCAGTGAACTGGTTTGCGCTTGTTCTTTTAAACTATCCATAGTGCGAACAAATTCATCGAGATAATCGACTTGCTCTTTGGCATTGAGCGAGCCTTGTTTGGCGGTATTAGCCATTTCACTTGCTTGGTTTTGCACTGTTTGCGCCACTTGCCACAGACTCTGAGCACGCAGTTTCTGGCTGCTGGTGGCCTGTGCTATGCCATCGACACTCTCACTGAGAGCATGATTTGATTGGGTAAGTTGTTGCAGAATTTTCACGATCTCATTCAAAGACACTTGGGTGCGTTGGCTTAAATTACGCACTTCATCGGCCACCACGGCAAAGCCGCGACCTTGCTCGCCAGCCCGCGCAGCTTCGATGGCAGCATTAAGGGCGAGTAAGTTAGTTTGCTCGGCAATATTGCCAATCACATCAATGATTTTCGATACATCCGTCACTGAGTTATTTAGGCTTTCAAGGGACGAATGGCACAGACCGACCGCGGTTTGTGTTTGCTCGGTCGCGCTCAATACCGCCTCTGCTTGTGCTTGACTCGACTGCATTTGGCGCATGGTTTCGGCTGCGCTGTCTTCCACGAGTGCCGAAGTGTGGCTCACCTCATTGGCGAGGCTGCGGATATGCTCGGTCTGTGTTTGCGTATCGGCCACAATCGTTTGGGTGTGCTCTGTGTGTTGTGATAGCTGAGTAATGCGCGCTACCAGTTGGCTTAATGATTGAGAAACCTTCGTGATTTGCTGGCGCTGTGCCTCGTCTTCCTGTTCAAACCTGTGCAGTAACTGGTTGAAATGACCTGCGATTTGGCCCGTCTCGCAGCGACGATTAATATCTAAACGCTCGCGGCTGTTCGATTCGCTTAATTTCATAAAAGCTTGGTTGAGACGTTTTAGCGGTTTGACGACACGATTTTGCTGCAGGATTAAATAACCAATCGCAAACAAGGCCATGATGGAAACCATGGTGTAGAGGATTAGCTGTAACTCATATTTCAGCTGCTGGTTCTTTGCTGCCTGAGCCTCACCTAAACCAATAAGCTGTTGTTCCACATTGCTAATCGCTTGAATGAGTTGATCTTGCATCTCTTGGTTGGTTTGCAGTAATTGGTGGGTATTGGCGACTTCTTTGTTGTATCGATTGGCGAGACTGAGCAGTTCACTGCGGTCACTCTCGCCTATTTCAATTTGTTCCGGTTCGCTGGCACCGAGTGCAAATTCATCTGCTTCTTGCTGTTCATATACGCCGATTAACGGCAGTGCGCTGAGGGAGTCGTGCCACGTATTTAGCTCTTTGCTGGTGCTGTCTAAAATACCCTTGAGCTGCTGATTTTTACCGATCAGATAACCATCGGTCAGCTGGGAAAGTTGGTAGACGATAGAAGGTAAATCGCGGCTCAATTGCAGATATTGTTCGGCGACCGCCGCATTTGTGGCTAAGCCTTTATCGGCATAGCTGCCCAGACGACGGTTGTAGTCGAGCATTTCAGATTCGGCGTGGGCGAGCAGTTGCCTAGGATTGCCTGCGAGTTTACCCGCGGCGCGGTACTTGGTATCTAAATCTTGAATGAAGTTGCTTAGGCTGGCTTGCAAGTCATTGTCGGTAGCGCCCATGGCTGCGAGGTTAAGCTGCGTGAGCTGGTTCTTAATGGCGCTGAGTTTGGTTTTCGCTTGTTCAAGTTGGCTAGCGTTGCCACTGGCTAAATAGCCATCGAGATCGCGGCGTACACCGACGAGAAAATCCTGCTGAATAGCTTGTAATGTAAGTGTTTGCTGCTCAATTTGTTGCCGCTGATCACTGCTCCACAGCACTACGGCTGCTAGCAATCCCGCGAGCAATAACAACAGGGCAGAAGCAGAAAGCGACAGCGTTGAAATTTTCATTTTGCAATCTTCATAATGGTCAGAGCCAGTAACTGTTCTGAGTTTATGAATTTAAGGTGACATTAATATGACAAGTGCTCACTTGGATGTCAGCGTTGTCATTTGATTTGCAAATATGTGATCTCGCGTTATTCCAGCGGCAGCCACACTTGGGCTTTTAAACCGCCTTCGGCGCGGTTGGAGAGGGTAATTTGCCCTTGGTGTCTATCTATAATCCGTTTGATAATGGCGAGGCCTAGGCCCGAACCAACACTACCACGGGCGATATCACCTTGGGTAAAGGGTTGAAATAATTTGGTAATTTGCGACTCATCGATCCCTGGGCCGTTATCTTCAACGCTAAAACCGACACGCTTGCCATCGAACTGTGAGCTAATGCGGATCCAGCCAGAACCATAGCGAAAGGCATTTTCGACTAAGTTACTCAGTACCCGCTTGATGGCAATCGCTTGGAATTGGGCTTCGGGGCAGTCAGTTAACACCACTTCTATTTCACCGGCGCGATTGGCTTCTGCTTGAGCGACATCTTGAATGAGTTTATTGATTTGACCTAGCTCACGGCTGGTTTCCTGATCTTGGCGAATATACGCAATAAACTGGCTAATGATGGCGTCCATATCTTCGATATCGTTGACTATGCCATCTTTAAGATATTGATCTTCCTCAACCATCATCTCTGAGGCGAGGCGAATACGGGTGAGTGGCGTGCGCAAGTCGTGGGAGATCCCCGCCATCAATAGCGCTCTGTCCTGCTCCAGTTGCTTCATGCTGTGTGCCATCTGGTTGAAAGCATTGGTAACTTCGACAATTTCACTCGAACCTTTTAGCGGCAAGGGGTCGGGAAATTCACCGCGGGAGACTGAAATCGCGGCTTTTTGTAGTCGCCTAAGTGGGCGGTTTTGCTGGCGAGCAAACCACCATCCCCCAGCGACACTGAGTGCGCCAATCACCATTAAATAAAGGGTGAGTGGCGAAAGATCTGAAACATTTTGGCCGATAAGTGGCACTTTTATCCAAATAGAGGGCGCCTGTGGTGGACGGATCCAAATCTGTAATACGCTGCCATGGGTGACGCGGACTTCAGCATCGCCGCCAAGATATTCCGACATCTGCGATGACCAGAAACCATAGTAAGTGGCTTGCTCAATACCCGCTTCATGCGCTTGCTGTTGATTGTAGATTTTCATGCCATCGTCGTGGACTTTGGCATTAAGGGCATCGACTATGGTTAAGTGTTCGCGGCCAATATCTATGCCGTCGACAAACAGTAATTTGACTTGGCGAGCGATTAACTGATTGATTTGTTGATAACTTGGCTTAAGTACATAGACGGCGACCGTGACGTAAGACACCAGCTGATTGATCAGTAATAGACAACCAATCAGCATCACGGTTTGACTAAATGCGCTGCGAGGAACAAACCGCCACCAAAACTTAGGTTTCATCGTGGGCTCAATAACCGCAGGAGATTAAGATGGCAGCGCGGCTCATCGACGCGCAGCACCATCGGGTACAAACACATAACCTAAACCCCAAACCGTTTGAATGTAGCGAGGATTCGCGGGATCTTTTTCGATTAAGCGGCGCAGACGTGATACTTGCACGTCGATGGAGCGTTCTAGCGCCGAATAATCGCGGCCACGGGCGAGGTTCATCAACTTATCCCGAGACAAGGGCTCGCGTGGATGGGTGACGAGCACTTTAAGTACGGCAAACTCACCGCTAGTGAGTGCGATGGATTCGTCGCCGTGGTACATCTCACGGGTCGCTAAATCCAGCGAGAACTCACCGAAGCTAATCTGTGCTTCCTGCTGGGCTGGCGCACCGGGCACATCTTGGGTTTGGCGACGCATCACGGCTTTGATCCGCGCAAGTAATTCCCGTGGATTGAAAGGTTTTGGCAGATAATCGTCAGCGCCCAACTCTAAACCAATAATGCGGTCGACTTCATCGCCCTTGGCCGTCAGCATCACGATAGGAATAGGGTTACCTTGCTGGCGCAGCCTGCGACAGATAGACAGGCCATCTTCACCGGGCAACATCAAGTCGAGCACGAGTAAATGGAAGTTTTCACGTTCTAATAGGCGGTCCATCTGCTCGGCATTGGCCGCGCTGCGCACCTGATAACCTTGCTCCATCAGGTAACGCTCGAGTAACGCTCGCAGGCGCATATCATCATCGACGACGAGGATTTTCGAGGTTTCTTGTCCCATGGGATGTCCTTTAATTGCTCAGATTGGTGCTTATTCTACTGATGAGAAACAGTTAAGATTAACCAACTGGCTGAAATTGAAAACGAATCTGCCTAATATAGCCGCATTCAACCAAGGCGACTAGCTCACCTTAGTAACTTGAATGCGATAAATGCTGACATTGATTGCCCAATGTTAATACTAAGCAAATGAAATTGCATGGGAATACTCGCGTTTATTCACGCTATAGCTGAAATTGTAACTAAATTGGCATCAGCAAAAGAGGTGATTTAAAAGCCATTATGCACAGAGATGATTTAGTGGGTAAAAATAGTACACATACTTTGATGAATGTACTATTTGCATGTTCAGCTCTTAAAACCATCACTGACTTAAGAACCGTTGTCAGCTCCATAACCATAAAAAGTGGTTATGGAGCCATCTATGGAAATAGAGCTCCAATCGCTTATTGTTACAAGCGGTTTGAGACAGTTTATTTCCAATTAATCATATCGATTAAGGGCGTTGAATCGCTATTGGTTCCTGGACACTTAAGTAATGCTCCTGCTGTCGCTTGGTACTCAGGCTTGATGTGCTCTTGTATCCAGCCTTGAGCTCTTATTAGATCCTTACCCATGAGCCCGAAAATACGTTGTGGGTTTACAACTGGGGCATTTGGGAAGAAGTCACCGCTAGTGGCTTCAATCATGCTCAATAAAATGGCGTAGTTATCGTGGTTTTGGTCTGCGAGTGGATCCCCGTTTAAAATCGCATTTGTTAAATGCGCTGTGGTGTACTCTGGCGTGCAGACAATACCATTATCGCCATCGTTATAATCCGCCGCGACCAGATTTTCCACATCAATATGATGCACATGGCTGCCTTTATAGGTTAGATTTTCAGGTTTAATATCGTGCAGGAATATCTCCTCGCTATGTAAGGAACATAAATCTTCTAAGAGTGATTTAAAGTGAATTAAGGGAATCTTGTCCCCTTGTTCAATTAATTGCGCTACTTCAATGCCACCATTATGGGCAATCATGGTCGAATCGTTTACATAAATAGAAGGACAAATTGAAGGATGCGATCTAAGTTGGTTCATTGCTAATTGGTTGTATTTATTTTTATCTATATCAAACGTGTCATTATGAATATGTAATTGCACAAATTGACTATCTTGGCGTACTAACTGTTTGAAGGTTCCTTTCCCAGCAGGTTGAAACTTAGTCGGTGTTTTTGCGACTAATTCGGTTTGTGCATTATAGAAGTAGCTACGTCCTGCCTTAGCATTTGTGAGTGATTTAATACCTACTGTATTGAGCTCTTTTTCAGCTTTTTTTTGTTGATAAGAGCGATAACTTTTTTGTATTAGCTGAGCCGCTTCGATTTTCACTCGATGGAGAGATTTTTTGACATTGTTGATCTCTGCGAATGAACTTATCGTTTTCACAGGCTTTAGCGTATCAGCTCTACGTTGGGAAAGTTTTACGATATTGAGCGTGTTAGGTATAGCTGCGAATTGATTGTAGCTTTTATAGCTGGAAAAATTAGAATAATTGCTTGTATGAATCGGCATTATCAAATCTCTGAATGGAATATTAATACTAAAATAAATGAAAATTTTATTAATGGTTAATGGCAAATGATGAATAAAAAATGATTAATTTACTTGCACAATCCTAATTTTTAACTAACTAGTGATTACTTTTACTTGTCTAAATAAACAGAGTGATTAAGTCATTCCACTTTTACTCAGAATATTTCAGACAAAGTCTGTGTGTCCCTCTTCTACTTATTTATATAGTGATGGAGTAGATAGTTAATTGCTCACACATTTATAACATTAGTGAGCCTATGATCAGAGGAGTACCGGATGCCAATTTCCAATCACATCATCAATCCACCTTCATCAGATATCAAGAGTGAGGGCGTCAGTAACGCCGCAACTGATAAACTCGAGATTAAGCAGGTGAGTAATAGGCCTAGTATAAAAAAGCGTTTTTTATCGCTGTTTCAATCTATCCGTCTTAAATCTCGCTCGAAGAATGGCAAAGAAAAGTCAGTTGCGAATAAACCGCTTCAGTTAGCCAAACCAGCCCAAGTTGCCAAAATGGCAGTTACAGCGCCGAAGCAAAATGCGGATTCTAGACTGTCATTAATGCAAGCGATTCGTGATGGCGTTGAGTTGCGATCGGTAACGGCAGATCAGAAAGCGCGACCTGTGACGCCCAATGCCGATACTTCATTTTTACAAGAAGTATTGAAAAAAATGCAAGACGCTCGGATGGTTTTATCCAGCCAAAGTACTGCACCATCCACAGTGCAAGGAGATATTCAGCCTCCTGTCGCATTAACTATGGCAAGTGGTACATTGCCACCGCCACCGCCACCGCCACCGCCACCTTTGCCGCCACCGGCTCCGATCCTGCCAGTAGGTGCGATGGCAAGTGACGTGGTTGCGCCGTCAGGTGGAGGAAAGGACGCTTTGCTAAATGCAATTACAGGTTTCAATAAAAACAACCTTAAAAAAGCAGTTACTGGAATCAAAAATGACGATGTTCAGGCACCTGCAACAAAAAATGAGCCCATGGATGAACTCTACTCTGATGAATTACTTAAAACAGCGCCCAATATGAATCAAGCTAATAGAGAGTTGCTCTGCCAACAAATTAGTGATTATGTTGTCAATGCTATGGAGGTTAATTGGGAAGGCATTTTACTCGATCAATATGGGCAGTATGCGGATATTGATGCGTTAGAGGCGGCAATGAACGGGCAGTCTAAATCGATTTCAAGTTATTGGGCCGAAGTGAAACGTTTTCCTGATCTATGGAAGCGAGCCGATGTTGTGTCTGATCAGCCTTTCCAGACGCAGCGTAAAGGTGTTGCCACTGAAACGATGAGTCGCCTCGATTCAGGAAAAACACGGCTTTTCCGCTCGGATAGTAGCCGTGGCGCCATTGAGATGAAAAAAGGGGAAGCCATTTTAGATGGGGCTCGTCGCACAGCCAATCAACTGACGACAAATGAAGAAAAATTGAATTTACTAGGTAGCAATTACCGTCAGTCAGCACTCAAAGTTCTTACAGAAATGCCTTTTATGGAAGGATTCGCTACTAAGAATGGTAAAGATGCGCAGGCAAAATTGGAAAAGCAATTCATGGCAAACATCCATGGAGCCGACAGTCTTAAAGCAGATATATCAAGATTTCTATCGATTCATATGAAAACTGGATTTGAAGACTTTACCTTTTTAGGACAGGAGGCTTTGGTCAAAAAACAGAGTGAGTTAATAAAAACATTACAATTAAAACTGGGTTATTCTAACAGTTAAGCTAAAAATAGTAAGTCGGGTCTAAGTAGATATTTTGGGCCTGGCTTATGACTTAATGTATATAGATTTGTAAACATAAACATATGTGTACACATTAATAAATTAAGTTTCAACACTAAACTTTCCTAAAGGTAAATTTTTAATTTAAAATAATTAAGGTGAGTATAATAAAGTGTGTCATATTTTAAAGTATGAATATTTAGGTTTTTGTTAGTTATATTCTCTGTGGTTCCCGTAGTTCCTTATCACCTTCTAAGCATATCAGCACAATGTACTGTAATCTTAATAATTAGTATTTACATTCGGCAGCTTGATACATTTGGTTTCGTTTGTTTTTCCATTGTTTTCAAAGCTGCAAAAGGTCCGCACCTTGTTTTTTGAGTGTGTTTTTTTCGATTTTTTTCTGGTTAATTCATCTTTTTTTGGCGATTTTTTATTACTTTATTCTGAAAAAAAGACCACAATGTAACTCTGAGTTAATTTTGTGATGAACGAGTAATTCTTAGGAGGAATAGCAATGGCAAGAAACTATGCGTTAGGAAATCAGATGGTTTTTGATGTGCTTAAAAGACAGGTTAGCACTGAGGATAATGTAGTTAGCATAGGTGGACGTGAGGCTGTAATATTAAAACTACTATGTGATCATGTAAATGAAGTTGTAGGTAAGGAGTATATACAAGAAAAAGTTTGGGGTAAGGTTTTCGTGAGTGAAACATCATTGATCAAAGCCATTTCTAATTTAAGAAAATCTCTTGCGCAATTTGATAACTTAGCGTGCGAAATAAAAACCATTTCTAAAGAAGGTTATATACTGATTCTGGATGAAAGTGTTTCAGGCGTTTTAATTGAAGAGGAATATCCGATTTTTGAGATAAAGAATATTAAGCAGAGTCGTAAAGAATCCTTAAGTAATATCAATGTTTCTCCATATTCAATCGAACGAAATTTATCAATTCGTACTGACATACCAATGAGAAATATATATTTTTTATTGGTATGTTTTTTCTCTGCTCTTCTTGCATCTATGTTAACAGTAGGAGCAATAGTCGTTTTCAATAAGTTTTTTTAAAATTATATTTCACGTAAATTTAAACTTATGCGTGCCAAGATTCATATTGGTTGACTTTTGTTTTTAAAATAATAGTTGATTCAATCTAAAAGATTTTTAGTGTAATTTTTCACGTTCAAATTCAACCTTGAAACGAAATGAAATCATACGCAAGATTGTCTTAAATATTCTACTAGTATTCTATAATTTATGGGCTTCTCTACAGAGATTTGAGCCAAGGATAAGGCTTTTTTTGCTCCTTTAAAGTCACTTTTACATCTTGGTATAAGCGCGACTGTTGGTTGTTATACATGTCGTTCGGTGATAGTTATTTTTTACGGATTTTTTCATAAGTAATCTGGTGATATTGATGTGCAGGATGATGGATAATTAAAGCTTAACCTCTAGGAGATATTATGCTTTCATTAAACAAACTAGCTGCATGCGGACAGACTGAAACATCTGAAATCATGGATAAAAAAAATATTGATTTAGATGTCAAAAAAATTTCCCACATTGAGAATAAAGATCCCATTGTTTCTTTAAGTAAATTGTTGAGTCCAAAACCTTACCAAAAAGTAAAAGTAGAACTAAAAAGCGGCAGTGAAATTTTTTCTTCTTTAATTAAAAATAAATTAATAAATGGTAAAAGTACTGCTTCTGAACGGGCTCTCGATGCAATGGCATCTAGTTTAACTAATATTCTTAATACGGCAACAGATGATGTAGATCTAAGTGGGAAGAAGGTATATGTGAAAAACTTTCTTCAATGCGATCAAAGTAAGCCTGTCAAAGTGACATCTGATCAATTTACATTAGTGCATAAAGCAGAGATCTTTTCACGGTTATCAGTATGTTTTGATGGGTTTATGAATTCTAATCAAAGTGAGTTATCTGAACGTTTGAACACAATCAGAGACAAATTATCAAAAAATGAAAAATTGAATGAAAGTGAAGAGAAACACTTATTTGAAAAATTAACTAAAGATGCATTGAAGGACACTCAAGGTAATAACCTTTATACAAACAAACTCTTGAAACCAGAAAATTTAGTGTTAGAGTTTCCTGGTGATGCTGCGGTTGTTAAAAATGAAACTGAAGCAAGAAATAATAAGATATTAGTTGAGAATTTTGGCTTTCCTAGCAGCCTTTTAGATAGACCAAGCGCTAAGCTCCATGAAACCTATGCATTAAACGCATTTATGAGTGAAAAAGGTGAGCCAGTTAATTTAGGTCAGCTTTTTGGTGGTGCCTTGCAAGGTATTATGCGGGACCCTGTCGATTCCAGTAAAAGTAAAAGTGGCTTATTTAATGAGGGGATTTTAGCTTCTGGGGGGTTACATTTTGATTTTAAGCCTAACGAAAAAATGTATCAAAATAATATCGATACGTTAGGCCAAGATATACTTGATTTAGCTGTAAACCTCAATATCGATAATTTCAGCCGTCCTGATATGGAGGGTTTCACTGCAGGTGTATCTGGAAATGCTCTGCATTATACCATTCAGACAGCTAAACTCTGTCGTGCCACCAATGCTACATTTAATTTCGAACAAGTGCTTGATGTATGCTTAGACCACTTAGTTGGTGATAGCGTAAAGCAGCCTGTGCATCATAGTTTACCTGAAGTGATACAGGGGGCATATATAGCCAATATGCTAATAAATAAAGGTGTATTGGATAAAAATGATAAAATTATGAAGCATGATGAAATGTATAGTAGTTTAAAGAGTGCCATTTCTGATGCAGATAAAAAAATCACAGACTTGATGGCAACGACTTATCGTAGGTAATGAGTTAGTCTCTGGCATTAATTGATATCACAATGTCTCAGTGTTAATAAAAAACCACTTTTAAAAGTGGTTTTTTATTGCAGATGTTATTTAAGATGTGGTTAATGTTTTTATATTTATAAACTAAAGCCATTTGTAGTATGAGAATAATATTAATGTATATTTTGCATAGTCATTGATTGCATTCTTCGTGGAAGATGGTGTGCTTTTCATCAACAAATTTAGAGGTGTATATGTCACTTATTATAATTCCTTCCCTTCGAGAAAAGCTTGGGTTAAATATATCATCGAGTGAATTAAAAAAGTTGGATGTAAAAAGTGTTCGTAATGTGGATATTTTACGCTTAAAGCAAACTTTGATAAGGAGCCTGAATATACAAAAAAGGGAAGTAATAGCCACATTTTTAGCTAAGCTAGCTACACCACAAAAACTACTACTACCAAGACCAAGGTTGAAGCCACAACTGCAGCATGAAGTTCTGCCATTGCATCTAGCACTGTCAAGTCATGTTGACTCAATAAACATCCGTCATCCAGAAACAATATCTCAATTAAAAGAGGAGGCTAAGGCGGGAAAATATGAAAAATTTGAGGGGACAAATCGAGAAGTATTTATCGATAAAAAAACAGGGAGAGGGTATAAGATCTTTAAACAAGATAGTACGTGGGGAGCGTTAACTAATGCCGACTTAAGAGTAAATGATGTATATCGTAATCATAATTTCTATGATGGTAAGTATGCAATTTTTGCGAACAATGACCTTATTACTATGAGGGATGATAGAGTATGTGGCTCTCCACGAGTAAGAGTGTTTACTTTTCAAAAAATACCAGGTGCAAAGCATCTAGATAATCATGAAAAAATTCCATATTCAGTGCTGGTTATGATGGAACAAGCAGGTTTTAGACCTTTTGATGTAAAGCCTGATAATTTTATGAAAGTCAAAAATTCACATGGAAGATATGACTATCTGCCTATTGATGCAAAACAGATAGGATTAACGAGGAGCAATAGCGAACGCTCTAGGGAGGTTCGTGAGTTTAAGCAACAACATGGTCCTTATTATTATGGTCAACGTTATGTTGATTATAATAAATAAAACTCATTAATTTGAATAGTCATTGGGTATTGGTTAGTGTTAAACGGCTGGACAAAAATGGTCGGGAAGTGAATGGTTACTCAATATCCTCACTATAAAGCTGCGAGCAACCAATTGAAGTGAAAAAGGCTAGCTTAATATTTCTCCATTAAGAGTTGCAGATAGTGGAGGTCGCAATGACGACCTCCTTCTTTGAAAAGTGGATTTTACTGGGAAATCAGAGAAATGTTCGGAGCTATGCTAATTATTTTCTTCAACTGCAGTTAATATTAAGTCTTGATCCAGCTTTAAGTCTGTATATATTCTGGTCGATGAAGTCAGAATAAATGACTTCATTTTTTCTGACGTTGAAAAAGAAAACTCTCCAAGATTAGGATCGAAATATTTGTACTGTTTCGCTTGGTCGTCGATAAATGCTGCGACTTCATGTCCATAACCTTTATTTTTGGGAGAAAGACCCAATAAATGGAAACCTGCCTTTTTTATATTAAGGTTTGTTTCATTTTCCGAGACAGCTAACCCACTAGATTGCAAATATGATGCTACTTCTTTGTTTATTTTTAGGTTAACAACTTCTTCTAAACCCTCTTTTGTGTCCATATCATTAAAAAAGTGAACACCCTGATGTTTGTCAGCACACCATTTTATGGCGAGCGTTGAACATAGCCCATCTTTACCTACTTGAATATTCTTCAGTATGCTCGATTGATCCCAAGTGACATCAAGACATCCACCGAAATGATTGGCAAGCAGTTGTTGATTTTGTGGTAATGAAAAAGTATCGAGAGAATTTTTTTAGTCGCGTTAGGTTTTAAAGCTTCATCAAGTTGACCACGATTTTCATATTTTTTGAAAATGCCATCAACCACACTATTATCTGAGAAGCTTGCTCTTATGAATTCAAATAATTCTCGATAATTGCTAGGGAGAGTGGTCAGCTTAACCCCTACGAGCTGGAAATCTCTAATGATAGCAGATTGGCCAATCGTTTTATCATTAGTCTTATGAATGATGCTTGCAAGCCGTTTATCTTTATTGAATGCTTTTAATACACTTTTCGTTAATCCTTTAGTACTAAGTGTTGATACTTCATTTTTTGTTTCTTCTCGTTTTACATCAAAAATTCGACCATATTTTGCATCACTAATTTTATCCTTCAATATTATAACTTTTTCCCGTTTAACAGGCTTTTTTGTTACTAATAATGTTTTGTCTAACCGAGAAATGTCGACTTTATTAATGCTTTTTACATCTATATTTTCAAGATTACTCAATTCGATCGATGAAACACTTAATCCAAGATTAGATCGTATTGAAATTGGAACAAGAGACATAGACACCTAAAATTTTAATTGCAATATTTATAGTGAATATTAGTATATTTAGTTAGATATAATTGTAAGATTGTTTATGAAATATTAAGGCAAAGGTTACCATGCAAGTCTTATGAGTTTAAATTGTCGATTCAACATATAAATGACTATAAGTCATGCAGCTTGATTTAACTTAAATGTATGGGAAGAGATAATATCTATGCAGAATGTTCGGCGCGGCTTACAGCTTAAAGGTTCAGAAGATACAGGTCATTGTGATTTACGGTAATTTGATTTTTTAAAAAACCATATTAATCAGTGGCTTTTGGCCGTGTTCAACAGACGCGCAAAGCGCCAAGGATAAATTAATACATTAGCTGATTGTGCTTTTAATGAGCTTTTTCCGTGTTTTATCAGAAGTTTTCACTGGCTTGGCCTGGCGCAGATGGCTTATATTTTGCGCATTCTAGAGCTATCTAGAAGTTTGTGCATGTATGTAAAATTAAGTAGGCATGTTAAGTATAAGTAGGCATGTTAAGCATTAGAAATAAACGTATGAATAACTAGGGATGTATTAAATGGCTCAACAATTATCAACTGGGTATATAAGTGGTGTTTTTGGCGGTTTAGTTAATAATGCCGACGATAAGGTCAGTACATTCATTACCGATCATACTGGAAGTGTTGATAAAGATGGAAAATTTACACCAGATAAAGATGGTACACTTATTTTGAGTGCATCTGATTCTTTATCTCTACAACAGTTAATGGCAGATCAAAGCATTACCGCTCAAACCTCAACCACTACATTAAAATCAATTAAAGACTCTATTTCTGCAGCGGCAAGAAACATTTAACTTTAATTTTAATTTTATAATGCATTATGGGCAATAGAGAGTGCTATAGATGTTGCAATTATTGAATCCAGATAATGCATTTTCAGGAGCAAATTTAATTTTGCTCCTGACTCTGATCTTGTTGTCTACCGTCTTTTTTATCTGTTTCTCTGGATATGTTAAATATAATATTGTACTTAACATCATTAAAAATGCGGTGGGTACACAACAAATTCCACCTACAATAGTAGTGAATTTACTTGCGGCATTAATGGCGCTTAATAGTATTTGGCCTGATATAAAACCCGGATTAGAGAGGGTTAAGCCATATTTTATTGAGCAGATTAATGGAGGAATAGACCCTGACGTCTTGCAATCATCCTCCCTATTTGAGGATAAAAAGCCAGAACAAGTGACTATGTATTATCTGGTCAGCAATGTATTTGAGTTTTTCCCTGAACTGTTGGCGAGGGCGCAGCGTAAAACTAATGAACTAACTGGCATTATTGACATCCCACTTAATTTTGACTCAGGGAGTGATACACTAAAATATTTTCTTGGTAATCTGATTTTAGATTTGTATCAAGGTTTCGAGTTTGGCCTAAAGCTATACATGATATTTGTGAGTATTGATTTTTTAATTGCCGTGATTCTCAGTGGTGTCGGTATGACTATGTTATCACCGACGGTAATATCGACACCTGTAAAACTCGCAGTATTTTATTTTTCTGATAGTTGGACTATTTTATTTAGAGCGCTCCAGTGATATGGACATGCTTTTATTTCCTAACTGGCTGTTATTTGCAGGATTATTTTTATTTTTAAAAATTTATAATCCAACACGTCTTTATCTTGATAATTCGACGGCACTTGCTATTGCTGTTGGACTTGCAATTGTTATAGATTATAGTGATTTAGGAAATATTCCAACTCCTTTTTGGGTATTAAGCGTTATTATTTTTGCTATGTTTTCATCTGTACCTTATTGGCTCAGTGGTATGGTTGGCAGTGTTATACAACAGTTATTATTGCTTAACGAACAGTCTGTACAAGATAAACGTTTTACTGATGAGTCTGAAGCGCTATCTAAGATTAGCTCTTTGATGTTTTTGATGTATGCCTTGGACTCTGGTGTGGTTTTTAGACCTTTGCTGGCGGTGATCTCAGAGAATATTGAACAAGGTGCTAATGTTGGTTTTGATACTTTGTATTTTTACATCACTGATAGCTTAACTATGATGGCTATGGTGACTGGTAAATACATGGTTCTGTTGTTGTGTATTACTATTTGTTGTGGCTATGTTGACCTTTTTTTCAAAAAAGCTTCTTTATCTATTAGTACAACAGCAGATATTAAAGCTATCACCATGATTATTATTCTTAACCTATGGCTGTTACAAGATCAGTTTTATGTTTTTAAACAAATAATGAAAAAGGCAGGGTATGAGTAACATTAATTTATTGAATGTCACATTGAATAGTCAGCAAATTAAAACCACTTCAGAAAAGGATGCCCTTCAGTTTGAGTCAGAACTCAAAGCTGCTGGTGAAGTACATTTAAGTGAACAATTTTCCGATAGCCAAGTAAAAGTACACGCTAGTAAGCAAAATGATTATGTTACTGAAGAAGAGTTTACGATGAAAATAGTAGAGCAAGCCATTATTAATCAAAGTATCAGACAAATGAAAGTCAGTCAGGAACGTATGAAGGAGATACTTGATGAAGTCTAGAATCTTACTTATTTTCTTTTTGTTTACGGCATTTACTTGTCAGGCAAAGGTATTTATCAAGCAGTCTGATATCGATTTGAAAGGTGCATTGGCGGCAATCGCTAAGGATATGCAGCTAAAGTTAGTTGATGATATTGAAGAAAAAAAGGCTAAACAGCCTATTACTCAAACACTCTCTGGTGACGGTCTCGATTTGTTGGACCAGCTTTCTGATGTTTATGATTTTGATTGGTATGTATATGGCGGAACACTAACGGTTCACTCTGGTCAGGCTTATATAAATCATGCATTTAAACCAAGAAATATTACGCCAGCTAGCCTGCTTAAAGAATTAAAGAGTACGTTCAGAGCCAATAATACGACGAAAATTGAACTCGTGGGCAGTGGCAACTCTATCTTTATTTCAGGAACGCGTAAGTTTGTTAATGACGTTGTTGTCTACTCTAATATGATTGATAAAAATCAGTTTTTAGAGAATGGTAATAATTTGGAATTGGCACGGATCGAGTTTGATTATATATCTGTTATGGATCGCCAAATTGATTCATATGATGGTAATGTTATTTTTCCTGGTGCGCAGTCTTTAATCTCTTCGGCAATTGAGAAAATTGGTCAGTTTGAGAATATTAGCGATGGCGAAATGGTTAAGCGCGCTTATAAACTAAAACTTAACCAAAATGATAAACAACAGCTTGAAGAGGATGAGTTTACCTCTAAAGTCCAGGTATTACCTGGAAGTAATGCATTGCTAGTTCGTGGTACCCCTGAGGAGATCCAGTTAGCTAAGCGTATTGCCACTCTTATTGATGTTAAACGGCAGCAGTTGCTATTTTTCCTTCGGGTTTATGACGTTTCGGTAGAGCGAACTGAAGCACTAGGTGTTAATAGTTCATGGTTGAATGGCAGTCGAGGTCTGTACGATATTATCGTTCCTCCCTTTACGGATACAGTAGATTTTTTCAAAAATTTTCAAGCTTTGTATACTAATAATATGGCTAGAGGAGTATATGAAACTAATCTCTTAGTCTTAGAGAACCAGCAAGGGCATTTTGGTAAAAAAGAAACGGCTACAGTTGTACTTATATCTGATAAGCAAGTATCAACTCAAAAAATTGAGGCCGAAAATAGTTTGTATGTCACTGGCCGTTTATTGCCATCAGGAAAAGTGCAGGCGAAATTTAGCTATATAGAAGAGTCACTGAGTGATGATAAGACAGAGGGCGGAGCGACTCAGGCGCCTAGAGTTAACTCTCAATCTTTGACATCAGAAGTCTATATTGAACCAGGGCAGACCGTTATTCTTGGAGGATTTGACAATACAGTGACTGATAGTGTCGAGAGTGGTGTCCCTATCCTTTCAAGTATTCCTTGGTTAGGTGAATTATTTAAGAGTAAGAAGGAAACTAAACGTAAATATAAACGTTACGTATCAGTGTCATTTAAGGTTATCTAGTCATGATCAAACATTTTTTTAAGGTTAAAGAATCTTATCAAGATACAGTGATTTGTCATGTCAGTATAAATACTTTTGTGGGGCAGGAGTGCTTCATTATCACAGTCGCTAATGAGCGCATTCGTGGTGAGATAATGAAAATTACTGGTAAAAGAGTAGAAATTAAGTTGCTTCAGCCTGGGGCTATTCAACGGGGAAGTAAAGTTGAAATTACCCCGCGGCGCTTCTGTTTCCCGCTGAATGAAACCGCTCTTATTGGTAAGGTCATTAATTGCTATGGTGAGTCATTGTATGGTGAACAATATTTGGGCTGTGAGGGTGATTACTATGATTTACCCATTATCGATAAGCCTATACCGCTTAATATTCGCGCACCAATCGACACTGTCTTTCCAACAAAAATTAAAATTATTGATGGCTTATTCACCATTGGAGTAGGGCAGCGTTTGGGCCTATTTGCCCCCGCAGGTGCTGGCAAAACTACTACGGTTTCGATCATGGCAAATAACATGGATGCCGATGTGGTGATTTTCGCCATGATTGGTGAGCGTGCAAGGGAGGTGGTTGAGTTTTTGGAGGGGGAGATTGGTCCTGCTGTGATTCAAAAATCGATCACTATAGTGTCTACATCCGAAGCAAATCCGTTGGAGAAAGTGAGATCGGGTTTAGTCGCTGTATCTATTGCTCGGCATTACATGGCTCAGGGCAAGAAAGTGGTGCTCTATTTCGATTCATTGACACGTTTTGCACGTGCACAAGCCATGTTAGATGGTACTCCCATCGAGGGCGGAATTCCGATCGGAGTCTCTTTGGCACTGTCACGACTGGTAGAGAATTGTGGTAACTCTATTCATGGCTCTGTGACTGGAATTTTTACGGTATTGATTGAAAAAGAAATTGATGAAGATCCTATTGCACATGAAGTTAAGTCACTGATTGATGGACATTTGGTCTACTCAACGACAATTGCTTCTACTGGCCGTTATCCTGCTATTGATGTACTAAAGAGTAAGAGCCGTCTACAAAATAAAGTTCAGGATCCTCAATATGTAAGTCTTTCTGAAAAGTTCAAAGATATGGTGTATCGCTATTTTAATGTTGAATTGTTAATCCGAGTCGGTGAGTACGAGAAAGGTAACGATTTGGCGACCGACGAAGCGATAGAGCGCTTCCCATATATCATGGAGTTTTTGAAGCAAGGTTACGACGGGGTCGAATATGAAGAAACCCTCCAAGCAATGGATCGAATTTGGTCAACTTATTGATGTAGTTGACATCAGAATTGGCAAGCAACAACGTAAATTAGCCAAACTAAATTTGAAGCATCAAGAGCTATTGGATTCGATAGAGGCCTCATGGGCATTAATCGCCAATGAGCAACAAAAGTTAAAAAGTCTAGTCGTTAAAGACGAATTAAATGGGCTTTCTCGTTTGTTTCAGCGAAGAGAAAGCGTTAAGTCTCATATCGAGTCTTTATTCTTCGATGCGTCTGTGACCCAGCAAAATGCTAATGAATTAGCAGCCGAGATTGCCCTTGTTATCGCTGAAAAGCGAAGGCAAGAAAAACGAAAGGACGCTTTAGCTGAGATCCAAGAACAGTTAAGAGATGAGTGACAAAATGACAAAGATGGATAGACTTGCCCCAGTTGCCCAAATAGCCTGTTTGAGCCCAGTAGAGAGCGAATTTGAACAGCTTTTGAATCTATCAAAACGGCAGGCTTCTTCTCATGATACATCAACATTTGATGGTGAAAAGGAGGCCATTAAAAGCCATGAGGCTGAGCAAGAAGAGGGTTTTATTTGGGGGCATGTTGTACCTGTCACGGCTTATGTACCACTTCGGCAGCATATATTTTCGGCGAGTAAAGCTATCAGAATCCATTCGTCTGATGCAGTTAGTGGCAGTCGGCTTAAACTCGAGACCAGTGAACCATTGGCAAATGTGGCTAATTTGCAGCGGCCTAGACGTGCAATACCAGTAGCGAATCATGTTCAATCTCAGTTAAAAGTGAGCAACACTGATGAGGTTGCGATGAATACCCAGGTGTCATCTTCAACGGTGCCAGTCAGCAAGTCTTTGAACACAGCTCAGTCAACAGTAGGTGCGGATAAGATTACGCTCCCTCTGAGGGCAAAGTCTGAACTTTCTCAGCCATTACTCAAGTCGTCACTAATAAAGCAACCTACTACGGCAATGGGGTTTGAGTCAGTAGCGAATGCTCAAGTGTCAACGACGCTGGTTGGCAAATCCTTGATAGTAGGGCAACCAGTTGTGAATTCAGAACAGGCTACGCGCTCACAGACGCGATTACCTCAATCTATTGCGGCAGTGCCTCAACCGACTCAGTCGTCACCAATTAAGTCGCCACTAATAAGTCAGCCGCCCGCTGTTATCGGACGAGAGTCTGGAGCAAATGCTCAAGTGTCAACGACGCTGGTTGGTAAATCCTTGATAGTAGGGCAACCAGTTGTGAATTCAGAACAGGCTACACGCTCACTGACGACACCACCCCAGTCTATGGCGGCAGTGCTTCAACCCACTCAGTCGTCACCAATTAAGTCGCCACTAATAAGTCAGCCGTCCGCTGTTATCGGACGAGAGTCTGGAGCGAATGCTCAAGTGTCAACGACGCTGGTTGGCAAATCCTTGATAGTAGAGCAACCAGTTGTGAATTCAGAACAGGCTACGCGCTCACTGACGACACCACCCCAGTCTATGGCGGCAGTGCCTCAACCTACTCAGTCGTCACCAATTAAATCACCACCAATAAGTCGGTTGGCGGCTATGGAGGGGGAGTCTGGAGTGAATCTTCAAAAGCAATCAGAATTAACAGTTGCTCACTCTAATGTACCTGTTTTGACTCGAGTACAGCGAGAATCGAATGCTAATAAAGGCTTATCCGCCGGAGAGAAGAAAGAAGACCCGGTTATTAAAGCTTTTGTACCAGTTCATTCAAATTTAGAAGTAAAGGAGGGAGGTCAGCACATAAATAAGGTTTTTATTGAGGAAAAATCTTCAGTTTTAGTAACTCAGATGGAATTACCAAGTCTAGGTTCTAAACTTGTGGCGATTGGAGCTGTGAGTGCAGGCATGACTGTCCAACCTGTATTGTCTTCGTTGATGCTGCATTACCAAATCGCACCCGAGTATTTTACCCAATATGCGCAATTGAACACCTATCGAGTATTTTTTCGCAATAAGTACTACGTATTCCAGTTTGAGGATAACAAAGTGACTAACTTTCTTGAGGATTATTATGACCGTCATTGATGTCACAGCGGCATGCTTAGACATTCTCAAGAGTGCGATTATTATTTTTTCGCTTAGTTTTGTCGTCACGGGAGTTATTGTCGGTCTGTTGCAAACTGTGTTTAGTGTGCAAGATCCAGGCTTACCTATGGCGGCTAAATTAGTTGTATTTATCGTTTTACTTACACAAGTTGGCGGTGGGATTTATGATCAATTCCATCTGCTTTTTGGGCAACTCTAACATTGAATAGTTAAATATTAACTTTTAAACGGAAGGTATTATGAAAAAACTCAGAGAAATTGTTTATAAAACACTCGTAGATGATTTTAATGTGTCACCAAGCTTATTATCTCGCATCGAGGGTGATGATCCTATCGCAATCGAATTGAATGGCGGAGAAGAGATATTTGTTTATATAAATGATAGAACATTGCAAACTTTTATTGAAATCCCCTTGCGTGATCAACGCATGCTTAAAAATAAAGCACCTAAAATAATAGAGAGTCTCATGTCTGATGAAGACGTTTTTTTCAATATAAAGAAAGAGAAATTAACAGTAGTGACAGAGTTTTCCGCAGATATCGCTAATGTAGAACGAGTGTTGGCCGGTAAGCTGAAACTGTTCAATAACATGGTTGCATATATCAAAGTCTAGCCAGTAATTTACATCATTATTCAGGAATGAAATTTCTGCAGTTGATGATTCAAGAGGAATGATTTAGTTAATTTTAATGTTCTTTCATTATTATCTGTTCATCAACTGTCTCCAGTATATCCGACTAAGCTGGCTCCATAATGCACTGAAAAAGTGGCTATTGATTCTAAATCCAATGCAACGCGTGTTCGTCATGTGACTAATGGTGTCATCTATAGCCCTTTTAGCAATCAATTGTCTACCCGATAAAGTATTAAGAATATTTATGTTGTAGGCCATAGCGAAGCTGTTCGACTACAAATGACTTACTTAGAGAAGGAAAGGTGTTGAAGTTTTGGGTAAAGCGTAAAACTGAAGCCGATAAATACTTTCCTAAAGCGCATATATTTGGATATGACGGGTTAGGAGTTTAACTAATAACTCGGGGGCTATTAATTAACTCATTGTATTAAAAAGTTATTTTTAAACTCGTGTTTTTTCACTTTGATTCCAGTTTGTTCATTTGCTTGCTAACGATAGCAGCGGTTAAATATCAAACATTGTGAAGCGTATTGATTTAAAGAGTTGTTTAGAAATGGTAGATCTTAATGTACAAGCGATACAACCTTCTGTATTTGAAGATACCTTTAATAATATTGGTGAAGGTTTTCAAGAGATTATGAATAATTTACAGAAGATAAATGATGGCAAAACGATTACCTTGCAGGATACGTTGGCCTTACAACAATCGGTATTTCATTACAGCATGTATCAGGAAACAGTAACTAAAATTGCTTCGAAGTCTGCCACTGCAATAAATGATGTCATGAAGGCCCAGTGATGAAAAAACTGTACTGGATAGTTTTTCTTGTACTCTTTGGATGTAATGATCAGGGCCGAGTAGAAGTTGCCAATTTTGATTCCGCTGATGCAGCTAATAAAGTGGTTGTTCTGCTGGCCCGATATCAGGTTTCCGCTTCTTTATCTATTAGTAAGGATCGTCATCTTGTCTATGTTGATAAAGATCACTTAGCTCAGGCGAGAGAAGTGTTAACAAAATTCAATTTCTATTTTGAACGAGAAGATCTAAATGATCTGCTTGAGTCAAAATTTGCTAGCTTGAGTAAGTTAGAGATAGTGAAGGGAAACTTGCTTGAGAGCCGCGAAATATATAACAAAATTAGTGTTATTCCCAATGTGCTACGGAGCAGTGTTATCGTCACTGGGGAAAAAAATAAGCGAGTCTCGGTTATTATTTTTAGCTTTGATGAAATCGAACGTGAAAATAAGTTGAATATTGAGCGTTTTTTGAAAGGCTTAGTTTCAGAGTTGGATACATTAACTGTCAGTTATTTTTTTCAGAATACGGGTAATGAAAAAGTATAAAAAACTTCATCAAACATACTTACATTATTTACTGGTCAATCGGCGACTTTCCCCGGATCAATATAGTGTGCTTACATCACTAACCGAGAGTGAGGTACAGGTATGGTTTACACCTAGACGTTCAAAAATTACTGCTTTAGTGAAAGTATTGGGTAGCGTAGTCATATACCAAGCTCGCAAAGGTGACGCGAGTGATCGCTCTTGGCTGCTGAGCAAGCAATATCTCAATCAAAGTCAATATCTCTGGTCAAGTACACTAGGAATTAAACTCGATTCTAATGTGTCAAAAAATATGTGCACCCAAAAACTTGGAGTAGCATTATTGGCTATTCACAATCCACGTCATGCCATCATTTGGGCTTTAAGACTAGGTATATCACTGCCAGAATCCATATTAGCAGTAAAATCTTCAACTAGACTTGATGCCTTTATCTTACAAGTCGCCAAGGATACAGATATCGAACTCAGCGGCGGGTAAAATAACCGTTAAAATTGGATTGAATTTATATGAAAAAAAATACAATACGCCCAGGTGAAACCTGTGATGACTTTTTTGAGCTATTGAGTGGCACAGTCATTGAAAAAGATATTGCAGCTATGCGTAAGTCGCAGAAAATCACAATAACTCAACTAAAATCAATTTATGAATTAGGGGTTAAGTTTTATACTGACTTCCAATTTAAGGAAGCTGAGATTGTTTTTTCTGCCTATGTTGGTTTAAATCCGTATGATCATCGAGGCCCAGGATGTCTAGCTGCCATTTTTTTGGAAAAAGGGCAATTTAAAAAAGCTTTGGAAGTGCTAAACATATTAAAGACTTTCCCGACAAATGATCTAGATGAAACTATTCTCAACATTTCTTTGTGTCATTATAAGTTAAATGAATATACCGAGGCTAGTGTTACCTGGCTTATTGTAAAAGAAGATAATTTAAATGATTTCTATCTGCAACGATATCATTATCTTAAGTCGCAGCTGAGCCCGTATTTACCTTAATTATAGATAGTATTGCAGAGTCAATATGAAACAACCATTTGAATCTAAGTTTTTTCTTGAGATATAAGCCAATTTCATGACTCACACATTTAGCTGTTCTGTGTGAGTGCATTCCCAACCTGTACCATCAAGAGGATACAGGATTCTTAAATTGTAGAGACTCTATAAATGATAGTGAATAATGCACGAGTGTTATCAGATGCGCTAAATTTTGAACAAAAAAGTTCATCTTTGACTGATGCCGATAAAAAAAATCTAAATGATATAGAAAAGTTAGTTAAGTCTGCCTCCCAGCAAGAAGAAAAAACAAATAAAGCTCTGCCATTTACTAAGAGTGAGCCATCTCCATTTCAGACGCTTGCTACTTTTGCTGCCCATCAGAAAGAAGTTGTACGCTCAATGGTTGGCCTGAGCTCTGAAAGCGCGATCGCCTCTGCTTTGGCGGGAAGCATTGAAGCTTATGGTAAACAATTAGCACATATACAAGGTTGGACAACTGGTGGTCTGCCGATGTTCGAAAGTGCAATGAGAGAAATGTTCGAAGGTTTTCTGAAAGATGGTATCACAGGTAATGAAATTGAAGATTTATTTCAGCTAGCCATTATGGATTACATTTCACACTCAGCTGACTTTCCAGATCTCACGCCACAGATGATGGAAGACATGATGCATTTTTTAGAGAGCACGGGTTCTGGTTCACATGGATATCATGAGGGCTGGAATGGACAGAAATTCGCAGATAAAAGTACAGCTATCTTTGACTTTATGTTGAAAAATGCTCCGAAAGACAGCCTGTGTAATGAAGTACTAACATTTTTAAAAGATAAACAAGGCGCACCATCTGCATTAGTCGACCACTTTAAAAATAATTTTGAAAATAAATATTCGTTTATTGGTGATGCTGGATATCCAAGTGATGCAGGTGTCTCGCCTATGTTACGTATGGCACTAATGGCTGCCTATTTAAATAAGTATCCTGACGTAACGCAAGATACGATAAATTTATTTCTCACTGGGTCAGTGGGTGAGTTGAATGACTTTATTAAAAATAATACACCGGGCGGAAGTTATACATCTGCTATGGATTTTCTCTTTAAAAATGATGGTCACGGGGAAGATAGCGGTTGGCGTGAAGTCAC
Source organism: Shewanella sp. SM69 (assembly GCF_025653985.1). Lineage (NCBI taxonomy): Bacteria > Pseudomonadati > Pseudomonadota > Gammaproteobacteria > Alteromonadales > Shewanellaceae > Shewanella > Shewanella sp. SM69. Next base: position 173,203 of record NZ_JAKKRV010000009.1, read on the forward strand.
TCAAAATGGGCATAAGGTGATTGATTGGGAGGGGGTTGGATTGGATTCCGGTTATTTTAAAGATATGTATACCGACTTTCCACCACGCGAGTTAACCGATGAAGATATTAAAGAAATTAACCGTATCGGCGATCAAGTGAAAATGATCCAGCAGACCCTTAAGTACTGGATTCAGATCTGCCGGGATGAACTCATGGCATTCGCTAGAAATATCTAACAATCAACAGGGAGTTTGCTATGAGTATTAATGGTGTTTCTGGTCTTCAGCCCCAGTGGACATTGCCGTCTACAACCGAAAATGCACCACTTAAAACTATGCAGCCTGTCGCGAATGAATCTAAGTTGGCGATTGCTGACCGTGCGCTCGCCTCACTCGATGTCGAAACGGGGGATGTAACAACGCTATTAATGGTTGCGGCGCAGCAGAAACAAGTGGTGATGGCTATGGCGGGTCAACATTCCGAGGCCGTTATTGCTTCGGCTCTTGCGACGAGTATTGAGGGCTATGGAAGTCAATTAGACATCGTTAATAAGTGGACCAGTGGTGGAAAACCTGCATTCGAGGCCGCCATTATGCAGATGTTTACTGCTATGAAAGAGGGCGGGATTAACGGAATTGAGTACGAGAACATGTTCCAGCTGGTGCTGCTCGATGTGTTGAGTAATAGTAAAGAGTACGGTTTAGAAGACGCTAACTTCTTGAAAGAATTGGGGACTCTACTGGAAAAAACTGGTAGTGGCAGTCATACCAATTGGGATTTTACCCCTGAGCAATTGGGGGCGAAGGTCAATAATGTTTGGAGTACTCTGAATAGTGCGATTCAGGGGGGGAAAATTCCAACGGATAGCATTGCTTACCAAGCTATGTCAGCTATGAGTGGCGGCAATATCTCATCGACGACGCCCACAGAGTTATCGAGTCGCTTTACCTCGTCTGTGTATAACGATCCCAATGCCGGTGGCTGGATCACCAGCGGCCTTAACGATATTAGCCCTATGGCAAGAATTGTGTTGCTGAGCGCGTTAAACGGTGATCAAACAGTATCGGCAGCCGAGGTCGAGACCATTCTCACTGGCAGTAAAGCAGAGGTTGATGGACTACTCACTAAATTAGCCAATATGGATGCGATGGCGTACTTGTTCAGTGCTAAGTGTCCTGGTTGGCAGAATTCGTCGGACACAAATAAGCCTTTACCACCTGGAGTGACTCAGGCCTTCGATTATGACGGAACGATTCAGGCTCAATATTTAACAGATCTTTATAAAAACTTCTCGCCTAGACAGCTTACTGATGAAGATATTAAAGAAATTAACCGTATCGGCGATCAAGTCAAGATGCTGCAGCAGACCCTTAAGTATTGGATTCAGGTCTGCCGTGATGAGCAAATGGCATTCGCAAGGAACATCTAAAGAGTCGTGTTTGTATTAAGTACAAAATAGAAGGGCATGGTAGCACTGGGAACATGCCGCTCGCATCGCGAGAATTTAGATGTGCAAGCTCACTTCAGTAACTCTGATAGTGAGTGCGCATCTATTCCCAGTATCGTCACATGAAAGGAAATAACTATGAGTACATTCATGATTACCGTCGCTGCGCCAAGCATTATTGGTACAGTCGATGAACAGAGCCAGAGTGTTCAGCGCCAAAACACTGCTGCGACAGAATCGGCTAAGCCGAATCAACCCTTACCAGGCAATACGATTGGAGTGTCCGATAGTCAGCTCTGGCGCATGGTGCAAGAGAGTATGAAACAGGCCGCTGAAGCGTTTTCTGGTACCGGTAAAGAAAACTCTGAAGCGAAAAAAACACTGATAGATATTCAAAAAAATACTCAGATCGATGCGCTTAAAGAGCGTATGGCGCAGATTGAAGAACAGAAGCAAGCCCAAAAGAGCCAAGGCATTTGGGGCAAGATTGCTATGGGATTAGGTTTTCTTGCGGCAATTATAATGGCGCCATTCAATCCTGTTATGGCTGCAGTGATGATTGGTTTCATGATTGCTTCGATCGTGTTGCCTAAAATTGTCGATAAGATTATGGAAGCCGCAGGTGTCTCTGAAGAGATCAGGGGCTATGTATCAATGGGATTAGAGATTGCTATTGGCATTATCAGTATGGTGGTCAGTTTCAATCCTGGGAACATGATGGCGACTGCGGGTAAGGCTGTTGCGAGTGGGGCTGCGAAAGTCGCAACTATGGTTGATAAGGCTGTCGACGCAGTTAAAACGTTGAAGTCATTCAGCACTATATCGACAAAAATTCAGGGTATGGTCAACAAAGTTATGAAGTTGATTGAGCCTTTACTCGATAAGATTAAGTCATTTGCAAGTGGTGGTGAAAAGCTGACCTCAAAGATTGCTCAAGCAAGTTCGGTTACTTCAAATGCAACTTCAGTCGTGAGTAGCGGTTACGCGATTAAGTCTGCCGACATTACAAAAGATCTTGAGATTGCTAAAGCAAACCAAGAGGAGTTGGAAACACGTATCCAGCAAATCTTGACCATGCTTAATCAGGCGTTGCGTGCGGTAAGCCATGCTTTTGAATCACTTTTTAAAGTTAATAGTGATCAGCGCGAATACAACGACAAGATTATTTCAATCAATATGTAAGAGGAAGTTAATTTATGAATTTAGTACAAATGAGTGCACTGTCACTACCATCGACAAAATCTGAAGAGACTTCTTCTGTTAATAATCTCAAGCCGATAGATCAAAAAGCATGGGGCAGTTATGAAAACTCATTGAAAGAGGCCAACAAAGGCTCGGTTTCAATGGCTGATTTACTGGCACTTTTAGCACAAATTATTGAGTCGTCTCAACAGGTTCGCGCTCAAGTGATGAAGAATCGCATTGGTGAAGCTGTTGCTACGTCAGAGTTGGCGACTATGCTCGCGCAAGATAAATCTCAAGATGCCAAATTACGCTTCGGTATTACCTTAGCGTCATCTGTGGTTAACATGGGAATGACAACTGCAGCAACTGTTCGAATTGGCCAAACTAAAACGCTGAAGGATAAACACTTATCCAAAATGGGCGACCGAGGGGCTGCGGATACAGGAGGAGTCAAGTTATTAAAAACGACGGATCTTGAGTCTGGTAAAGTCACTAATGTTGATAAGTCTCCTAAAGTCTCAGATCTAACAGCAAAAGAGCTTAATCAATACAGTGCTAATCTTCAGCAGCAGCGTACTGCCAAGTACAACTCTGTCACTCAAATGGGTGGAATGGCTGATGGTATGGTTGGCAATGCAAACGAAATTCAAAATGCTGAACAGGTGAAAGTACAAGAAGAGACTCAAGCGAGCAAAGACTTGAAAGAGAAGTTTGATGCTCAGCTTGATCAATATATTCAAGATCTGACTGCTGAAGCGGTGAAGTTAAATGAGATCCTTGAAGCTGTAGCGAAAGCGAGTTTAGTGACTAACCGATAATACGGAGCAGAGCGAGCCTAAGCTCGCTCTGATTAACTATGCTTCGACCCGTTTCTTTTGCCGTGACACAACGCACCGAAAAAATTTCGGATATTAACCGAACTCAAAAGGCTGGTGACCACCGCCAGCCTCGCCGAGTAAAAGATATAAAGCAAGTCGACAAGCGAACTAAAAAATATCCTCGTCTGTTCCGGGTTAAACGTAAAAATTTAACATTGGATCAGCAAAGGCAATTTGCTCGACAGCTTAATAGCTATCAGCTCAAGGCGTTACGCGATTGGCAAGGTTTCTCTGATAATTTACTTGATGTTAAATCATTAAATGATGCTCAACTTTGGATATTACATGCGGCAGAGCACTGTGAGCACTTATATCCATTAACGTTAAGAAAACAGCTTAAAAAATATATTGCAGATGTTAAGTCTTCCGCAGGGGATATGGATGCTAATAGCAAAACAGTGCAGCAACTTGTCGCTTATGAACATAATTTAGATGGTTTACTGTCATTATTGGCTTTATGTCGCCGTTACTATATTCAAGAGTAAAGTATAAATGCCTACAAATAATCGCCATGTTCGTATCTCGCATTGTCACTTAAAGGGCAAAACACTTGATCCTTATCAGTTATTAAAGGCTAAGTCAGAACGGCTTAGTTGGAATAGATTATCTGATGTGGAGATATATGCCGATAAACAAGCGGTAATCGAATGGTTTGCTATGTTGCGCGATTATTCTGAAACAACAGTTAAAGCGATTGTGGTAGAAGGGATACTAGATAGTCAATTTCATAAAATTACCTTTATTTTAACATTAGTACAAAGTGTTGATTTTGAAGAGGTGACTTCGAAAGATGCTTATCAACAGCTTTATGACTTTGTTTGCAAAACACCTGCTGGAATACGTGATTGGATCGATGATATAGATTTTAAAATGAGTATGGATGTATTAGCACTGTTATCTAGGAATCGGTGAAATATATGAAACAAGAGCGCGTCACTCTCATGCCAAAATATGAGATGAAACCAGCAATGTACCGAGCAGTTAATCAGATTGCTGGGACAACTTTTAATAATCAAGAGATTAGAGTTGATGTGGGGGCTGTATGTCATCGATTTCAGCAGCAGGATTTCATATTACTCAGCTTAAAGCATGTTGGTATCGAGGCTGAACTATATGTTTCTTTATGCGAAGCAGGCAGGTTGCTCGGTTTGGATGTGAACCATCTCGAACAGGATTACTTATCCTATGTAATCACTCAAGTCTTAAGCCAGTATGGATTAGCGTTTAAATCATATCCTGAGATGGATATAGATGAGTTGCCTCTGTTAATGAGTTGCAAACTTATTATAGGAGATTTCAACATATCTGCATTGTTAAAAGTGGATACACTCATTATTGATGCTAACTATTTGAAAACTAGTTTATCTTCATTACCGAAAACGTTAGTTCTGATGGCATCTTGTACTATGTTTAAAACTAGTCTTAGTGTTGAAGAAATATTGTCGTTAACTAATAATGACCTTGTATTGGTTTGTCCAAAGTAAATGAAAACTAGAACGTGTGACTACATTCAACAATTTTTACAGCGCCTCGAAAAAAATGAGGGTGTTATTTTTAGAGATTACCCAGACAATCTATTGCTGCCAGTTTTTCCTTTTTTTCAGTTAATACATCTCGTTAACTTGGAGGCCGTTATTGATCTTATTTTACAATTTGAAATGGCCTCAAAAGGTGTATTTATTCGTGTTGATGGATTTCTTACTCTCACAATAGCTGAGCAAGATTATTCCGAAGATAATGTGAGACGGTTAAGCATTAATTTATTTGAAAAGATGAGATTTTAATATGGCACTTAATCCAGCGTTGACTCGTAGTACTTCTATGCCAGAGTTATCACGTTTAGACTGTGAGGCTCTACCTAGGAATATAGCACGATCTACCTCTTTATTGGACGTTAGAGCTCCAACACTTAGATCTGCGGAACCTCAAATTCCAGAGAGTGTCTCTACTGCCCCTAGTATTTTGGAGACGGAAGAGCCTCATTCTAAAGTTAAGCCTAAAAAGATTAAAGAAAGCACTAAAAAATCAAATAGAGTGAGCACAGAGAAAAAGGCTAAGTTTCATTTGGCTGCGATCGCCGGTGCCGTAACAATCGGTACTGTGTTAGCTCCCTTCACCTTAGGATTTAGTTTATTACCGACGGTATTTGTGGTGATGTATGGTAATGCATCTGCGATAGCTATGTATGGTGGATCCCAATTTGTCGCTGGCGATAAAGAGAAGAAAAAAGCCCCGTTGGAGCCGCCTAAAGTTGATGCCCCCAAAGATTTACCAACTAAGCGCCCTTTTCATTTGCCTTCCCTGGCCGAGCTACCGGAACCTAAGCATACAGAAGATGTGACGGACAAAGACACCGAACGCGGAGATGTTTTTAATAACTGTTTTAACAACGTTAGTAACTTTCATAACAGTTGGTATGTCTTTATTAACTCTTCCAAGGATCCAGACATTAATCTGGTTTCAGAAGATAAAGTTAAGACCCCTAACGAGTCGCATGTTAATAATATCGGCACGCAAACAACTGATGCAACATCGATCGGGCGGGTCACGTTACCCTTTGCTGATGCTGCTGAAGTCACTGTTGTCGAGACGCCAGTTAAGGAGCGTCAAGCGCGATTAAAGACGTTAATATCTGAGTGCCAAGAGCAAGCAGATCCGCAGCTGGTAACCTTATTCAATTTACTTCTAAGCGGGGATGATGCATGTGCTCAAATGGTCGAAATAAAAGGGAAAGATGGTGCTACAGCGTATGCTGTTATTCCTAATAGTGAATCATTGGTTATTGATGAACACGATCGTGCGACGGGATCCGATTTACCTAGGCTTTTAGCAGGTACAACAACGAAAATCACAACGCCAGTTGCGACGCAAACGGACGATACACCTGCGACAGTGACGGGCAACGGTTCGCCATCGATGACAGATGATGGCACGCAAACCGATTCGCCTACAGCCGTCGCAGAAACACCGACGAATGCGGGGACACCTGCTCGTCCGCCTGTCGCGGCGAAGACCACAAACACGCCAGTAACGTCACAGACGGATGGCGTGCCTACGGAAGACACCCCTGCGACAGAAGTGCCTGAGGCGAATGCTGCGCAAGGATACACCGGCCGTAAATGGGAGGTGAGTAGTTCTACACCAGTAAATCTGAGTCAGGGTGCGCAAACGGGCAGCAATTACACCCAAGGACCTAGACGTAATCTTGGTACGACACTTGGTGCTGAGCCTGATTCTGCGGCTGGCAATGGCAATGGCAATGGTACAACCCCAGCGGTAACGGGCAACGGTTCGCCATCGGTGGCGAATGTAACAGATGATGGCACTCAAACCGATGTTCCGACAGCCGTCGCAGAAACACCGACGAATGGGGGGACACCTGCTCGTCCACCTGTTGCGGCGAACACCATAAACACACCTTCAATGTCACAGACGGATGGCGTGCCTACAGACGATACCCCTGCGACAGTGGTGCCTGAGGCGAATGCTGCGCAAGGATACACTGGCCGTAAATGGGAGGTGAGTAGTTCTACACCAGTAAATCTGAGTCAGGGTGCGCAAACGGGCAGCAATTACACCCAAGGACCTAGACGTAATCTGGGGACAACCCCAGATGCAGCGCCGAGTTCAGCGACAGCTCATCTCGGTGGTCCCGCGGCTGGCAATGGCAGCGGTACAACACCACCAGAGATGGGCAACGGTTCGCCATCGGTGACAGATGATGGCACGCAAACCGATGTTCCGACTGCCGTCGCGGACACTCCGACGAATGCGGGGACACCAGCTCGTCCGCCTGTCGCGGCGAAGACCACAAACACGCCTTCAATGTCACAGACGGATGGCGTGCCTACGGAAGACACCCCTGCGACAGAAGTGCCTGAGGCGAATGCTGCACAAGGATACACCGGCCGTAAATGGGAGGTGAGTAGTCCCACCCCAGTGAGTCTGAGTCAGGGTGCGCAAACGGGCAGTAATTACACCCAAGGACCTAGACGTAATTTGGGGACAACCCCAGATGCAGCACCGAGTGCAGCGACTGGTCATCCCGGTGGTCCCGCGGTTGGCAATGGCAGAGGTACAACCCCAGCGGTAACGGGCAACGGTTCGCCATCGGTGGCGAATGTGACAGATGATGGCACGCAAACCGATGTGCCGACAGCCGTCGCGGACACTCCGACGAATGCGGGGACACCAGCTCGTCCGCCTGTCGCGGCGAAGACCACAAACACGCCTTCAATGTCACAGACGGATGGCGTGCCTACGGAAGACACCCCTGCGACAGAAGTGCCTGAGGCGAATGCTGCACAAGGATACACCGGCCGTAAATGGGAGGTGAGTAGTCCCACCCCAGTGAATCTGAGTCAGGGTGCGCAAACGGGCAGTAATTACACCCAAGGACCTAGACGTAATTTGGGGATAACCCCAGATGCAGCATCGAGTGCAGCGACTGGCAATGGTACAACCCCAGCGGTAACGGGTAACGGTTCGCCATCGGTAACTGATGATGGCACGCAAACCGATGTGCCGACAGCCGTCGCGGATACACCGACGAATGCGGGGACACCAGCTCGTCCGCCTGTCGCGGCGAAGACCACAAACACGCCTTCAATGTCACAGACGGATGGCGTGCCTACGGACGATACCCCTGCGACAGTGGTGCCTGAGGCGAATGCTGCACAAGGATACACTGGCCGTAAATGGGAGGTGAGTAGTTCAACACCTGTGAATCTGAGCCACGGTGCGCAAACGGGCAGTAATTACACCCAAGGACCTAGACGTAATCTTGGTACGACACTTGGTGCTGAGCCTGATTCTGCGGCTGGCAATGGCAGCGGTACAACCCCACCTGTGATGGGCAACGGTTCGCCATCGGTGGCGGATGTAACAGATGATGGCACGCAAACCGATGTGCCGACAGCCGTCGCGGACACACCGACGAATGCGGGGACACCTGCTCGTCCGCCTGTCGCGGCGAAGACCACAAACACGCCTTCAATGTCACAGACGGATGGCGTGCCTACGGAAGACATCCCTGCGATAGAAGTGCCTGAGGCGAATGCTGCGCAAGGATACACTGGCCGTAAATGGGAGGTGAGTAGTTCAACACCAGTGAATCTGAGTCAGGGTGCGCAAACGGGCAGCAATTACACCCAAGGACCTAGACGTAATCTGGGGACAACCCCAGATGCAGCGCCGAGTACCGCGACTGGTCATCCTCGTGGTCCCGCGGCTGTTAATGGCAGCGGAACAACCCCACCTGTGATGGGCAACGGTTCGCCATCGATAACTGATGATGGCACTCAAGTCGATGTTCCGACAGTCGTCGCGGACACTCCGACGAATGCGGGGACACCAGCTCGTCCGCCTGTCGCGGCGAAGACCACAAGCACGCCAGTAACGTCACAGACGGATGGCGTGCCTACGGAAGACACCCCTGCAACAGAAGTGCCTGAGGCGAATGCTGCGCAAGGATACACTGGCCGTAAATGGGAGGTGAGTAGTTCAACACCAGTGAATCTGAGTCAGGGTGCGCAAACGGGCAGCAATTACACCCAAGGACCTAGACATAATCTTGGGACAATCCCAGATGCAGCGACTGGTCATCCCGGTGGTCCCGCGGCTGGCAATGGCAGCGGAACAACCCCACCAGTGATGGGCAACGGTTCGCCATCGGTGGCGGATGTAACAGATGATGGGATTCAAACCGATGTGCCTACAGTCGTCGCGGACACACCGACGAATGCGGGTACACCAGCTCGTCCGCCTGTCGCGGCGAAGACCACAAACACGCCTTCAATGTCACAGACGGATGGCGTGCCTACGGAAGACATCCCTGCGATAGAAGTGCCTGAGGCGAATGCTGCGCAAGGATACACTGGCCGTAAATGGGAGGTGAGTAGTTCAACACCTGTGAATCTGAGTCACGGTGCGCAAACTGGCAGCAATTACACCCAAGGACCTAGACATAATCTTGGGACAATCCCAGATGCAGCGACAGCTCATCCTCGTGGTCCTGTTGGCAATGGCAGCGGTACAACCCCACCAGTGATGGGCAACGGTTCGCCATCGGTGGCGTATGATGGCACTCAAACTGATGTTCCTACAGCCGTCGCAGAAACACCGACGAATGCGGGGACATCGGCTCGTCCGCCTGTTGCGACGAAGACCACAAACACGCCTTCAATGTCACAGACGGATGGCGTGCCTACGGAAGACACCCCTGCAACAGTGGTGCCTGAGGCGAATGCTGCGCAAGGATACACCGGCCGTAAATGGGAGGTGAGTAGTCCCACCCCGGTGAGTCTGAGTCAGGGTGCACAAACTGGCAGTAATTACACCCAAGGACCTAGACGTAATTTGGGGACAACCCCAGATGCAGTGCCGAGTGCAGCGACAGCTCATCCTCGTGGTCCCGCGGCAGGTAATGGCAGCGGTACAACCCCAGCTGCAACGGGTAATGGTTCGCCATCGATGACGGATGTGACTGATGGTGAAGTCGGTGTTGTTGCAACGTTAGTTAATACATTAACCCCAGTGTCGATTGAGACAGCTGGTCTTGTTATTGCCACTGAGAGTCAAAAAAGTACTGCTAAACCACAACTTGACCTAGGTAAGATCGAATCGCGCATAGTAGGCCGAGCGGGGGGACATATTCAACATAGGGTACCTAAGTTCTTAGATCGTCCAGAGGCTGGCACGTTAATGGGATCTTGGCGACCTATACCTGAGTCTTTACGAGGTAAAAAAGATTCTGCTGAATTTGAAGAGTGGCGAAAACAAGATTTAGGTCAGTATTTGAACAGTTTGAATTCGAAGGTCCTGTTGACTCAAGGGGCTACCAGTATGCGGGGACAAAATCATTTTGCCGGTAAATTAAATAATTTAAGGGATCGGGCCGAGATTAAGTCGCAGTTAAATCCCGTTAATCGAATGAATAAATCTGATTACCAGCAAATTTCAGGGTTGGATCTAGTGTCGACCGGACGCTCATATTTACTCGGGACTGCCAGTGGAAAACTGATTGTTACCTCTCCGGTTGTTCGAAGTAATCTGGTTTTAGCGCCTTGAATCAATAGCTAACCTCCAGACTCTCCATCAATTGAAAAGATTAAATCATAAGAGTTCAGGTTTAATCTTTTTTTTTCTTTTGTAGTGAGATTTAAGGATTTAGTAAGCTTAAATTCTAAACCAGAATGAGGTATGTCTTGTATATAGAAATCAATTCATTGCATCGATTAGTTCCACAGATTGCATTTAAGAAAGAGCGTCACTCAAACGTAATAAAGAAGTCTGATCTTCTTATTTATAACGAGGCTAAGGCGTTATTATCTGCTTTAGAAGAGAGAGTCGAGCAATACCAGCAAATGCTTGAAGAGCAAGTGGTGCAACTGATCGAGGAGAAAGAGCAGGCGCTCAATCTTCACGCTAATAATTTATATAATGAGATAGAAGAAGAATTTCAGGTTAATCAAGAGCGTTGGTTTGACGAAGCCAATCAACAGCTTGTCGATATTGTTGAAGAACAGTATCAAAGTCTTAGTTTGTTGAAAGATGAATTGAAAAACCGACTCGCTGAAACCGTAAAATTGCGTTTAACAGAACTGAGTCTTAATGAGTATTTAATCGGACATCTTGTGGACTTACTCCATGCTGAAATAGACGATCAGGCAAGACATTTGTCTGTAGAGCATACCTATGTCAATGGATTCGCCGTGCTGACGATAGAGAATGACGACAAGATTATTAGCATAGAAACTCAGTCGATTGTTGAAGCACTACGGACTAGCTTGGAGACGGTATGATTAAGCGTCTTCGTCGGTTTCCTATCAAGTTTAATCCCAGCAGTGTGATTATCGCATTTGCGTTGCCAACTATTATTTTGTTCACCCTTCCCGGAGTGGTGATCGATCTGTTTATTTTAATTAGTTTTATTAGTTCAGTGTTGCTGCTGGTTATCATGCTTGAGAATGATCAACCTCTAATGGTGACATTTTTACCAACGGTCGTATTGTTACTGACGACCTTTCGCTTGTTATTGTCTATCGCAACGACCCGAAACATTATTGCGAATGAAGATGTAGGTAATGTGATTGAAACCGTGGGGGAATTTGTGATGGGAGGGAACCTTATTTCAGGGTTACTCATCTTTATCATTATCACCATAGTGCAATTTTTAGTTGTTACCAAAGGTGGCGAAAGGGTCGCGGAAGTGGGGGCCAGATTCTCTCTGGATGCCTTACCTGGTAGACAAATGACGATTGACGGCGATTTAAAAAGCGGTCTTATTACAGGCGAACAAGCACAAAAGTTACGCTCTGATTTAAGCACCGAAAATCGACTATTTGGTTCGCTCGATGGGGCAATGAAATTCGTCAAAGGTGATGCTATTGCTGGTATTTTGATCAGCTTGGTTAACCTGTTTGGTGGCATTTATGTGGGGGTTAATCAGTTTGATCTCTCGCTATCTGAAAGTGTTAGCCGATTCTCTGTACTGACGATAGGTGATGGTCTTGTCTCGCAGATCCCCAGCTTATTGTTATCAATCGCTTGCGGTGTGTATCTCACGCGTATTAAAGGGGATGAAGAATCTAGTTCATTTATGGGGCAGATGGCAAAGCAGGTTAGCCGTTTTTGGAAAAGCCTGTTAGTTATTGGAGCCTTGATTTTATTACTCGGTCTACTCAGTCCAAGTCTGTTCTATGTGTGTATGACGTTATTTATCTTATGTACACTGTCAGCGTTCTTACTGTGGCGAGTGCAAGGCAAGCCAAAAACTATCGTAAATACAGGCATTGCCGGCAGTGGACTATATGAATCTCTTACATTTGTGCTAAGGGAACCTCAGCATTGCACCCTAGTAGAAACTAGTCTTGTACAGATTGAAAAAGCACTTTGGGGCCAAGCCCTCGGCGCCCCTATTATCACAGTAGATGAGCAACTTACTGTTGATATAGAAGTTCATATTTCGGGTATTCGTATTTATAGCTTCTCACATGATGAGTCTGCAGAGCTAATCGAAGTACTTGGGGACGAAATTTTTATTAGCGATGCTGCCACCCAAAATATCGCTACGATTGTGCAATATTTTTTACGGAAATGCTTAGTTGAAAAGTATAACCTTCAATACACCAGCAATATTATTGAAGGACTTGCAAGCCAAAGTGAAGTGATTAAAAACGAAATCGACTCGGCACTTGGTTTGAACCGTGTCCATGATGTGATTAAAGAAATGATCCGTGCTCGCGAGTTTTATCTCGATAGGGTGACTTTCTTTGAGGCATTAATTTATTGGTCTCGTATCGATAATGAGTCTAAAAATTGGCTCAATCGGATTCGAAATCAAGCAAGATATGAAATCACCTCACGTTTAATGAATTCTGAGGGAAAAATCTATGTTGCGCTGTTGAGTTCTGAACTAACCGAGTGCATTGAAACCTTTGTCATGGGGGAGAGTGAGGATTTAGATAGCCTAATTGAGCTTCAGTCAGCATTACGCCAGGAAGTTCTGCGAATGACCTCACTATATGGAAGTAAGCCGACTTTAGTTGTGAACGATAATGAAATTAATTCGGTTAAATCTTTCTTCCAGCAGGTGGTATCAACTATTTCAGTATGTAGCCATGGTGATATAGCTGATCCAAGTTGTGTTGTGAGTTCCGAACCACTACAAGTTTTGATCTAAATTTATGTCAAACGAATCAACTGAACCCAAAAAATATCCGCCAACGGAGAAGAAGCTTCGGGAGTTAAGAAAAAAAGGTCAGTTTCCAAAAACTGAACTAGCAGAACCGACTATGGAGTTAGTGGTATTTGCAGTGATATTTATTGGTACAGTTTATTTTATTTTTGATTCGTCAAATGATTGGTTTGAGGTAATGTTATATGCAGATATACAGACAGGCTTAGACATTATTTACAGTGTGATTGCGTGGGGTATATTCATACTGCTAATGATTAAGCTCGTCATGGCAGCTATTAGTTGGGTAATGCTAAATAAGAATGTTATTAATACTGAGTCATTAGGTCTTAAAATGGAAAAAATTAGCCCAGTTACGGGGGCTAAAAATATATTTGGCATTGAGGCAATATCCCGTTCATTACGTAAGGTGCTAGAGTTAACGTTTTTGTTGTTTTTGCTTAAATATGTTTTTGATATTGGTGGAGCAGAATTGACTAGGTTGGCACAAATAAACAATGTGTCATACTTTATTTATAATCTAATGCTGTATGTTGGTTTGGTTTCCTTATTGTTTTTTGTTTATGGCGTGAGTTTAGGTTGTGTAGATTTTATGGCTGAGAGTTATCACTTTAATCATAAAAACCGTATGACGTTTACTGAAATGAAAAATGAAATGAAAGAAACTGAAGGCTCGCCAGAAATGAAGTCTGAACGCAAACGGCAAATGCGAGAAGTCATGGATGCGCCAATAACTAAAGGACGTACACCAACTTTTGCTATTGCAAATCCTACGCATATTTTAGTGCCTATTTGCTATGACTGCATGATAGATAAAGTCCCTGTCGTGCTCAAGATTACAACTGAATCATTTGCATTGGATGAACGCCGTAGATTAGAGGCACTTAATATTCCGATTTTGGAACATATAGGGCTTGCAAGGGCATTCTATAAAAGTATGCGTACTGGCGAAGACTATATTCCTAAAGAGTTTTACCGCCATATCGCTTTTATTCTCTTAGAATTAAATAAGCAGGAAAGTGCAAAAAATGTTTAGAAATTGGCTTTGGATAGGGGTGATAGTTGGACTCACTTCATGTGCCCAGAATGTGAAAGATGATTCAATAATATGGGATCATGAGTGGAAAAAAGATATTTATAATTTACTGTTTTCTGAGATTGATGATGTAGATCATCTACGTTATTGGGTAAAGAGAATACCTGAATATGTAGATGATTCACCGCATCAAACGACATGTATTGAAGTTTCTACGCCTTCTCATCCAAGTCGGCTCTATCTCGCTAATTTACATACCTATGCGTTAAGCGAGGTAAGCAGTTGTCAAGGTGACTATTGGCTCTATTCAAATCTTATTAATGTAGTGAAGGGTAATAAATTTTCTGGCAGTGACCGTTCAACTGTAGCTGATACCGGTCGATCTATAGCGGGTGATCGTTGGAGTTCGGACGATGGGAAATATTGGATAGTAGACGATCAATCATCATGCGCATTAGATAATATATCCGATATTTGTCGTACTCAGTCTAAACACGTACGTTTAGTATTAAATGAGCTATTTATGGTGAATGAATCAGCTCTGACACCAGATGGTAGAAATATGTTGGTTCGCATGATTGAAGATCTGCGTGGAAAGCCAATAGAAAGCATATTGGTTTATGGCATTGCTGATTCATCAGGAGCTTATGAGAGTAATCGACATCTAGCTGATGCGCGCGCTAAAAGCGTGAAATACTTTTTACAAACTGAAGGTATGAGAGATACGCCCATTTTTTTACGCGGTAGTGTTGAAAATGGTTTGCCTACTGCTGAACAGCGTATTACTCAGCGCCGCTTTATGATTGAGATGAAGTTTAATTACGATGAAAAATAAAAAATTTACCTTATTTATAATGGAATTTACTCACTTAGTTCAAGCTTCAAGCCTATCGCTAGATGAACACCAAGCATTATTATGTCATTTTGGTGATGTAAGCTGCCGTATTGAAGATGGTGCTCGCGTTGGCCTTGCCAACACTATCTTGATTATGGTTGAACTCGATATTGAGCATTTCCCTGCAGAGACTGCGTTAAAGATAAATGCTAATTTTTCATTAACATCGGGTGGATATATTGCTAAGTTTAAGTCGAATGATTATTTCTATGTGCGTAATATGCCTTTACCAGACCATCCTCAAGGTTTATTAAAAGCGTTGAGTGATACTGTGAGTATTACAAATATATTGAGAAAAGAGTTGAACTTGCATGTGGTTAGTTGAATTCGTTGATGGCCACCTGCATGGCGTAATATTACCAGTCGAACCAAAACTAGTTATTACAGGGTCAAATAAAGATATAGATGCAGAAACGCTTTATGTTCCAGAAATTTTGCCTGTAAGTACTCGTTGGGAGTTTTGCAATGATAAAAATATCATCTGTATTAGAGGAACAAGAAAAAACGACCGATTAAAAAAACTGAAGTCAGGCCGTATCTATCGCTTAAGAGGCATAGCCTTTTTTGTTTATCCAGAAGGTAAACGTAAACCACAATGGTTAAGCTATCTAGCTCGAAAATATCAAGCACTCATTATGTTAACTTTGTTACTTAATGCTGGATTGGGTCTAGGTATGTGGATGGTATATCAAGCTAACCAGTACACGCAAATTGCAGAACACTTAACTCAACTCAATGGTAGTTACGTCAAGAATGGCAAGCTTAAGGTGCCCAATAGCGCCTCCTTTTTGTTGTTGCCTGAGGCTTTGCAAGCAAATGCTGAGATTGTTGAAGCAAATAATTTGCAAATTCTCTCACAACCTGTTGTGGAATTAGTCTCAAGCGATTCGAAGCAGCCTGTTAGTTATAAGGTAATAAATAAAGTCGATCGTGATCAAATCCAGGTTGAGACCTTTGAAACTGATAATCGAGTTATGGCTGTGTTAGGTGAATATGGTTTGTCGTTTAATAAGATAAATGATACTTGGTTTGTCAATGATAACGCCAAAGCTGCAATTGTGCTAAGAGCTAATGGGCTACAGGATATTATCCCATCCGTTTCAGTTCGGAATGATAGCACTCAAGTTATTGATAATGCCAACTTTCCATATTCAATCTTTTACTCATCGACATCAAGAGGGTATATATATGACGACAAGTATCGATATTGGGTTGGTAGTAATGTACCACTTCTAGGTGTGATTCAGTCTATTTCACGTAATAAGGTCATTTTTAAAGACCGCAATCAAACACGCGTATATTTTATTCAATCATAATAGGAAAACTGAAATGCTAGATATTCAAGCTAGATCTATGACCAGTGCTATTCCCACTCCTGAGTCCGAGGCTAAGGCGCTCGAATTGGCCTTGAACCAGCTTCCCATAGCGACTAAAGCGGTTAAAGCATCATCTTCAAATTATTTATTTTCAGCGGGCAATCGAGACCCGTTGAGTCTGATTGATACAATTCTTTCAAAATATATTTCAGAACAGACAAAAAGTGCTGAAGCTAAAGCTGACAATATTTCATTAAAGTCAGAGGCTATTGCCGAAATTAACCGCCTATGGGGGTTAATTATGAGTGATAGATTACCGAACACTAAACCTGGTGATGATAAAAGCACTAAGTTAAATGGAGGCAGTGCAGCGGGATTTTTGAGTCAAATAGACGACATCATTAAAACTAAACTTGGCAATCCTCAGGGCGTTGGAGAGATCGCGGGTACTGATTGGAGCACTAAGAACGTAACTTATGATCAACTCCAATCTATGAATGCAACTATGACAGCATATTGTGACACCATCCAAGTCGATTTAGATACTGAGCAACAAAAGTTTAAAAATACGATGACAGAAATTACCTCTGCTCAAGAAGAGATCCGTGATGTCCGTCGCTCAATTATTTCTATTTCTCAGGGAGGCTAAATGATGCGCATCGCGATAGATGTTGTTATTGCAAATTGCACTATGACATTGGACGAACTTAATCATTTACAAACAAGTCAAATTAAGCCAGTAAACGACTTTGTTCAATCTGAAGTATTATTAAAAAGTGGTAATGAACTGATAGCAACAGGCACATTAATAAAAGTAGATGACCAGTTTTATGTTTCTATTGAACAAGTTAATAATATCGTGAATTAATTTATATTTTCAAGTTAAAACCTGTAATAGTTAAATTAATATAACGATTTATCTATTGGTTAAATCTATATATTTGTGGCGCATGTATATCAGAGGATATCTTGTGCCTTTATATTTTATTTATTAGTAAGGTTTTTCTGCTACTATATTGATTGGCATTAAGAGTTTCTATATTATGCAAGCAAGTGTTAATCAATAGTTAACTTATTTAGATATAAAACACTATGAAAAAATTTAATCAGATTTGAGTAGATGCGAAGTTAATTAGATAGACGTGTTTATTGCAAATAATTAGGCTGATAGATTTTTTAGTAAGGTACTACCTCCTATTCTAAAGTGTAAATGCTCTATTCTAATTATGTATTTCGCTTGCAGATGTCTTTGGAGAACTTATTTCTGTAGAGTTAATGCGTAGCTATTCACTCTTCATCACTATATCTGAGCTAGATTTATTGACTTGTATAATATCATTGGCCAATGCCTTGACTATATAATGCAAGTGTATTTTGATTTTTATGGAATATATTTACAGCTAATTTTTACATGCTTCTAATATATAATGAGATATTCAAAAAAACAGCTTCTATAGTTATTGAAATATTTTATTTATGGTAACAATAGCTACAACGGTAAACATCGATGCAAGTAGTGAAGAAATTAAGCATACTAAGAAAAAATATACATGATTAATAGACAAATTTTCTCGCATCATTTCCGTTCTCTCTATAAAAGATGAAATCATGCCG
Organism: Shewanella sp. SM69; assembly: GCF_025653985.1. Taxonomy (NCBI): domain Bacteria; kingdom Pseudomonadati; phylum Pseudomonadota; class Gammaproteobacteria; order Alteromonadales; family Shewanellaceae; genus Shewanella; species Shewanella sp. SM69. The sequence goes on from NZ_JAKKRV010000009.1 coordinate 191,252, forward strand.
TGATTGTTTAAAGCTTTATTTCCTTGTTCGATACTTTTGATGTCAATTATATCTTTTTTATCGGGAATTTGAATGTCCGTGGTACTTTTATCTAAAATAAGTACATAACCTTCTTTTGAAATTGTTTTGATTTCGCAAGCTAAGTTGTCGAATTGGGTAAGGGTTTTTCGTAAATTTGAAATAGCTTTTGTCAAGGATGTTTCACTTACAAATACTTTCCCCCAAACTTTTTCTTGAATATATTCCTTATTTACAACACTATTAAAATTATCACATAGTAACTTCAAGATTACTGCCTCGCGACCACCTATTTTCACTGTATTTTCTTGTGTACTAATCTGTCTTTTAAGTACATCAAATACTAACTGATTTCCCAACACATAGTTTCTTGTCATTTTTTAGCCCTCTTAAGCTCACTCGCTTGATATAAGTCTAGTGTTAAGCATGATAAATGGACCCTATTCGTTTTATGAATAAGGTATTTAATGATTTTTTCTTGGTTATTAGACTAGTTTGTTTGGCAGCTTTTTGCTGTGTCATTTGCTTGCCGTGCTCATTACTGTCAAAAGCAGTCTTTAGTCTATTTATGCGCTTACATCGTGCAGCAATTTATTCATCGCTAGCGACTCATATTGCTATATTGTGTTTTATAAATTAAAAATTAGTCATTTTATTAAGTTTAGGAGATAACTTTGTATTGCCCTCAGCACTTGATTTCTGTGTTATTCCTTGTTCGGTCATTTCAAATATTGTTGTTGATCAAGTTTAATTTACTTCAATAGTTAAACTATGCATCAATCGAAAAACACCGCCTTGTAAGTAAGTTAGTAATTTATATTTTTTTTGTAACTGTTTTTTTTGATATTTTCGTGATTTTCTGGATAAAAATTTTCACATTTCCCAGTTGTGTCATGATAGTTTTTGGTAAATCTGCAAGTATATCGAATTGATATTTATGATTTTAATATGTACTAAACAACAAAACTATGCGTCAAGTGCTCAATAACGGAGAGGCATGCTAGCGAGACTTGCTTAAAAAAAAAACTATATTTTTTTCATGGCTATGAATTTTTTGTTCTTTTGTCCTTTAACTTGCGAAGTTGATTTTCATAACTCACTGTTTTTTTGATGGTTTTCTGGTAATTATATTGTTGTATTATTTGTCAAAAATGACCTTGAGGTTGTTAAAAAAGTCATTGCAGTGATTGATCTATGCCAACACACCTTCCTACAGTCAAGAGGTTTTTATCTGATAATATTTTCTGCTATAAGTCGAATGAGGTTGCAGTACACATTAGGTCTCATGGGCTAAAACTAGGAATGTCTGCGATACTAAGTCGTTGTATGCTGAAGCCAAATTTTAATAAGTCACGACGTAGTAGCAAATACCCTTATCTTAAACAAGAATTATTACTATTATTAATTGAGTGTTGTTTTGCCAATGGAGGTATTGCTTTTAAGTTCCAGTTATTACTCAGAGTGATCCTATCTACAGCTATCCTGCGTATGGAAATGCAGTAAAAAAGAAAGTCCATTATATTGAAGGAGATAGAATGAAAGCGTTGCCGAAACTAAATCAACTTAGAAATCTTAGGGCTATTATTCAACATGGAAATATTAGTGCTGCTGCACAAATGCTTCATCAGACACAGTCGACATTGACGAGAAGTATCCAGGAGCTTGAAAAGACGCTGGGTGTTACCTTGTTAGACAGAGGGATGAATAGCACTGTATTAACTAAAGCCGGCATGATGTTTGAGCCTAGAATGAATTTAATCCTGAATGAGTTAGAGAGAGCAGTTGATGAATTACGACAAATTGAGAAATTATCAGATGGAAAAATAGCTTTTGGTTGCTCTCATTTCCCAGCTACTAGTATTGTTCCTGATGTTATTAAAAAGTTCCAGGAACGCCATAATTCCACTCGGATTACTATTATTGAAGGGCAGCTTTCTGAATTACTAAGCTCTTTACGTATGGGGAAGCTAGATTTTTTTATTGGCGTTGTATCTTCCGATTTAATGCTTAATGAGTTTGTTGAAGAGAGGTTGACATCGTGTAGTTTTTCGGTCGTAGCTCGCAAAGGACATCCTCTTGCTAATAGTACTTCACTAGCTGAACTACAGGCTGCAAAATGGTATATTCCAGCTGCAAGTCATGGATATTATAGCGATTTAGAAATAGTAATTTTTCCTAATGGAGTCAAATCTTGTGGTTCGGTAATTTTTGGTGATTCAAGTGCCATCGCTCGGAAACTTGTATTAAATGAGGACTATTTGTTTGTTGGTCCTAGACCTATGTTTTTAGCTCCACATCACAAAGACTTGATATCTATTATTCCAATTAAGGATAAGCTTCCTAAGGGCCATTATAGCTTGATTTTTCCTCGTAACAAAAAATTAACTCCAGCTGCATTGAATCTCGTTAATGAAATTCGCTTCGCATATTTTGATTTCATAAAATCGCATAGCTAATTTATTAGGGTAAATCTAAATTAAGATATTTTATAGCCCTGTGGTGACGGCTCTGCAAGAACTCACCTATTACTGTGAACACTTAGAAAAACGACGGCGGCATTTTACGACAAGCTGTCAGCACTTTTAAAAAACTGACACCAAAACTATTTTAAACCGCCAACCTTTAGGCAATGAGTTGGCGCAACTTAAATACGTTATTTATGAAAGAATTAGCTCGATTTCTACCTCTATTATGTATTTAACTACTTTTAGTAGTTCTTATTAAATTGACTTCGGGAACTATCGCTCGAACGCACATAATATTGTTTTTTTTAACATGGTGGCTAGGTTTCTTGTTGTTCTATAATAGAATTAAATTATTGCGTCTAATTAATATGGACGCAATAAAATCTTATGTAATTGATAATTTTTTAATTATCGGTTAATTTTCCAAATTTATAGATAATATAATCGCTCATTCGAGATGCTAACATTTGGTGTACCTCTTGGCTTGGATGAACTTCATCATGAAATACATGCCGATGTGCAGGATCAAAAGCTTTACTCGTGCCAAAGATATCCACATAACCGACACTATTTGCTGTGTGAGTGTCATAACCTACCTTATCAGCTTTATCTAGTAATTCAGTAAATTGATTATCGAAATCGAAAAACTGTATATTTACTCCTTCGGCCTTATATCGCTCCGCGAGTTCTGCTATTTTTTGGCTTAGGCTAGCATTATGTTCACTGGCGAGAGCACTATTACTGGTGCGATATGTTTCGTCTTGTTTTTGGGCATAGGCTGTCTTCGTGAAGTCTGGAATCCCTGTAACTAAGATGTTTTTTATTTTTTTATTTCCCACTAATTTAGTGATTTGTTTCTCGTAACAGTGTACCACTTTTTGAGTGTCTTTCTTATCGAACGTCATATAATCGTTGCTGCCCAGAGCGAGTATGACTAAGTCATCAGATTTAAAATCATGTTTTTTAATTTGACGTTCCATGTTGGAAATAAACCAGAAGGTGGGATTTAACTTGGAATATTTAGCCGCTACAGCACCACCTTCGGCATAATTTACCAGTTCTTTATTCAAATAGGCAGGTGAAGATATAAAATCTGGCCATACGAAACCATTGGTAAAACGTCCAGCGTGATATTGTTTAGAGGAAAGCATTATTCCCAAGGTTTTTGATTTCATTCGGCCTTCTGAATCCGATAGACTATCTCCTATCACGACCAAACGTTTAATATGATTCAGTGATGCGTGATCATGAGGGGTTAATATATTAGAAAGCCTTTGTTGACGCTCTTGGTGATCATTTACTGCGACTTCAAATAAACGGTGGCTGAAGTCTGTCATCTGAGTGGGTCCATCAATCGTATCCTGTGTCGATACAGGTCCCTTCACCACACTATTATGGTGCTGATTCTTTAGTCGTGAGTGTGGAGATTGGGATGATGCTAATAGAGGCCGAACATGTTTTATTGAGATTGTAGGATTGCGGTGTTGGGTGTTCGTATTGAGTGGTACGAATATTGTTCCTTGAACTATGCGAAATGGCATAGGGATATTTCCTATTGGTTATCTGTCGGTTTTATGACTATCAGACTTATTAGACAGATGTACACCATAAAAATAATGAAATACTCTGATGATTATTGAATTAGAGCTTGAGGTCTGTATCTATATGGTTTCTAGACGATCATACTGTATTGGCTTGAAAATATTTTTCTATCCAAGAGGGCTTATTACTTAAATCACTCTCCAGTGACCCCATTCCTACCTTGTTTCCTGTGCTAATTGACCCTCTGGCGGATGGGCATAGCTAGCCTTATGTCTTGTTCATCACTTTTAAACCTGACTGTTGTAATCCCGCAGACTCAATTTCGGGCTGATGGACTGTTTATAACAATTTACCGATATAGCTCACCTTTACATGGTGAGTATTTTAAAGGTGAGGTAGCGGCATTAGCCATTTATAGTCACCACCTATGCATTGTATTTACTAATTTTTATTTTTTTCAAACGTGTTTTCTGTGGCTAAAGTTTAAGTCTATCAATCCTGCTTAGTGAAGGAGGAATGATAATATTTATTCATGTTTATTCACGTTAGTTCCCTTAAATAGTTTTTGATAATTAAAAGTGATGAAATATTATATTTTTTCATTAAGGAAATATACTGATATCGAATATGCTCATTTTTTAACTCAGTGGAAAACTTGACATGCGCATGAATATATTTAGTAAAGCTAACTCTTATGACTTATTGACGCCGAATTTAAAAAATAGCGATAATTCGTCACCGATTCAATTGGTTTCTGTTCGTCCGTTGACTGAACAAGAGAAGAAAAATTTAACAAAAAATAAAACTTATTCTAACTTTATTAAAAATAACAAATCAATCAAGTCTGCAACCGTACTGACTAAAATTAAATCTTTATTTGATAATAGCTCTGGTAAGAACAAAATGTTAAGTAAGCGAGGCTTAACTATTGAAGTTAAAAAAGGTTCAACCGAAGAAGCAAGTGCTCAATGGAAAAATGACTCGCGACGAAATCACTTCAAGTCTGCAGACTTATCGTTACACAGCCTACAATCAGACAAGCAAACTGTTCTTAAAGGTCAATTGTCACCCTTAATCGGCAAGGGGATTATTGATTGTCATAAAAAATACGAACACTTACCATTCCCTATAACTCATATTCAAAATGATAAGAATGGCCAGTATATTTCTTCAGATACTCTAGAAAGTAAAGCTGGATTAATATATTACACTGGCGATCACATTGTACCAGAGGAATTAATTCCTGGAAGCCCAATTGGGCAGTATTTTCATCAAGCAACATTTGATAACAACCTGCATATACTCGCTGTGGATAATGGTAATAAAGGTACTATTGGTATCTCATTCGATTTAAATCAAGTCAAAGAGGGCCAGCCTATTTTAATTCATGCTGGGAGTTTATCGGGATGCTCTGTTGTGTTTGCTACTAAGTCTAGTAAGTTGTTTGCTTTCCATGCTGGTCAATATAATAATGAAAATAACGATTGGATTACAGGAGAGAAAGGTGCGGAGTCGATTGCACAAAGTGCTGAATTTTTAGCTAGTGACACATCTAATACTTTACCATGTACTAATAACCAAGAGTTAGTAAGTTATTTATCTAGCCATTTCGACCAATCTGCTTTTATTTATTGTGGTCACGGTGAGTCAGTCATGAACCAATCCAATGTAAACTGCTTTGATTATGACATGGGACCAAAACGAGATGAAGCCCGCGTAGGAAATGCCATGGCTTTAGTTAGTAAAAATAAAGGTAAAATCAGTGTGAATGTATTAGGAGATGATCTTAGTATAGATAGCGGTAGCTTTGAAACACGATCATTGCAACATTCGATGTTCGCATTATTTGCTGACAAAGAGTTTTCTCGTTAATTGGCTAATTTTTCTCTATTATATTAACTAATTAAGCAGCTAATCAGTTGGAAAAAACTATTAGCTGCTTAAATTTTTATTAAGAAAATTGTTAATTATTTAAAAAGTCATTTATTAGGTTAAATTATAATTAGTGGTCGTTGGTTTTTTCTTTGAACTATAAAGTTTCTGAAAGCTCACGGCTAAATTGCGTGGCTATACGTATCTACAGTTTACGCTATACTCGGCGCTTCCCATCCGTGCCATGCTTTTTAATTTTCCACTCGCCTTCGCCATCGACTTTCAAGTCCGTCGACTGGATAGCAAAGTGCTCAATGGTGCTTCTTGTTTTGGTTTTGAAGGCGATATTAACGCTTTTTGCTCGCTTGATGATACAGGTGCAAGATAGTTGGATGTCGCCTAGTTTAAGCACTGAATTGATAAAGCCTTGCAGGGATCGCAACGGCATAGAGAAAACATGTTTAACCATCCGGTGGTAATAGCTAAGGTCACTAAACAAGCGGGGACGCCTTTATTGCAATGCTTAGTTTTCGTTTTCCACATTGTGATAGCCTCTTCATCAATCCAGAAGGTAAGCAAACCACGGTTTATCAAGGCTTGGTTATAGCGTTTCCAGTGAGTGGTTTTGTCGTGAGGTTTTGGCACGATTGATGGTGAAGAAAGTGGATTATGCTGGTCAGATCAGCAGACAGTGTTTTAGTTCAATCGATTTAGGAAACAAAGCTCTTTTATAGCCCAAGCTGACCAGCAATAACCGCCAGCTTAATGATGGGCAATACAGCTATTGTATTTATTGGATTGATATTGATGGAAAACAGTAATGTATCAGTCGATCGAAGCTGAAATGGTTACTAAATTTGTATCAGTAAAAGAGGTGATTTAAAAGCCATTATGCACAGAGATGATTTAGTGGGTTAACTTTAGCGTCTAGTCTGAGTATCATCAGTCCAATATATTATCCCGCATCAATTGTGGTCGTTTAATCCAACGATTGAGTAATGAGTATGAAAGCGCATTTGATCACCCGTCAGGGGTGGCAAACTTTAGATAAAGAATTGAAGTATTTGTGGAAAGAATATCGGCCGCAAATCACCCTTAAAGTCCAAGAAGCGGCGGCGCAGGGCGACCGTAGTGAGAACGCGGATTCCCAATTAGTAGCTCTTTAATTGTACTAAAATGTTTTAGTGATTGAATTCATTATATTAAAAAATAGTATTATACTTTTTTCAATGTACTATCTTTGGTGTTTTTTATCTTAATTACTCATTAAAGCCTAAAGCTGAACACTTCTTGAATGATCAACTTATAAGATGCTTTTGTCTCAGAGTAAGCTAGTGACTCACGTAAACGACAGTGGAATGTTTTGCTTGTCTTAGATTGTCTGATCATGTCCTCGTTGTCCTCCGTTTTTTAAATGCACTGTTAGGCTATTTTCATCATTTGTGGTTGGAGACTGCTGAGCTCATGGTGTACGTATTTTATGAAATTGCTTTTGATGCTTTGTCATTGCTATGTTTTGTGTATTTGACTGGCTGTACTTGCGAGAGTATTTTGATTGATTTCAAAAGCATTTTTAGGTAGGTTTTTAATGGTTACGAATATTTCCTCTCTTCCCGATTATGCAGCATTAAAAAAATTTGCATCTGCGCTTTGGCAACAAGATAGTTCCTATCATGGTGCAGCCGTTATGGTGGGTGCTGGCTTTAGTCGATGTGCAGCATCTACCGGAGACGCCACCAGAAAATTACCACTATGGAATGATTTTTCAAAAACGCTTGCTGGAGAATTACAGTCAGGGAGTATTGACCCTCTGCGCCTAGCGGAAGAGTACTGTGCATATTTCGGCCAGCAAGCACTTTACGATCTCATCAAAAAGGAAGTTAATGATGTTAGTTGGAATCCTGGTCCACTACATCGAGAATTACTTGAATTACCTTGGTCAGAAGTATTAACGACAAACTGGGATACTTTAATTGAACGAGCGTCAATTGAAGTTCATCATCCAGTTTATAGTGTTGTGTCTAAGCAGGAGGACCTTTCCTGTGCAAGATCACCTAGAATTGTCAAGTTGCATGGGACTATCGACGTAACCAAAGACTTAATTTTCACTCAAGAAGATTACCGAAAATACCCGCAACAACATGCGGCGTTTGTGAATTTTTCTCGGCAAGCATTTATTGAGAACGAATTGTGTTTATTGGGCTTCTCCGGTGATGATCCAAACTTTCTGCAGTGGACTGGGTGGGTTCGAGATCATCTGGCAAATCATTCCAGACGAATTTACCTAGTTGGAGCCTTAGGATTAAACTCCGCTAAGCGTAAATACCTCGAATCCATCAACGTTGCGCCTATAGACTTAGATGACTTGGTTGCAGACTATGATGATAAAGATATCAGGCATTTGGAAGCCACAAAGATTTTTTTTAAGGCACTTAGAGAGCTAAAGCCAAAGCAGACTTGGGAGTGGTATCCAACGAGTTTGCGTCGTGAAACGGCAACTGGTGTAGATCGCAAAAGGATTAATAAGGAGCCTGATTATGCTGCCAAGTTATTGGTAGAACAGCTTCCATCTTTAGAGAAGGATAGACTGTCTTATCCTGGGTGGTTGATTGTTCCCAATTTTCAGAGAGGTGAGTTGCGGCATCAAATATCAGAGCCTTTACCAAGCGAAAAAAATTTGTCTGCAATGACCGCAAATTGTAAAGCAAAGCTATTGTATGAAATATCTTGGCGTCACCAAGTTACCTTTGAAGCTGTTCCACCTTGGTTAGCGAAAGAACTACTTACCATGTGCGACACTGAACAAACATGCACATTGACAAAAAAGCAGCAGTTGGAAATAGCTCTTTTACTGCTTAAAAATACGCGCTGGATGAGCCCATCTGAAGCTGAATCGATTTCCCAAACGACTAGTGCGTTACTGGAGAAAGGCGAAAAATACTGGGCTGAAAGCGTTAATGAGCTTGCATACCATAACGCCATAGTGGCGCGAGATAGGTTCGATTACGCCATCTTAGAACAATGTGTCGAAAAAATCACCAATTCCAACCCAATCTGGAAATTAAGAAAGGCGTCTCTACTTGCCGAGCTTGGGCATTTTGATAAAGGTGAGAGGCTAGTGACTGAGGCATACAAGGAGCTTCTTCTACAGTACCGTAATGACCGTAATTCAATTCATGTACTTTCTCGCTTAGCATGGGCGCATAGGTTAATGCGCGGTATAGATCTGTCTTCATTTAATGAAGAGTTTAAAGTTTTCCCATTTAGCTATCGAGATTCTAAGTGTGATCCATGGGATCATATTGAGCATATTAGAGATAAAATTTCGAAGGCATTAGATAAACAGCAAAAACAACAAGCGATTGAACCATTATTCGAACCTGGACGTTATAAAAATAATGGCTACACAATAAATTTTAGCAATGAACTGCATCCGTTGCTTCTGTTGGAAGGGGTTTCGAATACTGTAGGTATGCCATTACGATGGGATTATGTTGGCTTTCTTGTTGAACAGGCATCTAGGCTCGCTGAGCTTGAGGATATTGATAATATTCACCGTTTTGCATTTGCTATCCGTGCAGCCAATAGCGGTACGTCTGATATTTTGAACAAAGTGTTTTCAAGAGTTCAGATCGCACGACTTCCTGAAGATGGCATAATTTTTTTACTGAATCAGTGCAAGCAGGCAATTAATTATTGGACTGTAAAGTTTACAGATAAATCTGAAAGTTATGCTATAGAACGTTTGGGGATTTTTATCGAAGTGTTGGCTCGTGTATCCGTGCGTGCAACGCCGGAGCAAGCCATGGAGTTATTCCGTATGGCAGTATCTCTTGGTAAGAAGCCTGAGTTTCATCATTTCTGGCTTTTTGATTCAATTAAGCATTTGATCGAATTTGCTTTAAAGAGTATTCCCGAGTTACAGCAACAGGATGTCTTAGTGGATGCCTTATCGTTCCCACTTCAAGTTGAGTTAACCATTAAAGAGCGTACTAAGTGGGTTAATCCAGTGATCAGAAACCCTGGAGAAAGGAAAAAAAATCCGGTTCTAGATCGTCGAGTAGATGAAATAATAGAGTGCATAGCACCATGCTCCACTCAAAGTGCACCAGCTCTCATACGCCTTTTTCCTTTAATTAAGAATAGTTTTTTGACGGTTAAGGAGCTTAATAAAATTACAGAGAAAGTGTGGGGTGACAATATCAGCCAGCAAACTATTCCTGAAACGGGTTTGCTCCACCATGCACTGCTTGAGTTGCCTTCACAAAACCCTTCGAGTGTGAAAGCTCTTGTCAGGAGTTATTTGTTTGACGCAACAGAAGCAAAACTGATTAATGTGGATCTACTGTTAGATATAGTAAATGCAGCTCTAGCTGAAGATGTAAAGGAATTTCCATCTGGAGAGCAAGCTATCAAATATTTCGAACAACTGGTTGCTTGGAGACCGCAAAGAAATGATAACGATAGGCTTAATTTTGCCAAACAAGAAAATGAACAAACCGCTGACTTAATCGGTGCAGTATTGGCTCGATCTGTTGTTCCATCTTTGCATTCTAGCGCATTGACAGAAGAAAATTTCAAAAAATTATTTGCTTTTTATACCGAAGTTGAAACATCGCAGGTCTTGATAGCTTTTTCCTACTTTGCTGCCGCAAGCGAAATATTTATCGGACGGGTAGAAAAACTGATTAGACAAGGATTTCAATCTGAAGATGTGGATAAATTAGCATATGCAGCCTACACGCTTTTAGATTGGCGAAATCAGAAGGCTTCTCCTGCAATCGATAAATTGATTTTGAGACTGGTTTACCTTATTGGGTCAAATCGGATTGTCGGTTTACCAGCACTACTTTGGACAGCTAATCAGATGTACTGCCGAGAGTATTTATCCCCCGATAATATTGAAGTATTAACGGAGATTCTACCTGTCATATTTGATAGCGCAGAATACTGCAATATTTCCCCTTCCAGTAGAGAGTCAGTGAGTATTTCATTTGTTCGAGCCGCTTGCGTTAAGTTAGCAAGAGATATTCTGAATAAAAGCAAAAATGACGATATTGAATTAAATCGAATACTGGCGGAAGCTAAACTTGATGCACTTCCAGAAGTTAGATTTGCTGAATCGGAAATGTTTTAACCTAAATTGTAAACTATTTTGTATTATGTGTCGCTGTCTGCAAATGGAGCAGATGTAATCGACTAGTAATACTAGCCAGTAGTCATTTTAAATCAAATATCTGATTGGCTGCAAAATGTTGTCAGTGTAGTTATTTATACGTGCTTCATATAGCTTGTTAAATCATTTTAAGTTTTATGACTTCATCATAAAACTTAAAATTCTGAGAAAAGTGGTGGCACCATAATTTTGACATTTTAATTTAAAACGGAGAGTCAAAAGTTGAGACAACTTTTTCTCTAAAGCCACCTAAGAGTTCGAATGATAGTGATGTTGAGGTGCCAAAATTTTCCGCCAAGAAAATCTCTGCAGAATCAGATTTTGTCTGTTTATCGAGGTATTGCCTGCCAATATTGAGAATATTACAGCTAGTCGGTGGAATCATTTTCAGTGTCATATCATGGTGTTCGGATAACTCTTGTTTGAGCTTTATCTCAATTGGCTCGCTGAATATCACTGGGATATCAGGTATTTCTTCTGCTATACGACTTGCAAATTCTACAAGTTTTGGTTCAGCAAAGGTGTATAACCAAGCTTGCTGATTAAGCGAATCATTAGTTCGTAAAATACGACCTAAAACCTGTCTAAAGTAAAGCTCAGTTTTTACTCGACTAAGGTGGCAACAAACCTGCAGGCGAGGGATATCAGTCCCCTCACTTATCATGCCGACACTCACGATCCAGTTAGTTGTGCTGTTTCTGAATCCATTTATCTTGGCAGATGGATCATCCTCTTTGTAGGTAACTATCTGAGCTGTTTCATTAAACTCATTTTTGAGTGTGTTTAAGATATCTGCTGCGTGTGATACAGATGATGCGACAATAAGTCCGGCTGCATTAGGGTTGGACTGTTTTATGGCTTTTAACTTATTTGTTGCTAACGTTAAGATATATTGAATCGCCTCATGATTCTCGATGATAGACTGATAAGAGATTGATGAGCTTTTCAGTAGCTCATCCAAAGAGCGATAAGTCTTTGTTTCGTTTTCTTCGTCTGTAACTGAAATTTTGTCATTATCGATTAGCACAATGTGAGGGCTACGGCATACACTTTCTGCAACGGCTTCCTTAAGGCCATAGACATAGTCACATTGAATTTGGTTATCTGGATCTGTGTATCGAGATAAGACAATGGGTGCTTGGTCAGAGCGCCAAGGCGTGCCCGTTAACGCTAGGGTGTACTGCGCTTGGGCCTGTATGTTGAGTAGGATTTCTTCCCCCCATGCGTTTGCATCTTCAAGAGATCTCCCTGCACAATGATGGATCTCATCAAAGACAACGAGAACTCTATTCCTTCTCAGTAATTGCCAGAAATCCTCTTTAAAAGCCAACATCCCCTGGTAAGTATAAGAGCAACCGACTGAACCTATCACGCCATCAAATCGGCACTCCAGACGAGTGGAAAATGTCTGTTTCATCCCTTGAGAGATATTTACTGATGGAGAGAAGCACAACACAAAATCGATTAGACCATCCTCAAATAGTTTCGCAGCAACTTCGGCGGCCATAATTGATTTGCCTGCACCAGGTGTTGCTAAGCAAAGGAAATGTTTGTGAGTACCATGAAAGTGCCTTAGAGCGCGTTTGACGCACTCAGATTGCCATTGTCTAAGTTGCATGGAGTTACTTTTGCTGATGGGTAATAGCTGATTTAATCGCTTTGATTTGACCTAGCAGTTTTGAGCTCGTTTCACGAGCCAACAAATACTGTGATTCGAGATGAGCTTTCATTTCAGGAAAGGATTGGTATAAGCGCATATACTCTTCCGACTCACCTATGCTCGTAAGTAAATCGATTTCTGACTGCTTGAGCCGCTCTTCTAATTGTTTAATAGTATTATGCTTTTCCCTATTTGTAGGTGTTACCTCTACGGCTTCGGATTTTTTTGCGCTTTGCAGGATGAAATTCGCTTGGAAAAAATTCGTTGTCTTTTGATAAGTCGTTTCTTTCGACAGTGGGTCTACATTTTTATCTAAGAGCCCTTTTTTCACGAGTCTGTGGATCTGCTGATAAATGAAATTGTAAGTTTTACTGACAGTTAAACTGCTAGTTGAAACAGCAAGATAAGCATCGCGTAAACTCATAACTTGAAAATTGTTGAAGCTCTCGTCCTGGAGAATGGTATGTAAAGTCGGGCATATTTTGATTGAGGCTTTAGACATGACGTTCTCGCTAGAGGCTGTTTAGTGCTCCCACTAGGCATTAGAAGAGCATTGCTTGCATAAATGCGGATTATAATCCGTGGCATTATAAGCCGCAACTTTGGATAGTCTTTCTCTTTAACGAGATGAAAAATGAAAGACTTAGCAATCCAATTTGGGGCTAAATTACGGGAAGAGCGTAAACGGCATGGTATTTCCCAAGAAAAAGTTGCGTTATTGACTGAGATAGACCGCAGTTATATGGGACGAATTGAGCGTGGGGAAGTAAACATCACGCTCGAGAAGGCTTATCAGTTGGCGGAAGCCTTAGGTTGTGACATAAGGGCACTCTTGCCATAGAGGCATCTTAATTAAACTTGCCAAGTGATATTTGCCGCCTCAGTTCTGCTTGCACTCTGGTGTGCCTAGTTAACTGTCGAGCTAGTGTAGTGGTCTGTAGCGTTCAAGAAACTGGCCACAGCTTTATAGCTTCTATCAAGTTGACGTAGTAGTAAAATAGTGCGTTTGCTGGGACAGATTCCGAGTGATTCAAAATCGGGCGATCTATGCTGGCTCAGATGTTATAGCTCGGATTTGCCTCAAAACGTTTCAGCAATGATCTAGGATGAGCTTTGTTTCCAAATCGGATTTACTAACAAGTCCAAAAATTGTTCAAATATCAAATTATGTTCTGAGTTTCAGGCATACAAAGCCCTTTAAGTTTGTACAAACTGATGTGCATAGCTTTCAATCGAAAGCTACAGGAATATTTCTAGCCTCTATGTCCTTATGTAATATATTGCTCCAAAAGAGATAGGAGTATGAGAATACAGATAGAGATTGATTATATAAGGCAATTAACACTTGCACCCTTTAGCTTTACGATTGATGTTTGTGTGTACTTCAATCAAAATATTTTAGGGTGCAAGTTAATCTTAATATTTTATATGCTCAGTAAATAACTGAACGTGGCTACATATTCTTTGCTATGACGGGATAACCGATTGCCATCAAATCGCAAATAACTTTATTTACTAAAATTGGAGGAGCAACATCAGGATGACCACAGTTAAACGGTGGATCTGGATTATATTCCAGTAGTAATTGAGTTTCTTGTGCTTTATCGATACCAATAATACGTGATATAATAGCAAGACCAAAGTCAATTCCAGCAGTAACACCGCCACCTGTTACACGATTACGATCAATCACATAGCGGCCTTTTGTATAGACAGCACCAAATGAATGAAGCATATCGACCATTGTCCAATGTGTCGTTGCTTTATAGCCTTCCAATAATCCTGCTGCACCAAGAATAAGTGCACCTGTACATACGCTCGTAATCCAAGATGATTTATCTGCGGTACGATTTAAAAAATCTAAAACTTCTTGATCTTGCATTGCTTCAAATGCACCAAGTTTTCCTCCTGGAACAAAAAGTATATCAACTCTCGGCAGAGCATCAATTTCATCAAAGGTGCAAGTTGGCAATAAATATGCGCTAGTATCAGTCTCTATTTGCTCACGATTTTTCCAAACTAGTTGAATATTAACATCATTTATTAATGACCAAGCTTGTAATGGCCCAAATAAATCTAAAGGCGTTATACCAGGGTAAAGTAACATCACAATATTCATAAAAACTCCAAATTTAAAAAATTATTTCATGCTTGATTTAAATTCATCAATCTTAAATGAACCATAAAAATTACTTACTCTGTGTCCAGAGTTAACCCATGAAAATAGCCCATCCTTTAGATTGTAAACATTGGTATACCCAAATTTATTAAGGGTATCAGTAACGATTGTGCTTCTAATGCCATGGGAACACATAACAACAATATGTTGATTCTTATTTGGGATCAACCTCTGAACATTAAATTCCACCGTTCCCCTAGGGATGTTTATCTTATTATTTATATCTATATTTACAGCAATAATTTCTTCAGGCTCTCTAACATCTAAAAGAATAAAATCTTTCTTGGTTTCTATCCATTTATTAAGTGTTTCAGCTTCAATTGAGCTAATCTTATTGATTAGCAGCTGATGCTGATTCCTGATAATTTTTTCAGCTGAAATTATTTCACTAGCAGTAACTGGTATACTAAAAGCAACCGAAAACAAAAAAACTAAGCTAAATTTCATAAACAACCCTCTCATAAAACAAAAGTTAATGTCGAGTCATAATGATAAATGCTTTAAGATTTGCAAAATATAGACAAATTATATATATTGTCCATACTTAGACGAATATGATTTGTTGGCTATAATGTGAGATACTAAGCTATGGAACGTGGAGAGCGAGAACGTTGCCGAACTAAAAGTGCAATTAAGAATGCACTTATACTAATAGTAAAGAACAAAAACTATAATGACATTACTGTAAAAGACATTGTCGAAGAGGCTAATGTTGGCCGCAGTACACTTTATAAGCATTATCCATCTAAAGCACACATTATGCTTGAAATTCATGAGGATATGTTTAACCTGTTATTCGATGATCTTACAACATCTGAAAACTGGCTGCAGACTGAGCCACAACCTCACTTAGTATCGTTTTTGAATCGGTCACGTCAATTAGGAAACAATCGATTTTTTATGAGTTATAAATTGGGGAATGATCTTGATTTTTTATTAACAAATGTGAATATGCTTATGAGCAAAATTCTACAGGAAAAATTAAATCAGGCTTTTCCTACAATAAGTTTTAATATTCCCAGTCAAATTATTTCTATATCTATAGCGAGTATTTATAAAGATTTATTATTGGCTTGGTTCACTAAGTTCTCAGCGACGCCTCCAAACGAGTATGCTCATTATATTTCACAGTTGCGTAGTCACTTAATAAAGTCACATATGAAGTAGATCTAAGTCACCCGATTCAATACATCGCGCGCTATTTTTACAGTACATGGATTTTTAACTTTCTATTTAATCATGCTAAGATACTAAGTGCTTGTAAATAAGGCTAAATATAGGTCATAGAATAATAGGATGCTCGCTAGTTGATGCTTAGGATTAAAAATGAATATTGGTATAGATAACACACGCTTAATCATTAGTGCGGAATTTATGATAATTTACTGAAAATATAACTATTATGCATTTTTGAACTTGCAGTTTGCATAAAATCATATCTTTCTTAATCCAAAAAAAGAATAAATTACGGTTGATAAAAGATAACTTGCACTGTTTCCAGTTGATTATTTTATAATGATATTTTAGAGCTGAAAATAGATAGTACTGTGGAAGATACAGAACAAGCTTATCAGGTTTAATTAAAAATTAGAACCAATCCATATAATTTAAAAATCCAGATGCAAAGTGAAAGTAAAAGATGCATTTATCTTATTGATTTATTTTTTAACCCATTCTGTAATGTTATGATATCTAGTTGATAACATATTTTATTTATTAAGCCGCAGATACTAGAGCTTTTGGGGGCGAAGTTGTTTGCCCAGATATTTGCCAATGTGAATATGAGCCTTTCACATTGGCTAAGTTCGTTATCTTGCAATGCTTTTATAAATAGTAACTGGCAGCTAATAAACAAACAGTTTAAAACATGTTCTTCTGATATTTTGTTTAAGTTAACTTTTCTGGGCAACCAATCTGGTTTACCTTCATTGTATACCAGTGCAGCAATCATACATGTCACAGAATTTAAACTGGTTGCACCCGTAATAAATTGATTTATTTGACTGTAGTTTCTAAACTTTTGATTTAGCGCATCGCTTAAATGAGATTTTTCCCATTGTTGGTTTATTGAATTTAATAAGGTCATTATTTGATACCTAACGATAAATATTTATAACTTTAACTTTTAAGTTGAATGTTTTAATTAAATATTCAAAGAACTCTAATCCTAAATTTGAAAATCCTTTATAATAGTCTGATTCAGAATTTTCATAAGCTAACTGCAAACACCGATTTCCCCACGGTAGAAAATGGGTCTCTAATAGCTCTGTAAGAACTAATCTATAATCATCGTTACTAGGGTTTTCTATCATTTTTCCTAGTAAAAAATTAATAACAGCCATAATTAAGCCGATGTGATCAATAGGTTCATTGCTTTCGGCTTTAACATTTATTCCGTGTTTGGCGTAAAAATGTTTTAACTCAATAGTGCTGCTGTCATTTAATAGCTGTGAAGGTGATAAATAGGTTGACCCCCAAGGTGTTGCTTTGGGAGTGTTTGGACCATAAAAAACCGTTCCGTAATCTAATTTAAGCTTAATGAGTGCATCATTGTTATCACTCCATTGTGTTAGAAATCGGGACAATTCATCTAAAGCTTGAGATTCTCTTTTGGAATTAGTTAATCTTGGCCAATCTTTGGCTAGGTTTTGCTCTTTGAATTGATTTAGTAATTCTGCCTCAGGGTATATCATTAATACTGAATGAAAAATATTTGATATAGCTTTCAATTCGTTGAGTGTTGCGAGATTATTTCTTTTCATGATGGTTGAATTATCTTTTTATATTTTAAAAAGGTGCAATTTTCATTGCACCTTAACTTAAATGGTCATTAAACTTCGCGTATATTCAATACTTTACCGCTACCATTGCCTGTTGATTTTGAGTTTCGTGAGGCTTTTACAATCAAGTTTGGAGACGTTATTGACTGCGAAGGTAAGGGAGCAAAATGCTCATCTCCATCGCCATATTTTGCTCGTAGATTTTCCATCGTATCAAAATCTAATGCCCGCAAAGGACAGCTTTCGACACAAATAGGTTTTTTACCTTCGGCAAGACGATCGTAGCAACCATCACATTTAGTCATGACTTTTCGGTCTCTATCAATTTGCGGAGCATCGTAAGGACATGCTCTAGAACAACTTTGACAACCAATGCAAAGTGATTCTTCAACTAACACAAGACCATCTTCCTTGCGTTTGTGCATCGCTCCGGTTGGGCAAGCTTTGACGCAAACAGGTTCAGAACAATGATTGCAACTTAGCGAGGTATAGTAAGCAAATACATCTTGTTCAAAGCTATTATCGCTATTCTGGTTCCATGTTCCGCCACCGTATTCATACACTCGACGCCATAACATGCCAGGTAGAGAAGCTACGCCATTTAAGGCTACGTCATCTTTGTTTCGAATTTTTCCAACCATACGGTCTTTACAAGCAATGTGACAAGTCTTACAGCCTGTACACTTGCTACTATCGAAATAGAATCCAAATTGAGTTTTTTCTGTCATTTTGATTACCCTTAAGCTTTTACTACCTGAACACGATTGGTATGTTGTGGATTCCCCTTTGTAATGGGCGAAGGATGGTATTTGGTTAATGTGTTAATACAACCACCAATATCAATCACATGACCAGATGGACCAATTCGACCATTGCTATCTGGTTTGTACCATGCACCTTGCCCTAAGGAGCAAACTCCTGGTGTTACTCTAGGTGTTAATTTGACTGGAATCTCTATCGTACCTCTGTCATTGAAAATATGGACTTTATCTCCATCGGCTAAACCGCGTTGAGTTGCATCAATGGGATTCATCCACACCGCATCTTCAACCGCTTCACGTAACCAAGCGACATTGTGATAACTTGAATGGACTCTACCTTTTGTGTGATAGCCACAAAGTTGTAATGGATAACCAGCATTAATCGCATCAGCATCTTCATACCCGTCCCAAGTGACAACATACTGTGGCAGGGCAGTAATTTTGTCTCCTGGAGGCAATGTCCAAGTTGCCGCTTTACGAGCAAGGGAAATGGAGAATATTTCAAACTTTCCTGAAATCGTTGGTCGTGGATTTGCTGTTGGGTTTTGAATAAATGATTGATACGCTACAAATGAAGCTGGCATATATTTGCGGAATACCCCAATTTTTTGAGCCTCTTCATAGGTATTGGGCATCGCAACGTCTGGATTCATCGCTTTTGTTTCACTGTAGAGTTTTTCACACCATTGTTGGCCAGTTAGCCCATTGGTATATTCAGACTCTTTACCCATTGCCTTGGCTATGCCAGTACACATTTCATACATTGATTGAGCTTGGCCAAGAGGAGTTAGTGATGTACTCATGAAGGTTGCATAGGCCATCTGCCCTGATGCATAAGAGTCATTTGCATAGTCATCAGATTCAAGCCAAGTACTATCAGGTAACAGATAGTCTGCAAATTTTGCAGAAGCTGTCATCCAACAATCACTTACGATCACTAATTCACAAAGTGTCTCGTCTTGTAATATCTCTGCTGTACCATTAATGTCAGAATGTTGGTTTACCAGTGTGTTACCCGCACAGTTGATTATGGCTTTGATGTTGGTTGTTAATTTAGCAGGGTTGTTATCTACTAGTTCTTGGCTGCCACTCTTCTTGTATCGAACACCATCTGTGGTACCTGTAAATTCCTTGCCTCGAACAATAGCATCTGACCATGTAAAGACTGGGATTGTTACTTCAACAGGATTATTACCTGCCGGCATTCCTGATACCCCAAAGCTATAACTGCTCGGCATTGCACCGCTATTTACCCCTGAACGGCCAATCTTACCTGTCATTATCGCTAGGGTATAAACAGCTCGGGTTGCTTGATCACCGTTAGCATGTCGACCAATACTTGCTCCAGCAGAAATATATGGCGCTTCAGCAGCCATAATTGCAGTAGCTAATTGTTTGATCTTATTTTCAGATACACCACAAATAGCTGCCGCCCAACTTGGAGTTTTAGCTCCGTTAGCGGAATAAATGCCTTGCCCCATGATGTAATCAAAATAGTTTTCATCTGGGTTTACATACTGTGCATGTGATGCAATGAATGGATCTGAATGTAACGCGATAGATGCTTTGGCATTAACTAAAGAATTCCTGTCATAACCTACAACATACTTATCTAAAAATGACTTCGCATTTGAGTCTACCCAGCCAGAATTAATCATCTGATAAATAACAGCTTCGATTAATGCTGCGTCTGTTCCTGGGCGAATAGCAAGCCATTCATTTTCGTTCCCACGCATAGAATCAGTGTAACGAGGTTCGATCATCCAAACTTTAATTCCCTTTTGGTTTTTTTCAAGGGCTTTCACAAAGTCATAACCTTCACCACTACCACTCATGCGAATTTCATTAGGGTTAAATCCAAAACCAATAAATAGGTCAGAATTTTCAATTTCGCTTAGAGATGAACCACTAATACTGTCCCATTGACTTCCGTATGTCGCCATACATGCCGCGTAGACACCAGCCCAAGAATAATCCCAGTGGTAGTCTAGAAAGCCGCCGTTTAAGTTTAATAGGCGTCCCCAAGTGGCTGTATTGGATGAAAAGCCATAATATGCTCCTGAACCATGATGCATATATATAGATTCTGGACCATAAGCTTCTTTAATCGCTTGTAATTTCGTAGCTATTTCAGAATAAGCTTGTTCCCATGTTATCGGGACAAATTGAGCGTCACCACGCTTACCTACACGCTTCATTGGTGAGCGAAGTCTGTCGGTAGCGTAAGTTCGTTGCCTTAATGACCGGCCTCTGGGGCAAGCTCTTGCTTGATGATTAACGCCATACTCATCAGTGGTTTCATGATCTGTTTCGATACGAGTGATCACCCCATCCTTACTGAACACTTTTATGGGGCAGTTTGAGCCACAGTTAACCAAACAAGCGGACCAATTAATGACTTCATCTGTGGGCGTTATCGGCGGTGGTACAACATTGGTTTCACTCGCACTTTTATTGCATCCAGAAATTGTCGCTGCAGCGGTCACCGCGGCACTCATCTTTAAAAAACTTCTACGTTCCATTCTCTTCACCTCTTTTAAATCAAGGCAGCATGTAGCTGAAGGTCAACATCAGCAGATGCGCGTTGTAGTTATGATTAAGCTCACTCAAGGTCACTAATCCCGGAACGGCATGGAGGCTGACTTCGGCATAGTCAGTATCGTAGTAACGTTCGTACTGATAGCTCAGTTTCAGTCCCATACTGTTGTTCAGTGCATAACGGCCATACAGCTCAAAGTTGTGGCTGTAGGAGTAGTAATCGCCGTAAGGCTGGTTAGTGGTCGTGGTGATTAGGGTGTCACTCGCTGAGTTAGCAAATTGGTAATTGCCCCCAATGCTTAAGCGGTCATCCATCAGCCCGTCGTAGGTGAAACCGATATTGAGGTCGATAAACTCATCGTCGACATTGGTGTACCAATCTGGGGTGGAATAGGCTTGGCTACCTGCCATGTCAGATTCAATCCATTGTTGCCCTGCGCTAGCAAAAACGTTGAATCTGTTGGAGAGCTGCGCACTGAGTTGTACGTTGTAACCGTAGTCCTGCACCTCAGTTAAACCAATGAGGGTGTCATCGTAGTCGTCATTGTTGTAATGGGCATCGAAGTCAAGAGTTAACCATTGCAGGGGAGTATGATTAACGCTGAGTTCGAGCCCATTACGGTTTCTGTCTGCAAGGTAAAACTTGCGTAACAACGGATTTTCCTCGATGGACGTGGCTTCAAGGCTGTCGTAAGTTGAGCCATCACGGGTTTCATAACTGGCTTTAAGGTCAACCACTGTTTTAGGGATGACACGGATATTCAGCTTGGCCCACAGCGCACTGTCTTCTGTTTCTTCACGCTCGGTATAGTTACGTTCCACCGCTTTATAATCAAAACCGCCGAGTAAACGATAGTCGCTGTTGAAACGGTAGCTACTCTGCAGTTTGAAGTTGGTGCGCTGAATATCCATCGCAACGTTTTGCTTAAAAGCACCGCTGACATTGTCCACTTCAAATTGGGCAAAATCCCAGGTAGAGCTTTTATTATCGCGGTCGCTGTAATCCAGCTGACTGTTTAGGCGCCAACGGGGACTCAGCATACTGCTAAAGCCGATACGCGCGTCTAAGGTCTCCACTTCACCGTCCCAGCTTTGCAGGGGATTGCCGCTGACTTGGATAAGATTGTCATCCTGAATCATTCGGCCAGTAGCGAGGCGACCGTTAATCACGTTCGTGCCGAGTAGGTATTGGCCCGTTAACGAGACTTGATGGGCATCGTTATCTGGGGTAGCAGCATACACATTGTCGGCATAGGGTAGACTTAAGTGATTAATGTGATTTCGGTAATAACTGCCGTTATAGGCCAGTTCGCTCTGCCATTGGTGTTGGTCGATGCTAATACCCGCATTGATATTTTGGGTAGTTGCATCGACGGGCAAGGCAAAGTTCATTGGGCCTGAGTTGGCTAGTAAACTGCTGCGACGATTGCCCGTTTTATCCTCTTGGTCATAGTTGATATAGCCCTTGAGGCCGTTAAGCAGCGCATCTAACTCACCCTCAAGGCCGATGCCGACTTTTTCACGCTGTAATTCAAGGTCAAGGTAGCGGGTGTGACTGTCGGGTAGCAGCAACCCATTGTTATGCCATAATTGGGTTTGGGCAGTGGCGTCATAACGAGTCATCATGCTGTAATCGAGTTGGATGCCGCCCAGATTGTTCTTGGCGGCTTCGAGGTGCAGATAACCGTTGTCCGAACCGAGTTCATCGGCTTTCATCACTGCCTGGTATTCACCTTGTCGATAACTCACATCACCACCGACACTGCCACGCCAACCCGTATCACTGTCGCCAAAGCTGTTACCTGAGTGGATATCGTCGCTGCTTGCCCAGCCAACATTGGTGTTCACTTCGCCTTGGTAGCCCTGTTTCACTGTGCAAGCCTTACATTGATAGGCGCTAGTGTTGACCTTGCTGGTATTGGCTTGCTTTACCGAAAAGTCTGCGGCGTTAACGCTTGCAGAAGCGGCAAGCAGTCCAATGGTGATTAAATTTAATTTAAACTTCATCTTAGACTCCTTAATCAACGCGCAAAATTGCTGCCGGCAGGGTGGTTGGAACCGTGGATTTGGCTATGGCAATTCAAGCAACCCATGCCAGCGCCAAAGGCATTGGTACTCGGCTGGCTCACGACGCGACTAGCATGACCGTCATCGGCATGGCACTGCTGGCATAACTGTGGTACGCGTTGCTTCACCAGTGCCTCATTCACACTGCCGTGTGGGTTGTGACAGGTTGAACAGTTTTCGGTTACGGGCGCATGCTCCCATAGGAAGGGGCCGCGTTTTTCGGCATGGCAGCTATAGCAAGTGTCATTTACTGTGGCTTTTTTGAGGGCGCTCTCATTTGATGAACCGTGAGGTGCATGACAATCGATGCACGTCATCTGATCCCACTTTAAGGGATGGGATGAACGTTTACTCATATCCGCTTTTTCGCGGGTATGACATGAAGTACAAGCTTGGTTAACCTGTTGTTTATCTAAGATAGGGTCTTTAGCCACATGTACCTGGTGGCAGGATGCACAGGCGATTTCCTCCAGATTATGCAAACTATTATGCCAACCTGCTTTGGCGGTATTTTGGTGACAACCCAAGCACACAGTATTTTGAGTCGGGGCGGATAACTTGCTGTCCTGACCAAAGGTGATCATTGGCTCTTTGCCACCTTTGTTATGGTTACCTAGAGGGCCGTGACAAGACTCACACTGCAATCCCGCCATGGGGGAATTGGAATGGCTCATGTCACCATGCTTGCCATCGAAAATAGCCATCACTTTGTCATTTTTCTTATGACACACTAGGCAAGAATCTGCACCTTTAGGCGAATATTTACCTGCGGTAAACTTATCTTCAAGGGTCGACTCAACCTGCTCAGTTGTTAGGCCATCCCAAGGTGTAGAATATGCTAAAGGAATGAAAAGAATTAGTTTAATCAACAGTATTGCTGATAATAAGTGTTTCATTATTAAGCCTCGTACCACATTTTGCAAACCATTAACCTTAAGCACTTAAGCTCATTATTTTTATCCGTATTTAATAACTGCAAATGTGATCAATTTAAGTATGCAAAAAGCACATCAGCATTTATTTAACGAATGTCTTTGACGCTTTAAGATTTAAGCATAATTTAGTTAGAAATATGTATATACGCATATAGAAGTTATATGATAAATGATGATACTAGTCACAAATCCAATTAATTGATTTTTTTGATTGTCATCACGCATTTTTACCAAGTGTCGATTGCGTCACGATTTCATAAATATAAAATTGATAAGTGGTATGTTTAAAGCGTGTATTAATTATTATGATTAATACACGTGGTAACTATTAGATGGCTTTATCATGAACGCAGTAGATCTAAACGCAAGAATGAGGGAACAGTCGACAATATTTTTCCCCGAAAAAGTTGAAAAATGCATTGTGGATTTTATATATGAAAATGGTGTAACAAAGACTTTACCCAAAGGAAGCCCGATAAGTAAGCAGTTGTTGTTAAACAATTTTATATATTTAGACGATGGACTTATTTTATATGCCAAACGGACTAACGATTACACTAGACCAAAATTTGTAAATGCAATAATCCCAGGTAGGCTGACTGATTATCATTTGCTCTTAGAGGATAAATGTACTTGTTGCAAACAAATAATAGTTGCGAGGGATAGTAAAGTAACGTTTATAGATAAAAGATTAATCAACAATTTATCTCACACAAATATTAATCTTTTTACTAAGTTTATGTTTAGTTCAAACTATTTCTTGGAAAGACAAACGGCTTTGGCAATTTTTTTACTAACGTCCTCTCCTGACGAAAAGTTAGTAAAGTTAGTTTTTGACTTGTTAACAGTGTTCGACTGTAACTTTAAGGATGAATGGCTTAAAGTTGATGTCAAGCTAACTAGAGAGGAAATATCGGACATTTTACATATAAGTATAATTAAGTTAGATATTATGCTGGCCAAGCTTCGTAAAAATGGATTGTTAAAAAAGGAATGTAACTATATGTTTTTTAACTCAAAGTTAATAAAAAACTTATCACCTTGTCCATTAGGTAGAGAGGACGCTAGTGGGTGCAAATCGAATAACATGCTAAAATTTAAAGTAAATAATATGATTGCCATTAATAATGGTTGAGTTCGACTCTCTGAGAACAAGGCCGTACTTAGCACTGAAGGATCCCCTCATAAATCAGCCATAGCATAGCCATATTTGAGCAACTGATTGGCGAATAATACCCAGGCCGCCAGCAATTCTTTCTCCGTGATTTGATAATCAGGCCGCCTGAGTACCTCCAATCCCAAGCGAATCGTTGAGAGTACCGTTCGATGCCCAATGGTATTGGCCTGAAAATGCTTATCCCAGCCCTGTTGCTGTGCGTGTAAACCAACTAGCCACAACAGGCATTGAACCA